>JBEKVS010000154.1:0-12888 GCA_049513795.1 Occallatibacter sp. | reverse complement strand
CGTGGCATCGACGTGAACACCGGCGCGCGGGTCGAGACGGTGGAGAAAACCGAAACGGGCGTGAAGGTCGCGTATACGGATGCGAACGGGAAAGCGCAGATGAAAGAGGCGGAAAAAGTGCTGGTGGCCGTTGGACGCGCGCCTAGAAGCTCGGACTTAGGCCTCGACAAGACGAAGGTCGTGCTGGAGCGTGGATTCGTGAAGGTCGATGAGGCGCAGCAGACGGCCGAGCCAGGCGTGTTTGCCATTGGCGATATAGTCGCGGGACTGCCGCAACTAGCGCACGTGGGCATGATGAGCGGCATGGTGGCGGTGGCCAAGATTGCCGGGGTCAAGTACCGTCCCGTACGGCACGACCGGATTCCGGCTTGCACCTTTACCGAGCCGCAGATCGGAAGTGTGGGGCTCACCGAAGCGCAGGCAAAAGAGAAAGGCTATGAAGTGAAGGTGGGCAAGTTCCCCTTTGCGGGCAACTCGAAGGCCACCATTCTGGGCAGCCACGATGGATTTGTGAAGGTGGTCTCCGACGCCAAGTATGGGGAGATTCTGGGCGTGCATATTCTCGGGCCAGGCGCGACGGATCTGATTGCCGAAGCTGTCGCCGTGCTTGAGTTGGAAGGAACCATCGAGGAAATGATGTTCACCATCCACGCGCATCCCACGCTGGCGGAGAGTTTGCTGGATGCCTACGGGGCGGTGGAGGGGATGGCCATTAACGCATAGAGAGAGTCGTAGCGAGCTTGCTCTACACCCGGTCTAGCTCGGCGAAGAGATCTGCGAGCACGATGCGGATTGGGCTCTCTTCGATGGCGAGTTCACCGGATCGGGACAGTTCCAGTCCGGCGGTTGTGGCGCGATAGCCGACTCGTGCGTAGGGGTCGATGACCCAAACATTCTGAATGCCGAAAGCAAGATACTCCGCTGCCTTCTCGGTGACGCGGCGCAGCGAATCTTCCGGCGACTGAATCTCGATGACGAGAAGCGGCGGGTGCGTGAGGATGCGTTCCCAGCGTGAGCCGGCGCGGAGAATTGTGAGATCAGGAACGCGAAAGTGGTCGGTCTGGGTTTGAACTCGCTGCTCGGTGACGGCAATGACGCCCCACTCAGCACGATGGTTCACGAAGATGCTGCCCAGAAATAATTGCAAAAAGGAATGCTCGAACTCGCCCAAATCGCGCTCCTCGATGACTCCGTCGACGTACTCGCAGTCGTGCTCGAAGACCGTCGAGAGGTACTCTTCGACGGAGACGGGATGGTCGAAAGCGGGCTGCGTGGCCATGGAGACATTATCCTCCGATTGGCTCGGAGTTGCTAGAGTTCCATCGACCGGCTGGTTACTAATTCCTTGCATTTATTGACGAAGTCGGCCAGCGGCACGGAGCCCTGGTCGCCTTTGCCGCGGGTGCGCACGCTGACCGATTCGGCGGCTTCCTCCTTGTCGCCGAAGACCAGGATGTAGGGCGTTTTCTGGTTGGCGAAGTCGCGGATTTTGGCATTCATCTTTTCGTTGCGGTTGTCGGTTTCGACGCGGAGGCCGGCGGCTTTGAGCTCGGTTTCGACCTTGGCTGCGTACGCCTGGTGGCGCTCGCTGATGGGAACCAGGCCAACCTGCACGGGCGCAAGCCAAAGCGGAAACGCGCCGGCATACAGCTCGATGAGGTAGGAGACCATGCGCTCCATGGTGCTGACGATGGCGCGATGGACCATCACCGGGCGATGTGCCTTGCCGTCGGCGCCGGTGTATTCCAATCCAAACTGGCTGGGCAGGTGGAAGTCGACCTGGATGGTTGAGTAGGTCTCTTCATGGCCCATCACGTCGGCGAGTTGAATGTCGAGCTTGGGACCGTAGAAGGCGGCTTCACCACGGGCTTCGCGATACGGCAGTCCAAGCGAATCGAGCGCTTCGCGAAGAACGCTCTCGCCGAGAGCCCACATCTCGTCGTTGTCTACGTACTTCTCCTTGTTGGCCGGGTCGCGCAAAGACAGGCGATAGCTGTAGCGGGTGATGCCCAGATCCCGATAGGCCTTCTCGACCAGCATCATGACGCTCGAGAATTCCTGCTTGATCTGTTCGGGTGTGCAGAAGATGTGCGCGTCGTTGAGGGTCATGCAGCGCACCCGGCTGAGGCCGCTCAGCACGCCCGAGCGCTCGTATCGATACATGGTGCCGAGTTCGGCGAGTCTTACGGGCAGGTCGCGGTAGCTTCTCGGCTTCGACTCGTAGATCAGAATGTGATGGGGACAGTTCATGGGGCGCAGCACCATGCGCTCGGTTTCCAGCTCCATGGGAGGAAACATGTCTTCGTGATAGTGCTCCCAGTGGCCGGAGCGGATGTAGAGATCGACCTTGGCCAGGCTGGGGGTATAAACGTGCTCATAGCCGCCATCGCGCTCGAGCTTGAGAATGTACTCCTCAAGAAGCCGGCGGATCGTGGCTCCCTTCGGAAGCCATAGAGGCAGGCCGGCTCCGACATCCTCATTGACGGTGAAGAGCTCAAGTTCCTTGCCCAGGCGGCGGTGATCGCGGCGCTTCGCGTCTTCCAGCAGCTCCAAATATTCGTCGAGATCCTTCTTCGAGAAAAATGCAGTTCCATAGATGCGCTGGAGCTGCTGATTTTTCTCGTTGCCCAGCCAGTAGGCTCCGGAGATGCTCATGACCTTGAAGGCCTTCACGCGGCCGGTGGAGGGAACATGAGGACCGCGGCAGAAGTCGACGAAGCTGCCGTTGCGATAGAAACTGACTTCCGACCCTGGCTCGGTGAATTTGGTCACGAAATGGGTCTTCATGAAGTCGCCGTCGCGATTGAAATCTTCTAAAGCTCTCTCACGTGGCTCATAGACGCGCTCGAATTTTTCGTCGCGCGCGACCACCTCTTTCATTTTGGCCTCAATGGCGGCCAGATCCTCGGGGGTGAAGTTGGCGGGCCGGTAGAAGTCGTAGAAGAAGCCTGCATCGGTTGCCGGGCCGTGGCCGAGCTTGACCTCGGGAAACAACTCAAGCACCGCTGTTGCCATCACATGCGCAGCGGAGTGGCGGACAACCTTCAAGGCTTCCGGGGTCTTTTCCGTGAGCAGCTCGAGGCGGGTGTCGGCGGTGAGCGGCGTGGATAAGTCGACCAGGCGCGATGCGGCGGAATCTTCAGCCGCGTACATGGCTGCCTCGGCCGACTCACCATCGGCATTCCCAATGCCGTTTGCCGCTGCGTTCAAAGGTGTGAGGCGGGCAACTACGGAAGCCGCCGCCAGGCGCGGAGAGATGGCATTGGCGATATCGAACGGCGTGGTACCCGAAGGCACTTCGCGAATGGCCCCGTCGGGCAGGTGTACGGCAATTGTCTGCGTGCTCATGGCGAGTCGGAATCCAGTGGGACCGCAAATGAAAGGAACGGATGCGGCCGATATGTTGAGGATAGAAGGACAACGGGCGGTAAGTCGAGGGAGCGGAGTCGATTCAGGCCAGGAGCGAGATCCGAAAAAGGATGAGATCGCCAGGTTCGGGGCCGTGATCAGAGCTTGTCGGCCGGACATCGATCCCACGAAGAGGGCACGCCCGTCTGGCGCAAAAGACTTGCCCACTCCCCGCAAGAGGCATGGGCAGCGGTTCAAGAGTCGGGCTATGTTCACTTCGAGGCCGATTGGGCTTGAGCAGAGGGCGCAGTCAATTATGCAGGTCTTATGCAAGAGCACGAAGGGAAATGCGGAAGCGCATTGTTGCGTGTGCGGGCAGGGTTTCGTCTTGTTCTGGGAACGGCAGTCGCGAAAAGAGCGGGTTGACGCAATGCGGGACATTCAGCACACCTTGCGCAATCATCATCGGAACCACAAAGGGCCGGACGCCCATCCGAACGGGAGTTTTCTGGTCCCGGAATGGACGGGAGCCAGTTCAGGTTCCGGAGGGGGAATCCAAGGGAATGCGCCGAGCTGGGCGCTCTAATCTCCACTGTCGTTGGAGGTTGATTCGTCTGGGTGGGCTTTAGGGAGGGCTTTCCGGCAACACAACTTTGAGCTCCGATGGCGGGACGCACCTGCCGGGAGATAAATTATATGGGCTCTTAGAAAGGATGGCACCTGCTGTACTTTAGGCCCTGAGCTTAGTCTTCGGGCAGGCTTGGGAGCTTTTGCAACTTGGTTTTCCGGATGCCGGTCAGCGACTTCACCCTGTGCGGTCATCGCTGCCGGCCTCTTTTTTTGGAAGCGGGGCCCATGAGATGGGGCGCCGCTCCGCTTGGGAGGCGCACCTGTGTGTCTTCCAGCATGTGACGGCTCGTGAAAGTATCTTTTTTGATGGGAATGCAAAAGCTGTGGCGATGCGGCTAAATTCTCCTTCGTCCGCAAGGGAAGCGAACGAAGCGGGCGGAGACCAAACGATGCAGGTTCTGTGCAAGAGCAGCAATGAGAAGGCAGAGGCGCAGTGCAGTGTCTGCGGGCAAGGATTCGAACTCTACTGGGAACGACAGACGCCCGCCGAGCAGGCAGAGTCGCTCAAGGAAGTCGAGGCCGCGCTTCGCGATCACCACAGCAATAACCCAGACGCCTCAGCGCATCCCGCGGATGGCTTTCTGATACCAGCATGGGATGGGCCTCTCGCTTACTCCGGAGCGGCAATTCTGGGCAACGCGCCCAACGCAGCCGTCGCGCCCAAGCAAGGCAAGTCACCTGCCGTCTTGGGACCCAAGAGCTCGGGGGAAAGGCGTGTGCGGGACCGCCGGCATGCGCAGCACGAGGGCTGGGGTTAACCCCAGCCCTCGTGTGTTGTTTCCGATTTGTCAGCTAGATTCTGCCGGAATCCGGCCTGTGGGACTAGAGCGGCTGCACGTCGGCAGCTTGCCAGCCCTTGGGGCCCTTCACTACGTTGAACTGCACGGCTTGACCTTCTTGCAGACTCTTGAAACCACTGGAGTTGATCGCAGAGTAATGCACGAAAACATCTTCGCCGTTCTGACGCGAGATAAAGCCGAAGCCCTTCGCGTCATTAAACCACTTCACAGTACCTTGTTCCATTTGATCGTATTTCCTGTATTGAATTGCGCTGGAGGAATCGGAGCGACCACGGGCAGAATCTTGCTTGGTTGGGGCGAGTGCTGCTGTTGCTCTGTTCGGTTCTAACGCTGGCGCTAGTGTACCATCGCAGTGGAAAAAAGGGCACAAATTCTTGGCACGCCGCCCCAGTTTGTGCTTACGAAAGTGGTAGATGGCGAGGCTCGGAACGGTCCGAGTCCCGTCTCACTGCGGTGGAACGCGATGATTTATCTTGGGCTGAGCCGATAGGAATCCTCTTTTTTGCTTTTGAAGGGCATGATGCGCCACGATCCCGTTCCTGAATTACTGCGGGTTGCCACGGAGCAGCTTGCGTCGGAATTTGCCGGGCTTCCCGAGTGTGGCGCGGATGCGGATTCTGAGAACCGGTCGGATGCACGGGAGATGGCCGCGGTGCTTGAAGCCGTGGCCCGGCGTTTGGGAGACAACTACCCGTACTTTCATCCCCTCTATGCAGGGCAGATGCTGAAGCCGCCGCATCCGGTGGCGCGGGCGGCCTATGCGCTGGCCATGACGATCAATCCGAACAACCATGCCCGGGATGGCGGACGGGCGAGCTCGGAGATGGAGATTGAGGCTGTCCGGGAAATCGCCGGCATGTTTGGGTGGAGCGAATGCCTGGGCCATCTGACTTCAAGCGGGACGATCGCGAATCTGGAGGCGCTGTGGATTGCGGGCCAGACGGCGCCGGGGAAGCGGATCGTGGGGTCGGAACAGGCGCACTATACGCATCGCCGCATTTCTGGGGTGTTGAAGCTGGAATATACGGATATCGAGGCTGACTCCTGCGGTCGCATGAGCATGGAAGCCCTTGAAACCGAACTGCGCAAAGGCGATGTCGGAACAGTGGTGGTCACGCTGGGAACAACTGCGATTGGGGCTGTGGATCGGTTGGACGAGGTGCTGCGACTGAAGCAGCGCTACGGTTTCAGAATCCATGTGGATGCCGCCTACGGCGGATATTTTCGGCTGATTGCCGACGAGTTGGACGAGCCGGCGCGGCGAGCTTACCTGGCTACGACCGAGGCTGATTCGCTGGTGATCGATCCGCACAAGCACGGGCTGCAGCCGTACGGGTGTGGTTGTGTGCTGTTTCGCGACCCGGCGGTGGGGCGCTTGTACAAACACGATTCGCCCTACACGTATTTCACATCTAAAGAGCTGCATCTAGGCGAAATAAGCCTGGAGTGCTCGCGGGCCGGAGCGGCAGCGGTGGCGTTGTGGGCCACGCAGGAGTTGTTGCCTTTGAAGCCCGGGGGAGCATTTGCACGCGGCCTGGCCAGCAGCAGAAAGGCCGCCCTCGAGCTCGACCGTCGTGTGCGCGAGGATGCCCGCTTCGAGCCCCTGGCCGGAGGGCTTCCGGAGCTGGACATCGTCGTTTGGAAGTTGAAGGCAGATGAACCAAATCGATGCACGGAGTTAACACAAAAGATATTTGTGGGTTGCGCCACAAGGGGTTTACATTTGGCTCTTGTACAATTGCCGCAAATCTGGTTTCGGCCTGCGGGTTCATCGCAACGGGAACTGGTGACATGCCTGCGGTCGGTGCTCATGAAGCCGGAGCATGCGAGTTGGCTGGCGAGGATATGGGAGCGGCTGAGTGCAGCTTGCGTAGAAGTCGTGGGGGATTAGGGCCGGATGGTGCAGACGAGAGCGCTCGCGAAAGAAAACGTTCTCATTCAGGCGGGGACATGTGCCGTCACGATCCTGCCCCATTTGGGCGGAAAAATCGCGTCCATCCGGGTTGGGGAAACTGAACTGCTGCAGAGCCCGCTCGCTCCCTATGGCCCGCGTACGCGAACCATGGACTTCGATGCCGGAGATGCCAGCGGCTGGGATGAGTGCCTGCCGTCAGTTGCGGCCTGCGCGGTGAAGACGAGTGTTGGAACGGCACGCATTCCCGATCACGGAGATTTGTGGCGGGTGGAATGGCAGGAAAGTCTTCAGAGGGCAGGGGACAGTGATCAGATGGGGGTTGGAGAGGGGCCGGTCACGTTGCGAGGGGAATGTTTCTCGCTGCCACTGGCTCTGGAACGAACGGTCACATTGGCCGAATCGGACAGCGGTTGGGAGTTAAGCCTGGATTACCGCGTGTGCAACACGGGATCCTTTTCAGCGCCGTGGTCGTGGGTGGCGCACCCGCTGTTCGCGGTTGAGGAGGGCGATCGGATTGTGTTGCCGGACTCGATCAAGACGCTTCGTCTGGAAGGCTCGGGCAAGAACCGGCTCGGCCTGGGCGGGGAGTCGGTAAGCTGGCCGATTGCAACACTCGAGGACGGCGGCCGCATCAATTTGAGCGTGGCCGACGCAGCGGATTCGGAGATTGGGGACAAGCTGTTTGCCGGACCTCTCAAGAAGACGGAAAACTGGTGCGCGCTGGAGAGGCCAGGCGCCGGGGTTCGCATTCGAGCGGTTTTTGATCCGGCAACGACGCAGTATCTTGGCCTTTGGCTTTGCTATGGGGGATGGCCGGAACGTCCGGGGCCCAAGCAGAATTGTGTGGCTTTGGAGCCGGCGACCGCACCGGTTGATTCCCTGGCGAAAATGGGCGAGTGGTCGCGCGTACTGGCCCCTGGAGAGTGTTCCCAGTGGCACATGAAGGTTTATATTGAAACAATTTAACCGGTGAAATCCAATGCATGACGCCGCCATCCTCCGTTCGCTGCACCAGGCCCGCTTTGAAGCGGATCCGGCGATTTATGTGGCGCCGGGGCGGGTGAACCTGATCGGGGAGCATACGGATTACGCCGAGGGATTTGTGATGCCGGCGGCGATCGACTTCGCCACGCTGGCGGGAATTTCGCCCCGTGCGGACGGAAAGATTGCACTCTACTCGGAAAACTACGGGCAAGTGCGCTACTTCGATGCTGCGGAGTTGCCGGCGACAGCCAGCCAGCATTGGACGGACTACCCGCTGGGAGTTTTGTCGATTCTGGCCGGCGAAGGCCACGCCATTCCGGGATTCAGCCTGAGCCTGTGGGGCGACGTGCCGCTGGGGTCGGGATTGTCGAGTTCGGCTGCGGTGGAAGTGTCGACGGCGCTGGCGGTTACGAACCTGATTGGGGCGAACTACACAATGCCCGCCTTGGCGCGGCTTTGCCAGAGGGCGGAAAACGAGTTTGTCGGCGCCATGAGCGGCATCATGGATCAGTTCATCTCCGCCAACGGAGCCAAGGATCATGCGCTGCTGCTGGATTGCCGCGATCTGAGCTTCAAGCTTGCTCCTATTCCTCCTAACGTGGCGCTGGTGATTGCTAACACCATGGTGAAGCACTCGGTGGCCGGGGGCGAATATACGACCCGCCGGGCGGAAGTGGAGGCGGCGTGCGTAGTGATCGCGAGCCATCGCCCGGAAGTGAAGTTCCTGCGCGACGCGACGCTGGACGATCTGAAGAAATGGGGCGCGGAGATGACGCCCAACTCCCTGAAACGGGCGCGCCATGTGATCACTGAGAACACACGCACGGTGGCCGCGGCCGAAGCGCTGATGAGGCACGATCTTGCCGAGCTTGGTCGCCTGATGGCCGAGGCGCATGCCAGCTACAGCAAGGACTTTGAGGCCAGTTGCGAAGAGGCCGACGCAATGGTGGAGCTGGCCCAGGACCTGCCCGGCTTGATTGGCGCGCGGCTGACGGGCGGAGGGTTTGGCGGGTGCACCATCAACCTGGTGGAGCAGGGCGAGGCAGCGGCGTTCGCCGAACGGCTGGCGGAGCTTTACACCGGGCAAACCGGGATTGTGCCGCAGATTCACTTGTGCCACGCTTCCGGCGGCGCTCATCGGTTGCAATAGTCTTCAAGATGGCTGCGTCGAACAGACATCTCAACTTGGGCCGTCGGTCACTGAATATTCCCGCTAGCTGCGCCAAGCAGGCCTTTCATGAGATGCAAGCTGCTTGCGAATAAACTGCTACCGATAGAATGATCGTTGCTTATCACTCTTTTGTACTAATCGGCGCTTTGCAGAGGAGGTACGCATGCCCCATTTGTGCCACGATTTCAACTGGTAATTGTTGTTAGAATCAGGAATCTAATAAGCAGGCGGGATAGAGATACTCCGAAATACCGGACTGCCCATGCGATTCGATTTTTTGCCATCGTCGCTTTGCTGCAAGGAAGCGCCGCGAAGACACTGGAGACATTAAAGATGCATCCGACCTCGTCCAAGCCATTCACGTATGAACCGTTTCCCACTGCTGGCGTGGTGGCGTACTTCTCAATGGAGATCGCAATTAATCCGGCCATGCCGACGTATTCGGGCGGCCTGGGGGTGCTTGCCGGCGACACGCTGCGCTCGGCAGCGGATCTGGGAGTTCCGCTGGTGGCCTTCACGCTGGCGCATCGCAAGGGATACTTCCAGCAGCACCTGGATGGACGCGGTGTGCAGACCGAGGACGTGCAGCTGTGGAATCCATGGGAGTTCTGCACGGAAGAAGCGGCACGGATTACGGTGAGCGTGGAAGACCGCGTGGTGACGGTGCGGGCATGGCGCTACGACCTGGTGGGGCGTTATGGACACGTTGTCCCGATTTATCTGCTGGACACGGACGTGGATGGCAACTCGGGCTGGGATCGCGGGCTGACCGATCACCTGTACGGCGGCGACACCAACTACCGCCTGCAGCAGGAGATTGTGCTGGGCATGGGCGGCGTGCGCATGGCCAACGCGCTGGGACATCGTGTAAACGTCTACCACATGAACGAGGGACACGCGGCGCTGCTGACGCTGGCGCTGATCGAGAGCACCCTTGGCGGCGGACCGCTGGCCGCGCCGACAGAATCGGATTTGAACCTGGTACGGCAGAGGTGCGTTTTCACCACGCACACGCCGGTTCCGGCCGGGCATGACCGCTTTTCGACCGAGCAGACGATTCGCATCCTGGGCGGGGACCGGACGGCGCGACTGGAGAAGCTGGGCTGTTATCGCGATGGAATGCTGAACATGACGCTGCTGGCGCTGAAGTTTTCCCGCTTTGCCAATGGCGTGGCCATGCAGCACGCCAAAGTGTCGCAGGCCATGTTCCCGGAGTTTCCCATTGCGGCGATCACCAACGGAGTGCACGCGCCCACCTGGGTTTCGGAGCCGATTCAGAATATGCTGGATGATCACATCCCGCTGTGGCGGAGGGACAATCTTTACCTGCGCAGCGCCATCGACCTGGCAGAGAAAGAGATCATTTCTGCTCACGCACGCGCCAAGGAATCGCTGCTTGCCGAAGTCGGGTCGCGCACCGGTCTGGTTTTGGATCCGAAGGTCCTGACGCTGGGATTTGCGCGGCGCGTGGCGACCTATAAGCGCGCAACGCTGCTGTTTACCGACCCCGAGCGGTTGGTGGAGATTGCCAATGCGGCGGGTGGATTGCAGATCATTTACGCCGGGAAAGCGCATCCCCAGGACGAACCTGGCAAGGCACTGATCCAGAAAGTTGTAGCGGATGCAGAGAGAATCTCCAACAACCTGCTGAAGATCGTCTACCTGGAAAACTACGCCTGGGATCTGGGGGCGGTGCTGACGGCTGGTGTGGACGTTTGGGTGAATACCCCCAAGCGCCCCTACGAGGCCTCGGGAACGAGCGGCATGAAGGCGGCTCTCAACGGTGTCCCGAGCCTGTCGATTCTGGACGGCTGGTGGATCGAGGGCTGCATTGAAGGTATGACCGGCTGGGCCATTGAAGACGGCGCAAACGACGAAGACGAAGCGATTTCGCTCTATAAGAAGCTCGAAACCGCAGTGGTTCCCTTGTATCTCGATGCACCGGAAAAGTGGGCGCGGCTGATGCGGAACACGATCGCCTTCAATGGCTCATTCTTCAATACCAACCGCATGGTGAAGCAGTACACGCGCACTGCGTATTACCCGGCGAAGCTGATTGAAAAGGTCAAAGTGGAAGAGGAAGTGTTCGCGCAGTAAAGTGAGCCAGCCACCTTGAATGAAAACTGTCGGAACAGAAGGCGGAGCTGCTGCGGCTAAAGCCGGACCGGCTTTCGTACATTCTCAGGGCCATACTTGCCCTTGCTCTCTCCAAAGGGCAAATCCGCCGCGCGGGCGAAGACACTCCGCATTGTCTATACTGCCGGTATAGGGATTCTCTTCATGCCGGAAGCGGGCGAAATTACTGTACTTTTGCGCGACTGGCGGGCGGGAGATCCCGCTGCTATTGAGCACCTGTTTGAGCTTGTCTATCCACAACTGAGAAAGATTGCCGGGGCGCTGTTCCGCGGCGAGCGGCCGGAAAACCTGTTGCAACCGACCAGCGTGGTGAACGAGCTTTTCCTCAAGCTGATCCGGCAGCGCAGCCTGCGCTTTGAAGACCGCGAACATTTCTATAGCTTGTCGGCACGCCTGATGCGGCGCGTGCTGGTGGACCAGGCGCGTTCAGAAGGTCGACAGAAGCGCGATGGAGGCATTCCCGTGCCGCTGCATGCGGACCTGGCCTGGATCGACGCGCGGCCGGCGGAGATGATGGACCTGGACCGCGTGCTCGAAGAGCTGGAAAAGCTTGACGCGCGCAAATGCCGGATGGTGGAGCTGCGGTTCTTTCTCGGTTTCACTGCTGAAGAGACAGCGGAGTTGTTGAACACCTCGAAGGCCACGGTGGATCGCGAGCTGCGCTTTGTGCGGGGTTGGCTTTATGACCGGCTGCACGAGGCTTGAGCGCTTTCACTTCCTTTTCAAGAGCGCGCGATCCCTTTTTGCGATTTTCCGATCCCGTTCCATCTGAGGCACTTTCTCCGCGCTTCGCGCCAACGTAAAGTGACTGCCATGACACAGGACGCCGAGAACTGGGAGCTGCTGCAGGAGCTGTTTCATCTTGCCGAGACGACTCCGGAAGCGGATCGCGAGCGGGTGATGGCGGAGAAGTGTCCTGATGAGAGGCTGCGGCGGCGAGCCTTGAAGATCTTGAAGGCTTCGAGCCGGGAGGAGCCGTCGACCTCAACGGGACGGGACTCTTCCATCTTCACTTCTTCGGCAGGCGGCAAGATTGGGCCTTATACGTTGATTCGCCATCTGGGAACGGGCGGAGTGGGAGCGGTCTACCTGGCGGAGCGAATGGCAGGCGGGGCGTTGCAGCGCTCGGCGTTGAAGATGCTGGCGCCGCATGCGGCCGGGCCGGAGTTTGTGGAGCGCTTCCATCGCGAGCAGCACATTCTGGCTTCGCTTGACCATCCCAACATCACGCGCATGCTGGACGCCGGGTTGAGCGAGAGCGGGCAGCCCTACCTGGTGATGGAGTATGTGGATGGTGTGCATCTCGACACTTACTGCGACGAGCGCAAACTGGGAATTGCCGAGCGGCTGCGCTTGTTTCTGCGCGTGTGCGATGCGGTGGCTTATGCGCACCGCAACCTGGTGGTCCATCTCGATCTGAAACCTTCGAACATTCTGGTCACGGCGGATGGCAACCTGAAGCTGCTGGACTTTGGGACTTCGAAACTGATCCAGGCTGACAGCCGCTTCACGACCACGGTGATGGCCACGCCTGCTTACGCCAGCCCGGAGCAACTGCGCAACGAGGCAGTGACCACATCGTGCGACATCTACGCGCTCGGCGCGGTTCTGTTCGAATTGCTGGCCGGAACGCGGCCGGGGAATAAGGCTTCGGTTGCGGCGATGATCGAGCGCGCTGTCCTGGAGCGGGAGCCGGAGCGGCTGACCTCTGCGATCACAGCGGAAGGTGCAGCGCGGCGAGGCTTGTCGGAAAATCGCTTGCGGCAGGCCCTGCAGGGCGACCTGGCGACGATTGTGCAGAAGTGCCTACGTCCGCGAGTGAAGGACCGGTATCCGTCGATCGACACGCTGGCCGAGGACATTGAGCGCTACCTTGCGGGCAGGCCGGTTTTGGCGCGTCCGCA
>JBEKVS010000153.1:0-12924 GCA_049513795.1 Occallatibacter sp. | reverse complement strand
ACTCAATTCCAAATCGATGGGCACGGATCCAGCGGTTCCACCAAAGTGTACCTGGATAATCTGACCATTTCCAGATGGTGATATCGGCACTTCACAGGTTCATAGCTCAGGAGTTAGAGTTGCTTTGCAAAGAAAAATCCCTGGCCACCCCTTAAAGGGTCGCCAGGGATTTTAGTTTTGCACCCATCAGTTTTCAGTTCGACGGGATCCCGTTCCCGGACTGACTTCATACGAGAGCTTGGTTGTTGAAAAGCTTGCCGAGGCGGCCGTACGTACTCGGCCGGGTTCGCCTCTGCCGCCCTCCACGCGCCGGCGCAACCCTTTACTGGTGTGCCCTCACAAAGCTTCGCCGACGCTCTGCATGTTTCATGCTGACGAAATCTCTCGTAAGGATGAAACATGCAGAGCAATCGGAGCGAGCGTTTCCGTTTGTTGATTTCCGGCTTACCAGCGGTAGACGGTCATGTTATCCGAGTAAAGAACGGACCCTCCACTCGGGCCGACACCATCGACCTGGAAGTTAGTCATCAAGTCTCCCTTCTCCCACCCAATGGCGAATGCGGAGTTAACGGTTTGATTGATCGGTGCTTCAACGCCGTCGAGCCATACCGAGTGGTACGTGACGTTGCCTTCGTCGTCGCGGGAGGTACTAATTTGGACATGGTGCCAAGTGTTCGGCGACCATGCGGCGGGATTGCATGGCTGGTTGGAGCGAAGCCATTTGACGTTTGGATGCTGCGGGGTTCCAGCATTGGAGCTGTAATCCCAGGTGTTATGATCGCCGGCGCATTGGAAGGCGTAGATCACCGTCCAGCCGTTGGACATAACCTGATTGTTGTCCAATTCGAGATTGCCGACTGTACTGCCCGCGTCGATCCAGATGTAGTTGTCATAAAGGAAGTTGGTAGCGTTCGGGTCGTTGGCGTAGGAGCGCGAATAAATCTCGCCGCCCCAATCTTCAAAGGTGGTGTTGAACTTGGCAGCCTGCCCGCTCAAAGAAGGGTCGCTCACCAAGGTCATTGTGCCTTGAGAATTGCCGATTGTGCCGGGATCGTGATTCATCTTCCAGTTTGGCATGGCTTGAATCTGTTCAACGGCGATGGCATTTGACGGGATGGTTGGACCACCGCCGCCAGTGGTGACTGTAGAGATCGTATAAGACGCCGTTGCCACAGGGCTCTGTGAATAGCCAGGGGCCATCGCGATCGCGTACATCGCCGTGGACGAGGCGACAGAGATTGAGCTGGAGTATTGAGTCCAGGAGCTGGTGGGAGCGGAGGGATCGGTGGAATAGTAAATGGTTGCGCCCGTCGTGGTGGTAGAGAGCGAAACCGTCTGTGCGGACGAATATGTACCCCCGGCCGGCGAGAACGAGGGGATAACGACCGCCGGAGGCTGCGTGGTGCCGGAGGCAACTGTGAGGCTCAGCAGCTGGTGGTCATGGACACGGACGCCCCAGCATTTTACATGCAGGATATGGCTTCCCGGAGGGGCAGATACCTGGACGGTGAAAGATGTTGGGACAACGGTTGTGGGGCCATGATCGATGGAATATCCCATGGTTACAGCAGGCTTGGAGCTACAAGTTGTTGTGCTCGCTGTCAACGTGAAGGGTGATTGCACCTGGGCCCCGTTTGAAGGCGTGACTACAGTGATGGCTGACGCTGGGACTGAAGCCGCCAGTACGGATACGATTGCGAAAATGAATGTCTTCATTGCTCTCCCTTGAATGATGGTGTGCGAGTTCGAATTTGTGATATCCATAGCTGCGTTTTGAGCCACCGATACAGGAGGCCTATCGGCTTTCTTTGTTACTGCATTAGTAAAAGTTCGGATATGTTGCCGCATGGTCTCCTCTACCCCTCAGGCAATTGCCCTGTGGGAAAAGTTGGAATCTGCCGATGAGAACTACATGAGAGTGTCCAGGCGCGAACTGGCTGCGCCCTGTGGACTCGAATTTGCAGATTTCGAGGCCGCAGACATTGGCAGAGGTAACTTCAGAAACTATGTCTTGGTTACGACTAATGTCGAATCTAGCCGTAACCAAAGATGGGCAAAATAACACTTAACCACTACGGCGATTAACACCATTGGGGTAGTAGGGGGCGGAAGTTAGTCGAGATAGGTATTTAAACGACTGATTTTAAATAAGAAACACTCTCATGAAACGCTCATAATCAGGCCGGATCGAGGCAATTCTTGCCCAATCCGAAGTAACAAGAAATTCCATTTCGGGCTAGGCAGACCGATGCATGTCTGCTCATTGGGTACTTGCTATGTGTAGAGGTTATTAACTAAATCTAAACCGCACCTATACGATTGATCGATCTCCCCACATACGCGGTGACGATTTGTTCAACAAGGTAACGGCAGATCGTTGGTAGGCGTTCGAAGTTTCCCTCTTGACCGGTTCCAAGGGTGCTAACCTGAACGCGATCCATGAGCGCTCCACGTCGAGCCTTCAGCCTTTCACCTTTTAGGAAGACAATTATGACATCAGAGACGACTGGCAAAGCGCGCCTCATTACCACATGGATTCTCAGGGTCCTTGTGGGCTTGGCCTTCCTGGGGATCGGAATCGAAAAGCTTACCGGGACCATGGGGACGATTCCATTCTTCGATGCGATCGGCTGGGGACAATGGTTCCGCTACGTTTCCGGAGCCCTGGATACAGCCGGAGCATTGCTCACCTTCGTGCCGCGCTGGACTTCCTACGGTGCTCTCATCATTACCTGCACAGTGGGCCTGGGAACCATCTTGTGCTTCACCATGGCGCTGTACAATCCGATTTTCCCGCTGGTGATGACCCTGCTGGCCGCAACGCTGGCGTGGCTGGCGTGGAGACCGAAACCGGTCTGAGGCCTGTTCGATCACGCGAAGAAACGCCTGACTTGAGAACAGTTGCTACTGCGACATGGTCCGAGTGGCAACGCCAATCAAGAAAATAGCCGGCAGCGAGCTGCCGGCTATCGATGCCCTTTTTCGTGCGACCTTGATGAGGTTGGATTACTGTGCGGTGTAAACCCAGGTGAGGATCTTCAGGCTGGCTGTGAGCCCACCCGTACCACCGGTAAATCCGACGTAGGCCTTATCTGCTCCCACAGTCGCGGGGATGTTGATCGCCTTCGACATGCTGAATGTCTTCTTGGTGACAAGGTCGAGAAGCTTCATGGTGAGCGTGGAGCCGTTGTAAGTAAGCGTCACCTGCATCGTATCGCCGCTGGCCAGTTCGATTCCGCTTGGAGCCAGGTTGATGGTCGGCAACGTAGGCAGTGCGCCATCGGTATAAACTCCGGTCGAATCGTTCCCTTCTCCATCGAAGTTATAGAAATTGAACTTGACGGCGACGCTCTTCTTGATCCCGGCATAGCCGAGGCCCGCGGAGTCTCCGCCGAGCGCCTTCGGGCCAACGTTTTGAATGGTGAATGTAAAGCCGTTCCCTCGCGCCAGCGATAACTGGAAAAGAAACTGGGTTGTGAACGACTGGACCCCGATGGGCTGGTTCCAGAAAACGCTGCCGGCCTGATTAAGCTGGCCGTCGGTCAACTGCAATCGCGTATCGTCTCCGTTCACGGTGCTGCCATTCAGCGTCAGGCCGGCCACCGATGAGAAGCCTTGGGAGAAGTTGATGCTCGTGCCGGCCGCTTGAATCACGTAGGCAGCGGTGCTGACGTTGCTGTTGGCCAAGCCGGAGACGATCGCAATGGCTTTGATCGTCGTGGATGCGCTCACCGTAACGGGCCCGGTATAGAGCGCGGATGAAGCAGTTGGTGTTGTTCCGTTGGTGGTGTAGTGGATCTTCGCGGTGGCATTCTTGTCTGACAAGGTGACTTTTTGCGCGGTTGTATAGGTTCCGGCAGCGGGAAGAATTGTGACAGTGGGCGTTTGATCGGAGAAGGTGAATGTCGCGCTGGTCACGGCGCTTTGGACGTAATTGGGCGCGCTGGCCATGGCGTTGATCGTGGTGTCTTCGCTGACGGTGATTGGCTCCGTGTAGCGCGTTGACGCCGGGGTTGGAACCGTGCCGTCCAGCGTGTAATAGATGTCCGCGGACGCAGTGGCGCTCGACAGCTTGACGCTCTGACTCGCGGTGAATGTGCCGCCGTCGGGGGTAATCTTGGGTGCTGCTGTGATTGGCTCGCTGTGGAAGAGGCCGAATACAGTGACTTGATGATAAGCAGCTACGTAGACTTTACCGTTTGTGACGACTGGAATGGCGAACTTGTTGGCGCGTCCGGCATTGTCTCGCGTTGAATCGGTGTCGCTCTCATAGATTGTCTTGGTGAGGTCGTTTGCATTCCACGCGTAAAGCACCTCGGGTCCGAAACTGTTGAACAGGTCCGTGCGCACCGCCCAGGCAATACCGTCTTCTGTGCCATTGGATGAAACCGAAAACGAAGCGCCGGGGAACGCGGACTTGATGCTCGACTGGCTGACAGGATCGGGGTCAAGGACGCCGCTGCTCAAATGAAAAAGCTTGGGCACGTCGCCGTTGCCCCAGGTGTACACATTGCCGTTCCAATAGGCTGGCGTGCTCCAAAGGCCATCGATCTTGCCGGGGATGTCCTGAAGAATATTCGTGTTGGACGCGGCTCCGGACGCGTAGCCGCCCAGATGATCGCGGTTCAGCACGAGAATGCGGCCTTCTTTACCAGCCTGAACAAGTATGTGCGGGAAACTCCCCTGCTGATCGGGAACCATCAGCGGGCCGCCTGAGCCCAGATCATGATCCATGCCGTTCAGAGTTTCCGCGTTGAACGAGGTAAATCCATCGGTCACCTTGAGGCCGCCGTTGGCGAGACTGACGGCGAGGACGCCTTCGCCAAACGCGGTGTCGTTGCCGATGGAAGAAAAGCTGGTGCTGAACGAACCATTGCCGGTGGGAAAAAACATCCGCCCACCAGCCGCGTCATCGTCGATGGGCAGGCCGGTGCCCGCTCCCCAGATGCCGGCGCCAAAGCCGTTAGGCGATGTGCAGAGGACGGCCGACTGGGCAAGGGTTTTTGCGTTATAAGCAAAGAGCCAGCCATGCCACGGCCCATTGTCGCCGTGCGCGGAGAACCCACGATAGACATAGCCGTTGTAGTAATCGAGCGCGGGACGCTGATTGGCCCACAAGGGGCTGTACGACAGTTCTCCGCCTGAGCTGCCCGTGCCGGTACCCGAAATCGTTGCATGAATCGCGACGGGGCTGCCAGGCTGCTCCTCGCCGGTAAGGATGTTGATGGCGTGGAGGCGCTCGAAATACGCGCCGCTCTCCTTGGTCGCGGCAACGATGTACATGGTGTTGGTGGCGGGATCGATGACCGGTGTGCCAGTTATGCCGATCTCGACTCCCGTGTCCGGCGAGGGCGGGTCTTCCCAGGGAATTGTGGTTGCGCCGGGACCTGCTCCGTGCGCCGCGCTCAGCATGCTGATCTGCCATATGGGGTGCGCGTTGGCTCCGCCGTTTGAATCGGCATCGAAGGCATAAACCGAATCGTGCTCCGTGCCTACGAAAAAGACATTGTGCACCAGCCCGTCGCTCATCTTCAAACCGGGCATGTAGAGCGGCTGGGTGTAAACATTGCCATCGGTGACAACAGAGAACAGCTTGCCAAAGGTGTTGACGTTGACATTGGCCGGTGTGAGTTCCGTTTCGTTGGTATTCTGCCCGGCATGCGTAAGGTCGTAGCGCCAGGTGGGAACAGTCACCGGCGTGGGCTGGGCGAACAGGCAAGATGCGGAGAAACCTGACAATGCGAGCGCGACTAAACCGCATGGGAGGCCACATGCCAGGCCGCGCAGAAGGAGCCTCAATGGTTTGTTTCGAAAGTCATGGAGAGCGGGAAAATGTTCAATGCTGCAAGGATGACTCATCGAGGTGTACCTTTCCACTGATTTTTCGCCACGGGATTGTTCGATCTGTTCTTGGGCTTGCGAAGATATGCGTTTCGAAAAACGATAGCTGGCGTGGCGTATCTGAAGTTCGTTGCGCAATTTGAAGTCCCAAACCACATGTCCTTCGACTACGAATGGCGCAAGCTACGCGCCAATCTGCGCTCAGGATGACAGCTCGATGTCGGCTCTGAGTTATAACTCACTCTGCTGTGTAAGTCCATGTCAGGATCTTCTGGCTTGAACTTAGGCCCCCGGTGCCGCCGGTAAATCCGACATACGCGGTCTTTGCACCGACGACTGAAGGAATATTGATGGTCTTCGACAGCGTGAATGTCTTGTTGGTAACCAGGTCAAGCAGCTTCATCTTGAGTGTGGTGCCGCTGTAGGTGATGGTGGCGACGACGGAATCGCCGCTCGCCAGGTTGATGCCGCTGGGAGCGAGGTTGACTGTGGGTAGCGTGGGCAGTGCGCCATCGGTGTAGACGCCGGTCGAGTCATTGCCCTCGCCATCGTAGTTGTAGAAGTTGAACTTGATGGCGACGCTCTTTTTGATCCCTGCATAACCCAGGCCGGCTGAGTCACCACCGAGCGCCTTCGGGCCGACGTTTTGAATGGTGAAGGTGAAGCCGTTTCCTTGCGCCAGAGAGAGCTGGAATTGGAAGGTGGTGGTGAACGACTGGACTCCGATGGGCTTGCTCCAGAACACACTCCCGGCTTCGTCAAGCTTGCCATTCGTCAACTGCAACCGGGTATCGTCGGAATTTACGGTGCTGCCGTTGAGCGTCAAGCCGGCCACGGAAGAGAAGCCTTGCGAGAAATTGATCTGCGGCCCACCCGCCTGAATGACATAGGCGGCCGTGCCGATGTTGCTGTTGGTCAAGCTGGGGTCGATGGCGATGGCGTTGATGGTCATCGATTTCGCGACCGCGATTGGAGCAGAGTATTTCGTGGACGAAGCGCTGGGCGGAGTGCCATTGGTGGTGTAGTAAATTGTGGCGTTGGTATCGGTGTCAGTCAGTTTTACGCTCTGCGCGGAGGTATAAGTCCCGGCCGCGGGTGTGAAGGTGATGGGGGGCGTCTGGGTTGAGAATTTGTATGTCGCGGTGCTCACCAGGCTCTGCACGTAGTTAGGCGCACTGGCGATGGCTTTGATCGTGGTGTCGGTGCTGATCGGGATTTGATTCGTGTAAGGCGTGGACTCGGTGGTTGGATTGGTGCCATCCAGCGTGTAGTAAATATCTGCTGTCGAGGTCGCGGACATGAGCTGGACATTCTGAGCAGAGCTGAAGGTTCCGCCGGCCGGGCTAAATTGGGGCGCAGCGGCGATCGGTTCAACGCTGAGTAGCCCATACACATCCACTTGATGTTGAGTGGAGACGTACACTTTGCCGTTGGTCACTACAGGGATGGCGAATTTGTTGGCCGGTCCGGCACTATCCCGTGCGGCATTGGTGTCGCTCTCATAGAGAGGCGTGGTAAGGTCGGCTGCGGGCCACGCATAGAGGACCGCGGGGCCCTTGGTGTTGAACTGATCGGTCCGCACCGCCCAGGCAATGCCATCCTGCGTGCCGTTGGACGACACCGAGAAGGACGCGCCTGGGAATAAAGACTTGATGGTTGACTGGCTCGCCGGCTCGGTGTCGAGCACGCCGCTGTTCATCTGGAAAAGCTTGGGCACATCGCCGTTGCCCCAGATGTAGACGTTCCCGTTCCAATAGGCGGGTGTGCTCCACAGTCCTTTGATTTCGCCGGGGATGTCCTGCAGGATGTTGGTATTTGAGGATGCTCCCTTGGCGTAGCCGCCGAGGTTATCGCGGTTCACCACCAGGATGCGGCCTTCCTTACCGGCCTGCACGAGAACGTGCGGGTAGGAGCCTTGCTGGTCGGGAACCATGAGCACGCCGCCGGAACCCGTATCGAGGTCGCCATCGTTGAGCGTTTGAGCATTGAACGCTGTGAACGAGTCGGAAAGCGTGAGGCCGCCGTTGGCAAGATTGAACTGCATGATGCCTTCGCCCAGACCCGTCGTTGGGCTGATGGGAAAATTCTTGGCGGTAAAAGCGCCGTTGGCGGTGGCGAAGAACATGCGTCCGCCGGTTGCGTCGTCGTCGATGGGAAGGCCTGCGCCGGCCTCCCAGATGGCTGCGCCGTAGCCGTTGGGTGAAGTGCAAATGAATGCGCTTTGCTTCATGGTGGTTGCGTTATAGGCGTAGAGCCAACCATGCCAGGGGCCGTTATCTCCGTGCGCGCCGTAGCTGAAATAGACATAGCCGTTGTAGTAATCCAGCGCGCTGCGCTGGTTCTCCCACAATGAGCTGAACACGAGCGTGCCACCGGAACTGCCATGGCCTGTGCCGGCGATCGTTGCCGTGATCACTGCCGGGCTGTTGGGCTCTTCTGCGCCGGTAATCACGTTGAGGGCGTGCAAGCGCGAGAAGTACTGGCCACTCTCCTTGGTCGCGGACACCACATAGAGCGTGGTCATTGCGGTATTGATGGCGGGAGTGCCGGTGATGCCGACCTCCGGCGAAATGTCTGGAGAAGCGGCATCTGTGTCGGGAACGGTGGTCGCTCCCGGACCCGCGCCGTGCGATGTGCTCAGCATGCTGGCGTGCCAGAGAGGATTTGCATTTGCGCCGCCGTTCGAGTCCGCGTCGAAAGCGTAGACCGAATCGTGCTCGGTGGCGACGAAGAGAACGTTATGCACATTTCCGTCGCCCATGGTAAGTCCCGGCACGTAGAGCGGCTGGGCAAACACGTCGCCATCCACAGCCAGAGAGAAGATCTTGCCGAAGGAGTTCACGTTTACGTTGGCCGGCGTCAGCGCGGTCTCACTGGTGTTCTGCCCGGCATGCGTGAGGTCATAACGCCATGTGAGCACTGGAACGGGAGTGGGCGTCTGGGCAAATAGAGCGGCGCTGAAAAGCGAGACGAGGACCCCGGCGACAAGCGCGAGGGTCGGAGTCGTGAGAGTGCGAGAGACGCAAGGCCGTAACGCAGAACAGAGAAGTGTGCAATTTTGGCGCATGAGGCGAGGTCTCCCCTTTTAAAGGTGGATGTAAGATTAGTGTTCGGCCGCAGGAGGCTGAAGCTAGTTAGAACAGACTTAGCTTACACGAGTAGAACATGGATAAGTTTTTTGTATCTTGAATCTTCCGCATTCTGTAGTAACCACCAAGTAATCTGATTGTGCTTGCATGTGGTTACGGTGGAATCGCGGCGGTGCGCAGAGTTACAGACCAACAAAGATAAAGCTGGAAAATCAATCTGCTATCGGCCAGCTGATTGTTGGAGCAGCTTGGGAAAGTCTGTGCAATGCGGCTCACGCGCTCTTCATGCGTCTCGCGCCGTGTGCAGCAGAAAAGCGTACACTCAATCCAGGACAGCTTTGCTGCCGTCAGGAGCGGTTGAGATGAACTTTTCAAGTCGAGCGTGGCCAAAATGGGTACCGCATCTGCTCTGGATACGGCGCGAATGCCCTCGCTGCAACTCGCTGAAGTTCAAGCCGGCGGAGTTGAGGCCGTTCGATGGCCTGCTGGGCATGATTGCGGTGAGGCCGGTTCGCTGCATGTTCTGCTGGCGGCGGTACTATTGGTTCGCACTGCACACGGCGATTGCCTGAGGGCTTCCAAGAAAATAAATTACCTTGCGTGAAGGGTACGGGCTGAAGGGTACGGGCTTTAGCCCGTACATCAATACCCCCCATTCGATTGGGCTTTAGCCCCCGAGGGAGAGGTCTTTTGCGGGCTCGCATTCCCTCGGCGGCTAAAGCCGAATGCCAAAATCCGCTCTTGGCGTAGGGAAGCCCGTACCCTTCAACACGCTCAAGCTTGGGCATTCAAACGCGCCGATGCCCGTATTTCCCCGCTGACCTGGCTTCTGGTGAGGCTCTACAGCACGAATCCTCTGGCGATGGTAGCCAGCTATCGCCCTAGAACGTGCTTGGCGATGGTGGCCAGCTGCATGTTGGATGTGCCCTCGTAGATCTTGCCCACCTTGGCGTCGCGGTAATACTTCTCTGCCGGGTAGTCGCGCACAAAGCCGTTGCCGCCGAAGACTTCAACACACTGGCTGGCCACTCGCTCGGCCACCTGCGAGGCGAAGAGCTTGGTCATGGCCGCTTCGCGCAGATACGGCTGTCCGGCGTCCTTAATCCGCGCAGCGTTGTAGACCATCAGCTTGGCGGCTTCAATCTCCGTAGCCATATCGGCGAGGGTGAATTGCACGGCCTGAAAATCGGCGATCGCCTTGCCGAACTGGCGCCGCTCCTTTGCGTAGCGGGCTGCATGTCCCCACGCCCCTTCGGCCAAGCCAAGCATCTGTGCGCCAATGCCGATGCGGCCTTCGTTGAGCGTCTCGATGGCAATTTTGTAGCCTTTGCCCAATTCGCCCAACAGGTTGGCCGCCGGAACGGTGCAATGGTCGAAGATCAATTCGCAGGTGCTGCTGGCGCGGATGCCGAGCTTATCTTCTTTGCGGCCGACGGTGAACCCGGGCGTTCCCTTCTCGACCAGGAAGGCTGTAATGCCGCGGTAGCCGGCGGCGGGATCGATGGTGGCGAAGACGATAAACAGGCCGGCCTCGCGGGCGTTCGAGATCCACAGCTTGCGGCCGTTCAGCAGAAAGCCGTCGTGCACAGATTCAGCGCGAGTCTGAAGAGCGAAAGCGTCCGATCCGGAACCGGCCTCACTGAGTGCGTATGCTCCGACGGTATCGGAGGCGAGCTTTGGCAGCCAGTGCTTGATTTGCGCTGGAGTGGCCCAGCGGCGCAGCGCATTGATGACCAGAGTGTTGTGCACGTCAACCAGAACGGCCACGGCCGGGTCGACGGTGGAGATGGCTTCAATGGCCAACACAGCGTCGAAGAATGTGCCCCCAGCTCCGCCCAGTTCCTCAGGAACTTCAATGCCCATGAGGCCCAGATCGAAAAGCTGCTTGACCAGGCCCGGGGCGAACTGCTGTTCGCTGTCCATCGAGTGCACTTGCGGAGCGATTGTCTCCTCGGCGAATTTCTTCACCGTGGAGTAGAAGAGGCTCTCTTCTTCGGAAAGTTGCGTGAGGGGTGGATGGGTGGGGTGCGCCAACGGGGAGATGCCTCCGACCTCGAAGTCTATCAAAGGATGCGAAGACAGCGTGGACGCGAAGTGCTGCATAGCATTGGCGCCCCAGATCTCAGAAGCGAGACCTGGGGCGCCCAGGTTGCACGGGCAGAAGTACGAGATCAGCAGAACAGAGGGTTAGCGGGGATGGCCGCCGCCATGGAATCCGGGAAGAGCGCGTTCATGTCCGGCGTCGTGATCACCGGGGCCCACATGGCCGCGACCGTCTCGCGCCTCGTTGCCATGGAAGTGGTTGAACTGCTCCGCTCCACGCTCGGGCAGCGGGCCATGGTATCCGTGACGCGGGTCGTAGCGGTTGTCGACGTGCCCGTAGAAGCCTGGATGGCCGTGGAACCAGGGACCGGCTCCTATGAACAACCCGCCCACAAACCAGTCGGGGCCGTAGTACCCGTAGGGGGCACAATCGTACGGAGCGTAATCGAAGTAGCCGTACGGGCATACGGGCGCAACTCCAATGCTGACTGCAACCTGGGCCGGGGCCGGGTCGAGAGATGCGCCGGCGATCAGCACGAGCGCGAGACCTGAGAGTGCTAGGACTTTGCCGTGGAACATATTTTCTCCTTGATCCGCTTAGAGCCCGAGCCTAAACGACGGGTTGCCTCTTTCGCAAACCATTTCGAATGTGGAAAACCGATTTGCGCACAAAGAGGCTGCGTGCAGGCGGGGTCAATACAGCCGCGGTCAATCAGCCAAGGTGGAGATCGGTCAGGGTTTCAGGGTTGAGGCGACGAGGAATCTTGGCTTCGGTCCGGTGGTGCTTTGAGCCGGCCCAGCTGCTTTTCAACTAACCAGCTCGAGCGCGGCCGTTCCTTTATGGGGAGGCACGAATCCCTCGGCGCGCACGACGACCGAGAGCTTCTCCTGGCTGAGCAGTTTGCGAATCTGACCGCGAGCGTGCTCGGCCCACGGGCCGCCCCGGTCGAGCCGCACGTAGGCTTGCCAGTGGCGGAGCGCCCGCCGGCTCTCTCCCTGGCGTTCGTACGCGAGGGCCAGGTTGTAGTGCGCGTCGGCATACTGCGGCGAAAGCGCCACGGCGCGGCTGTAGGCAGCAATGGACTCGACCGGGCGCTGCAGTTCGTCGAGCACATTGCCCAAGTCGAAAAAGGCGAGCACGTACCCGGGGTCGACCTCGGTGGCGCGACGGTAAAGCTCCTCGGCGCGGCCGTAGTAGCGGAGATGGAAGTTGATGGTTCCCAGGTTGATGTAAGCCGCGGCATACTCCGGATCGATATCCAGGATCTCCTCGTAGAGGTGGATCGCATGCAGCTTTTCGCCTGATTCTTCGGCTTGAACAGCGGCGAGAAAACGGCCCTGCACGCCGCGCGCGTTGGAGCGGCGAAGCGGAGACGGTTCGAAGCCGGCCGTAGGATGGTCCAGGCTGGCGATCCTGCCCAGGCGGTTGAGGCGGTCGAAGTCAAACAGGAACTGGCGGCGGATGGGATCGACAATCGAGCCACAATGACGGAAGGCGAGGCGCGTGCCGGTGCGCACCAGGCTTGCTTCGCGCAGCGGATTGGCCATCCCCGCGACGGACCTCATGGCCACGATGGAGAGACGGATGGAAGCCGCGGGAACGTCTTCCTGGCGCAGGGCGCGCAGGATCCGCAGCTGGCCAAGGTCCTGGAAGGTGTAGGTCTGCTGTTGGGGGATCAGTCCGGCTCGCTCCCACCCCTGCAACTGGTGGCAACTGATCTGCATGATGCGCAACACGTCTTGACGGCTGTAACTTGTCACTCTTGACTGCTCCCATCACCGGGCCAGATTGGATCGGTGCGGTCAGAGGGGCTGGAACTCATGTCTTCAACCGCGGGCCCGGACTCGCTGGAAATGCTTTCGTCCAAGAATCGATTCGGTCGAACACGAACTGAGAAACCACTCTTGCTGCGATTATGCCAAGAGTATGCGTGGATAATCGGGTCAGAAC
>JBEKVS010000152.1:0-12947 GCA_049513795.1 Occallatibacter sp. | reverse complement strand
CAGTTTGAGGGGGTCGCGCGGGAGCCTGTTGGCGAGGAGTTGAAGCGCTATCAGGAGGCGTACTTTGTCGCCTGGCCGGATGGGCCGGCGCGCATGGCGTGGCCCGGGATCGCTTATTTCGTTGTGCGTCCAACCTGGATTCGATACAGCGATTTCGATCAACGCCCACCCTTGATTGAAGAGATCAGATTCTCCAGCTGACTCTTCATGCCACGTCGATTCCGCCGCCAAGGCCGCCTGAATCGTCGACAGGAGACCGGGGTTTCAGCTACTGCCTGGAGGGCAATTCAAGATAAGCCTGCGCGGATTGGCGGACAAAAACCCGCGAGACTAGCTCGACTGGCGCGGGAGCAGCCGGCGCGATCGTGATTGCGTCGCGTAACAAATACAGTGGCTCGGCAAGAAGCGCCTCCTCGGTAGCGTAAAGCGTTGCGACACGTTGGCCCCGGTCAACGCGATTGCCTCGCCGGGCATGGAATTCGATTCCCGCATGCGGGTCGACCGGTTCACCGGCCTTCTCCCGGCCAGCTCCGGTGCGCTGCACAGCCCATCCAATCTTGGTTGTATCCATCTCGGCAATGAAGCCGGTCTCCCAGGCGTTGAGAACGGTTCTCGCCCCGGGTTTGTGGAAATCTCTCGGTTCGTCAAATACGCTCGTGTCCCCGCTCTGGGCTTCAACCATCTTGAAGAAAACGGCCAAAGAGGACCCATCGGCCAGCGCGGCCTCTGCAAGCTGTCGGCCTGCTTCAGGCGTGGTCGCTTTGCAGCCCAGATGAATCATCCAGCCGGCAAGGATCAGCGATAACTCGCGCAGGTCTTCGCTCTCTTCCGGCCGTTCGCCGCGCAACAATTCAACACATTCAATCAACTCAATCCAGTTGCCTGCGGCGCGGCCCAAAGGCTGGCCCATGTCGGTGAGCAAGGCTACGGTGCGGGTTCCGGCAGCTTCGGCTGTTGCCACCATCAGGGCAGCGAGATACTCCGCGTCTTCGCGCTTGCGCAGGAACGCGCCGGAGCCCGTCTTGACGTCGAGAACCAGCGCGTTCAGCCCGGCGGCCAGCTTTTTGCTCAAAATCGATGCGCAGATCAGCCCAGGGCTTTCGACTGTCCCGGTGCGATCTCGCAATGCATAAAGGACGCGGTCGGCGGGAACCAGGGCCGGGGTCTGGCTCACGATGGAAGCTCCGCAATGTTTCAGGACTGTCTCGAATTCAGACAGTGTGAGAGCGGTGCGGTATCCAGGGATGGATTCAAGCTTGTCCAATGTTCCGCCGGTGTGACCCAGCGCGCGCCCGCTGATCATGGGCACGGCCACCCCGCAGGCCGCGGCGATGGGCGCGACCAGAAAGCTGGTCTTGTCACCCACGCCGCCCGTCGAATGCTTATCGACCGCGGTCTTGCCCAGGCGCGAGGGGTCAAACTTTTCACCGGAGTCGCGCATGGCGAGGGTGAGCGCGCGCGTCTCGTCCAGCGAAAGCCCGCGCAGCCACGCGGCCATCAGCCAGGCGGAGAGCTGTTCAAGCGGTATGGTGCCGGACGCCGCGCCGGTGACCAGGAAATCAATCTCACGCGCATCGAGCGCCAGACCGTCGCGCTTCTTGCGAATGAGGTCGATCACATGAAGAGGTGGTGCATTGCTGTCAGTGAGCATGGGCGGCGCGGCATCCTTATTTCAGTTTCATGTCAAAGGCGTGGGGCAGTATCTCGGAAAATGGAAGGGTGCGGGGGCCGTCCGCAGCGGGGAAGGCGACCGGCGCATCGGGCAGGGTAAACTCCGCCAGCATCTGCCGGCAGGCGCCGCAAGGGGGGCTGGCCGCGTCATTGAGGTTGGCCACCGCGACGGCTTCGATGCGGATGTCTGGGCCAAATTGAGAAACCGCGGCCACCAGAGCGGAACGCTCGGCGCAAATGGTGAGCCCATAGCTGACGTTCTCGACGTTGGTTCCAGTGGCCACATGGCCGTTGGTCAAAAGGAGAGCCGCGCCCACGCGAAATCCGGAATAAGGCGAATAGGAGTTGAGCGCGGCCTGGCGGGCCTGGCCGAGAAGAGTTTCGAGCGCGGACTGAGGCGTGTTCGTCAAAGTAATAATGGCTCCTGGCAACCGCACGGTGAGATTTGAGGCTAAAACATTCCCGCTCCCTGCGTATACCCACGCCGCAGCCGCAGGGCGAAAACGAGCCTGGATGAACGGCATCGCGCCGGCTTTCCCGGAAGCTCCAGAATGCGAGAGACTGGAGCAGATGAAACCATGACCGCGCTTACCTCACGCGTATGTATTTTCGTCCGCGAACCGCTCGTCGCACTGGCGGTTTCAATCTCCCTCACCGCCCCGCATGCGCATTGCCAATCGAGCCTGTCGCAGGTGCAAGCCGCGCCCCAGGCTGCGCATACATCCCTTGCTGATCCCGTCTTCGAGGTCGCAGCCATCCATCAAAATGTCGCCGACCAGTCGGGTCGATCGCACATTGTCAGCTCTACCGCCGACGGACACTTCCTCACCATCAACGCCTCTTTGCAGTCGATCGTCCGCTGGGCATTCGACATGCCGGAGACCCGGATTCTGGGCGGACCGGCGTGGATGAGTTCGACCAAGTTCGATATCGATGCCAAGGGGGACGCATCCGTTGACGCGCAGTTGCATGGCTTGAGTTCAGATGACAGTAGAGCGGTAAAACGGCGCATGGTGCAGGGGCTTCTGGCGGACCGCTTCAAGCTCGTAACTCATCGTGAAACGAGAGAGCTGCCCATCTACGCCCTGGTGGTGGCGAAGGGCGGAGCAAAGCTCGGCGCCACGCAGGCGAATGGAACAACCATCAACGCGCGGCGCGGACAAATCGAAGTCCAGGGTTCGAATAGCGTGGCGCTGCTCGCCGAAGAGCTGTCAAAAATTGTCGGCCGTGTGGTGGTGGATAAGACCGGCATCGAGGGCCGCTACAACATTGTCTTGAAATGGACGCCGGACGACTCAGCAGGTTCGGGGTTCAATGCGCCGCCGGCATTCAACGCGACGGCGAGCGCTGCGCCTGCGGCTGACTCGGGGCCTTCCATCTTCACCGCCATTCAAGAGCAGTTGGGGCTGAAACTTGATGCGGAAAAAGGGCCGGTCGAAGTTCTGGTGATCGATCATATCGAGATGCCCTCAGAGAATTAGCACGCCCGGAATTGCGGCTTCGAAACGTCTCCACGCCCGATTTCTCAAGTTGCTCCGCGTCTTACCGATAAAGGTCTTGTGAGCTCCCGTTGGGGGTTTTCAAGACAGGCCGGGCGGGTGTGGACGCGATGGATGAGCTGACGAGGGAATTCTTGATCGAGAGCCAGGAAGGTCTGGACCGCATGGAGCGCTGTCTGACCGAACTGGAAGAGCGGCCCCAAGACGCCGGCCTCATCGGAGACATCTTCCGTTCGGTTCACACAATCAAGGGAACGACGGGATTTCTGGGCTTCAAGCGTTTGGAGAAGCTGGCCCACGCAGGTGAAAACCTTCTCGGCATGCTGCGCGAAGGCAAGCTCACGGCCGACGAGCCGATCACCACCGGCTTGCTGGCCCTTATGGATGGGCTGCGCTCCATTTTGAAGAGCATCGAAGTCGAGGGCAGCGAAGGCGAAGCCGAGGATACGGTGCTGATTGCGCGCCTGGGAGAGTTGCAGGCGCCGGCCTTGGGACAGGTCATTCAAACGCATGTTCGCGCGGGCGCACGCGGTGCGAGCACGATTGCAGACGCACCTCACGCTCACGATCAGGTCTCAACTCCCGGGCACGAGGCTGAAGGCGCATCAAATTCGGCGAGTGCCACAGCGCAGGCGCCCGCCGGCCGCACCGCTGATAGAGCTCAGGGGCTGGCCGCACCCGAAGCCAGGGTTCTGCCGGAAAAAGCGGCTGTCGAGCCCGAGGGTGAAGCCGGAAAGCCGCGCGCCCAGGCCGCGGGTTCTGCCGCTGAAAGCACGCTGCGTGTCGACGTCACGTTGCTCAACCGCATGATGAACCTGGTGGGTGAACTGGTGCTCACCCGGAACCAGGTCTTGCAGGCCACGGCTTCCGATCCAAATCTGAGGCTGCTCTCGCGGCGTCTGGACATGGTGACGGCGGATTTGCGCGAGAGCGTGATGAAGGCCCGCATGCAGCCGGTCTCGAACATCTTCTCCAAGATGCCGCGCATCGTGCGCGACCTCTCGCAGATGCTGGGCCGCCGCGTGCGCCTGCAGATGGAAGGCCAGGATACAGAGCTGGACAAGAGCCTGCTCGAGGCCATCAAGGACCCGCTCACCCACGCCGTCCGCAACTCGCTGGACCACGGCATTGAGCCGCCGGATGTGCGCCAGGCCGCGGGTAAGGACCCTGAAGGCACGCTTCGCCTGCGCGCCGTGCAAGAGGGCAGCCACGTGGTGATCGAAGTCTCCGATGATGGAGCCGGAATTGCCGTCGAGAAAGTGCGGCAAAAGGCTGTCGATCGCGGGCTTATTACTCCCGAACGGGCCGCGCAGTTGGTTGAGCGCGAATTGCTGCAACTGGTTTTTCTTCCCGGCTTCTCAACTGCCGCGGCAGTGACCAACGTGAGCGGCCGTGGCGTGGGCATGGACGTGGTCCGCACCAACGTCGAGAAGATCGGCGGCAAAGTAGAAATCGAGTCGCGCCCGGGCAAGGGAACAACGCTCAGGCTGCGCATTCCGCTCACGCTCGCGATTATTCCCGCGTTGATCGTGCGCAGCGTTGCGCAAAGCTTCGCGCTTCCCCAGGGAGCGCTATCGGAGTTGGTGCATGTGCCTCCCGGCGAAGCCGCTGCCTTGATCGAATGGATGGAAGGCGCGCCGCTCTATCGTTTGCGCGGCAAGTTGCTGCCTTTGGTGTTTCTCGACCGGCTGCTTATGCCCAATGCCGAGCGACAGGATGCGACGGAACGGGATAATTTCATCGCCGTCTTGAATGCCGATGGGCGTCAATACGGACTGGTAGTGGATGGACTCGCGGATCCGGAAGAGATCGTCGTCAAGCCCCTCTCGGCAGTGCTCAAGAACATCGGTTTATACTCCGGCGCAACCGTGCTCGGCAACGCGGATCTGGCCCTCATCCTCGACCCTGGGGCAATTGCACTGAGAGCTGGGGTGACCATGAGCAGTGACGAAAAGGCGGGACGCGGACGAGAAGTGGAAGCGGAAGCCGAAGCGGCTAAGAGCCCGGAATATCTGCTCGTTGAAGTCGCCGGCCGTCAGGCCGCAGTGCCGCTGGCCGACGTGCTGCGCATTGAGCAGTTGAAGGTTTCGCGCATCGAGTATATTGGCTATCGGCCGGTGCTCAACTTCGAGGGTCAGTTGCTGCCGATTGAAGATTCAGGCGGTGTGTTGGCCGCGGTCGCTGGCGATCCGGAAGCGCAGATCATCGTTGTTGTCTGCCGCGAAGGCAACCGGCAGGTGGGCATCGCCGTCTCGCATGTGCTGGATGTTGCAGCAGGCGGTGAGCTGTTCGAAGCCGGAACCAGCGTGCGCGCCGGCGGAGTCACGCTGCTGAAGAGTCGCGTGACCGGCGTCGTGAACCTGGGCGGAGTTCCGCCGCTTCCAGTCGAAGAGACGGCGGCCGGCGAGTGGAGTCAATTCGGCAATCAGATGCTGCAGGGGCAAATGGCGGAGGGGCAAATGGTGGAGACGCAAATGGCGGAGGCGGCTCGATGAGCAGTGTGGGAGCGACGTTCAGTCCCAGGGGAAAAGCGGCGGCAACGCTGGTGGAAATTTGCTCCGTACGATTGGGCAAGACCCTGTTCGGGATCCCGATCACGCACATTCTTGAAATTGTGGGCTCGGCGCGTCCGCAGCCTGTTCCCCTCGCGCCGGGCTTTGTCGGCGGCCTGGTTCATTATCGCGGCGATGTCTTGACCACGGTGAGTCTTCGCCATGTGCTCGGCCTGCCTCCGCAAGACGGAACCCAGGCCATTCTTGTCCTTGAAAGCAAAGGAGGATGCTTTGGCCTGTTGGTCGATTCCGTGGGTGAGGTGCTAACCGTTTCCACCGCCGACTATGAGCCCAACCCCTCCACATTGGATGAGCGAAGAAGGGGATTATTTGCGGGCGCCTACAAATTGAAGGACGGCCTTCTGGTGGTTCTGGACCCCGAGCGTCTGGATCCGGTCCGGCTGGATCCCATTCGCCTCGACCCCGTTCCAGCTGATCCCGCTCAATCTGAAAAAACACGTTCCGGCGAATCGCAGGCTGCGTGAGTTTATCCGCCTTTGTCCGAGTCTTTTGTGGAGGTGACCATGCGAGCACTGATTGTCGATGACTCCCGTTTCGTGCGGAGCTTTCTTCGCGGCATGTTGGAGGGGCGGGGCATCGAGTGCGCCGAGGCAGGCGACGGCCAGGCCGGGCTTGACCAGATTCACGCGGGCACGCCCTTCGACCTGGCGCTCGTCGACTGGAACATGCCGGTGATGGACGGGTTGGAAATGCTGAAACAGATACGCGCCGAGGGATTCGGCGAAATCAAAGTCATGATGGTGACTACCGAAGCGGAGAACGACTTCATTATTCAAGCCCTTGATGCGGGCGCGGACGAATACCTGATGAAGCCATTTGACGACGAGGCTTTATGCGAGAAGCTGGCCATGCTCGGACTCGTGGAGGCGTGAGCCATGACGGCTGATCGCCGTACCAGAATCCTGATCGTTGACGACTCCGCCGTCATGCGCAGCCTGTTGCGGTCGGTGGTCTGCTCCGATCCCGCGCTGGAAGTGGCAGGAACCGCGGCCGATGGCGCCTCGGCCTTGAGCAGCCTCAGCCTGATGCGGCCTGACTTGATTCTGCTGGACGTGGAAATGCCGGTCATGGATGGATTGGTGACCCTGCGTGAATTGCGCAGGCGAGGACACAAGATGCCGGTGATTATGTGCAGCTCACTCACGCAGCGGGGTGCAACGGTGACACTTGAGGCGCTCGCCGCCGGGGCTTCGGACTATGTGGCCAAGCCTGCCGGTCAGGCAAACCGAAATGCCGCGATCAGCGCCCTGGCCCAGGATCTGTCGGCCAAGATCCATGTTTTGACGCAACGCGATCAGGGCGCGCAAGCGGTTCGGCAGCAGAGCGTGATTCCAGGTCTGGGTACAGGACAGCAGGGGCAGATCCATCCAATCATTCCCGGTGTGTCGCGGGCGCCATTATTTTCGGCGGCTGCGACCCAGCGGGCGCAGCCCATGAACGCGCGGCCCACGGTCTTGGCCATCGGCGTCTCGACGGGCGGCCCGGCGGCGCTCGATGTGCTGCTGCCCTTGCTTCCTTCGGACTTCCCCCTGCCAGTCGTGATCGTGCAACACATGCCGGAGTTGTTCACCAAGGTTTTTGCCGAGCGCCTCGATGCGCGATGCAAACTCCGCGTGCGCGAAGGCGTCGAAGGCGACCCGGTACGCCCCGGAACCATCTCGATTGCGCGCGGAAACTGGCACATGGAAGTGCTGGCTGCCGCGCACAGTCTCTCCCCGGTCACGCTTCACCTCTCTCAAGGACCGCTCGAAAATCATTGCCGTCCTGCCGTCGATGTTCTGTTTCGCTCCGTGGCCGCGGTCTATGGTGCTGGCGTGCTCGCGGTTGTGCTCACCGGCATGGGCTCCGATGGCTTGCTGGGCAGCCGCATCATCCGCGAACATGGCGGCTCCGTGCTTGCCCAGGACCAGGCAAGCAGCATCGTGTGGGGTATGCCGGGCGCAGTAACCAACGCCGGGCTGGCCCAGAGGGTTCTTGCGCTCAATGGGATTGCTCCCGAAATCCTCCGGATCGTCAGCCGGACGCACAGCGAAGCCCGCGAGCTTCGGGAATCGGTGGTCTAGGCATGCAAACCTCGCAGAGCGTCGACTACGGCTATCTCCGCCAACTCGTCTTCGGGCTTTCGCAAAACGTGCTTGACCCGTCGCGCGATTACCTGTTCGATACGCGCCTCACCAAGGTGCTCCGCAACCAGGGCATGGCGCATCTGGAAGAACTGGTGCAGCACCTCAAGCAGAAAGGGAATCCGGTACTTGAGCGTTCCATCGCCGAGGCCATGACCATCAACGAGACCAGCTTCTTCCGCGACACGCGTCCCTTTGAACTGCTGCGCACGGAACTGCTGCCCAAATTGATTGAGACGCGGCGTCACGTCCGTTCGCTCCGCTTCTGGAGCGGGGCCTGCTCCACCGGCCAGGAAGGCTACAGCGTGGCCATGTTGCTGCAGGAGCATTTCACCATGCTTGGCAGCTGGAACCTGCGCATCGAAGGCACCGACATTTGCGCCGAAGTGGTGGCGCGGGCTCAAGTCGGCTCCTATCATCGAATTGAGATAAACCGCGGCCTCCCCGCGCGTTTCGTGGTGCGCTATTTCGATCACCACGGCGAAGACTGGGTGGTCAAGCCGGAACTGAAAAAAATGGCCAACTTCCGCCAGGCGAACTTATGTGGTTCAAGCCTTCCCTTCAATCGCGCCAGCGATTGCTTCGACGTGATCTTTCTGCGCAACGTAATGCTCTATTTCTCGCAGGAGACGCGCAAGATCCTTCTCGCCGGCATTCACAAGGTGCTTGCGCCCGATGGAATTCTGTTCCTCGGATCGAGTGAACAGCCTGCCGACCCTTCAATCTGGACTTCAACTCTCGCCGGCGGCACATGTTACTTCAGGCCCCGGCAGCCCAGCTAACGCAGCGAACGGGACTTCCCGCAACAGCTGAGTGCCCCATCCCTGACGCAGTGCCATCGCGACCAGGATGGGAGAACTCGATCTTCAACGGGTTCCAAATTCAATTGAGCTTTTTGGGCGAAGTGAGAAGTTCTTCTACTGCCGCATGCAGCTTCGCCGTGATCGACGCTTCGCTCTCCACCGGCGAAAATCGCATCAGCTGGCCTACGCGCACCTCGACTGTCCCGGAGCGGAACCATCCCCGCCGCGCAGCCATCAACTCACCCAGCCCGCGAAGCGCCATAGGCAACACCGGCGCGCTGGACTGCTTCACCAGCAGGCCGATGCCGGGCCGGAAGTTAGCCAGCCGCCCATCCGCGGAGCGCGCCCCTTCGGGAAACAGCATCACGTGCATGCCCTCGTCCAAAGCTTCGCCGGCGTGCGCGAAGCTGCGCTGAAAGTCGCGCTGCCGGGGCAAAGGAAACACATTGAAGAGCGCAGAGAGGAGCGCATAGATCAGAGGACCTGGCCAATAAAAGCGATTCTTTCCGGGCGCGCGTTTGGGATTGCGGAAGCGACGATAATCCGCCAGCATCTCGCCCGACATGGCCACGGCGATGCGCTGGCGGATGGCTGGCGGCAACGCGTATTCGAGCAACGGCCCATCAAAGCTGGTGACGTGATTGGCGATAATAAGCATCGGCTGGCGCTCTTGAAGATTTGCGCTGCCTTCCACGCGTGGCTTGCTCAACAACCACACCAGCGGACGCATCACCGCTTCGATGAAGGCCACGCGCAGCCAACGGAACGGCGCCCACCACGGCCAGTGAGGATAGGTCGGTTTTGTTGCCGGCGAAAAGGTTGATGGCATTTTAGGTCTTGCGATTTCTTGCGTAGCGGAAGCAAGACCCCCCGGCAGGCCCGGGACAATCTCAGAAGGAATCGGGAATTCTGCCCGGTCCGCAACGGCCGTTTGGGGCTCGTGTTCTCCTGCTTCTTCCGCGGACGGCTGCGCAAAAGATGGCGCCACCCGACCTGCTGGCACCGCTCGCTCTCCATTTGAGACACCGAACCCTGAAGCCAGCAGCCGGCGCAGATCGCCCAGGGTCTGCATCTGTTCCCACTCGCCGCTCTGGCTTGCAACGCCAGTTCGCTCCTCAATGGCGGCGGCCAATTGGACGCGCCCCAGGCTGTCGAGATGAAAATCTTCCGCCAGATGCAGTTCATCTCCACCTCCAGGCGGCGTTTCTCCCGAGATTTCGGAGATCAACGCCAGCAACCAATCGGAATGAACCCGCGAAGCGCCGTTCGAATTGGCGAGTAAGTGGTTTCCATTGCCATTCAGGTTCCCGTTACCGCCGCTCACGGAATGGCCGTTGTGGCTATGGCCGTTGGCCTTGGCCATGAACTGCATCTGAGATAGCTCCGCCGCCACTGCCTTGCGGCGCACCTTCCCGGTCGAAGTGCGCGGCAGGTCGGGCTCCGGCCACAGCACCCAGCGGCGCAAACGCTGAAACTCCGCTAGATGCGTATTGGCGCGCTCGATCACCGCCTGTGGTTGGTTGCCCTGCCCGCGCATGGCCAGCACCGCAATCGGCTCTGGACCGTTGGCTGTTTCCATGGGAACCACCGCGCAAGCTGTCACGCCGGGCTCGCGCTCGATTGCCTCTTCCAGATCTTCAGGATGAAGATTGAGTCCAGCGGCCGTAACAATGACTTCGCTCTTGCGCCCCACGAAACGCAGCTCGCCGGTCGGCTCGGTCTCGGCCAGGTCTCCGGTGGCCAGCCACTCGCTGGTGCGCGGATGCAAAGCTCCGCCGGACCAGGTGGCGTGCGAAATGGCCGCGCCGCGCACCAGCACCTCGCCATCCGGCGCCAGCTTTACTTCGCGCCCCGCCAGCGGCTTGCCGATCGTTCCCTGCGCGACGTGAAAAGGATGGTTGAGCGTAATGAGTGCCGTGGTCTCCGTCATGCCGTAGCCTTGCACTACCACCAGCCCCACTGCATTCCAAAAGGCCTCAAGCGGAGACGGCAAGGCACCGCCGCCCGAGATGAGCGCCCAGAATTTCGCGCCGAATTCGCGATGGACATCGCGGAAAAGCCACCAGCGTCGAGCCGCAGCCACGAGTTTCACGGCCAGACTCTGCGTCGAAGCCGACGATCCCATCGCATTGATCGGAGCAAACGATCGTCCCGAAATATTTGCGATGCGCTCTGCCAGATCGGGCATTGCCGATTCAAGATAGGCCTTCAACAACGCATGCACACGCGGCACCGCGGCCAGTACGGAAATTCGCTCGCGGCGAATCGTCTCTACAATGCGCGACGCCACCAGGCGGTTGTCGAAGTGCAGCTCCGCGCGATAGATCGATGGAACCCACAAACCCATGGTCTGCCCAAACACATGGCTCAACGGCAGCGTGTGGAGAATGCGCAGCGGATGAATGAGCCGCTCGTATTTCAAATACGGTTGAGATGCCTTCTCAATGGGCCCGAAGCTGGCCAGCACATTGCCGTGCGTCAACACAATCCCCTTCGGCTCGCCCGTGGTGCCAGAGGTGAAAAGGATCTCGAGGGGCGTCTCCGCTGCAAGACCCTCAATGGGCCCGGCTTGCTCCGTGGGCAGCGCCGAAGGCCAATCCTCGAACATCATGCGTGGGATACCGGTGGGCAGCTGGCTGAGGAGCAGCATGTCGCCCACAGCCAGTTTCGGCGAAACATCGGCGGCCACGCGGCCGGCGAAGTCGGCTGTTCCGTTTGCGTCAAGAGGCACGGCCATCACGCCGCGCAGCAGGCAGCCATGGAATGCCGCGATCCACTCGGCACTGTTCTCCGCCCAAATCAACACGCGATCGCCCTGGCCGATCCCGCGCCTGACCAGGAAAGCTGCAAACCGGCCGGCAAGCTGTGCAATCTCTCCGTATGTGGTGATTCGTCGCCGGTTGCCCACGTGGCGAACCACAGCGACCTCGCGGCCGTAGCTGCGGAACTCGTCGAGCAAGGTTGCCAAATGATCGCGCATGGCAGCTCCGGCTAGTGTCCTGTCATCAACGTTCTCATCAATGTTCGATCGATAATTAATGCGGTCATCTTGATCGACCTAGCCAGGCGAAGCGAGCCGAAGGACATGCGGTCGGGAAGCCTGGCGAATCAACAAAGCTTCAAGAATTGCAAGTTACTCACAGCTGATTCACGCTATTTGATGCCGGATCAAAGGATTTGTTCCCTATAAAAAAATCGAGAATGGCATAGATTTATCGGCACTTTGTGCGCCAGCACACAATCGATGGTCACTTTTGCTTAAGGAGGCCACGTGTTCTGTCGTACATCCGACATAAGTTGGCGACCGAGTTGACAGACGACCCGCATATAAGCCGGCGGAAGCAGGCGCTGAGTCGGAAAGAAAAGGGGCCCTGAACAAGGGTGCACCATTTGTTTCGAGATATCACATGTTGTTTCGCTTCCTCTTCGCCGCGACGTGCGCTATTCTTTGAAGGCATAGTGACCCCCGACCTCCCCAATCCGATCCCGCCAGAATCCGGTTCGCCTGCGCCGGACCCGCGCCTTCAACTGCCTCAGGAGGCCGACCCATTCGCCTCTTTTCATCCCGTAACCGCGGAATGGTTTCGCGCCGTGTTCGACGCGCCCACCGCGCCCCAGCGAATGGGCTGGCCAGTGATTGCGCGCGGCGAGAGCGCCCTGATTCTGGCCCCGACCGGCACCGGCAAAACATTGACTGCCTTCCTCTGGTGCCTCGACCGGCTGATGCTTCAGCCTCCCAGGCCGGCAGAAAACGCTGCGGTTCCCGCAGGCAGGTCTTCGTCCCTGGGACGCAAGGAGGGCTGCAGAATTGTCTACGTCTCCCCTCTCAAGGCGCTCGCCGTCGACGTGGAGCGCAACCTGCGCTCGCCGCTCGCCGGCATAGCCAACATGGCGCGGCGCAGAGGCGTTGAGTTCCGCGAAGCCACCATAAGCGTGCGCACCGGCGACACGCCGCAGCGCGAGCGCGCCAAATTTGCCCGCCATCCCGCCGACATCCTCATCACCACGCCCGAGTCGCTTTACCTGCTGCTGACTTCGCAAGCGTCGGACGCGCTGCGCACTGTGGACACGGTCATCATTGATGAGATTCACGCCCTCGTGCCCACCAAGCGCGGCGCTCACCTGGCTCTTTCATTGGAGCGACTGGAAGCGCTCACCAAGCGGCGGCTGCAGCGCATCGGGCTCTCCGCTACGCAGCGGCCGCTGGAAGAGGTAGCGCGCTTTTTGGGGGGCGTGGAAACGCAACAGAGGCCCAGGTTGGAATCCAGCAAGCCGGAC
>JBEKVS010000151.1:0-12957 GCA_049513795.1 Occallatibacter sp. | reverse complement strand
TTGCGCGCATCATGCCTGCCGATATTCCTCGGCTCGACACCGTCGGCCTCGATGCGCGTCTTCTCGGCTTCGCTTTTCTCGTTTCACTTTTGGCGGGAATATTGTTTGGCCTGGCCCCAGCCTTGCAGGCCTCCAAGGTCAGTCTCACTGAGTCGCTGAAAAAAACCGGGCGGGGTGCAAGCGGCGAAGACAAAGGCCGTATGCGGTCAACGCTGGTCGTAAGTGAAGTCGCATTAGCCGTGGTGCTGCTGCTCGGCGCCGCTCTGCTCTTGCAGAGCTTTGTGCACCTTACGCGAGTCGATCCGGGATTCGATCCCCATCATGTCTTGACCTTCCAGATTGATTCGCCCGCCGGAATGAGCAGTGCGCAGTTTCCCGCTTTCTTCAGGGAAGCGGTGGCGCGAATTGGCTCCCTGCCTGGGGTTAGCTCGGCCAGCGCGGCCGCGAGCCTTCCACTGACTGGCGACAACCTCAGCGCAAGTATCGAAATTGAAGGGAAACCCACGCCGATGGGTTCCCGTCCCGCGGCTGGTTTCAATGCTGTCGAGCCAGGCTTTTTTCGCACGGTGGGCACAGCCCTCGTGAATGGACGAGACATCACTGCGCAGGACGAAGCGAAATCGACCCCGGTAGTCGTCGTCAATCGGACGCTTGCACGCCTCTTCTTTCCCAATCAAAATCCGATCGGAAAGCATGTGCGCCCAGGTGTCGGCAATGGATACGGAATGGGTGAGCCTCCGATGCGCGAGATTGTCGGTGTGGTCGAGGACATCAAACAGAGCGGTCCTTCATCCCAGGCCTCGCCGGAAGTTTTTGCGCCTCTGGCCCAGAGCCCGTTCGACACCATGTTTATTTTGGCCCGCACAGCGAATGATCCTGCCGGGATCGTCAAGGCTGCTCGCGGGCAGATAACTTCGCTGGACAAAAATCTACCCATTTATCACGTAAAGACCCTCGATCAGTACTTTGCAGACGCGGTGGCCGGACCTCGCTTCAGTTCATTCTTAGTGGCAGGGTTCGCGGCCCTGGCAGTGCTTCTCGCCTGCCTCGGCGTTTACGGTGTGGTTTCGTACGCGGTGGTCCAGCGCACACACGAAATCGGCATTCGCATGGCGCTCGGCGCTGACGGCGGGCGCGTGGTGCGGTCTGTGCTCTCCGGAGGAATTGTCCTTACACTTGCTGGCGTAGCCATCGGTATAGCCGGATCATTCGCGCTGACCCACTTAGTTTCCAACATGCTATTCGGCGTGCGAGCCACAGATCCCATGACCTTTGCCTTAGCGCCGTTTGCGCTCGTCTGCGTCGCTGTAATTGCCAGTTACATTCCAGCGCGCCGGGCGGCAAAGGTAAACCCAACGGTGGCGCTGCGTAACGAATAGGACCTATTCTGAAAAAGCCCTGGTTCTTTTAAAGCCCCAGGTTATGGTGTTATTTTCAAATCGGCAAAGTGGGCAATCGTACCTTGTCCAACCCAGAGCGCCACGCCGCCATTCGACTCAGGCTGCTTGAGGTCGTTAACAATCAGCGTTGGTTGTTCGGCCCCATTGATGTAAAGCCTGGCCGTCTTTCCCTTCACTTCCATCTTGAGTTTCGTCCACTCACCGGGGACGAGGTCGACATAGGACTCGTATTTGCCGGGAGTCTCGCCGCGGAGCCTGTCCCATGGGAATCCTGGAATTGAGATGTATTGGGTCGAATGGTTCCTTTGCAATTGATCTTCCGATCGTCCATTCTTGGGCCGGATGTAAATGCACTCGAAATGCGCGCGATCCGTCACGCGGAACGCGATGCCAACGAAACCACGCAACTCCGGTGGCGCATCCGGCGTTGTATCGCCCGAGAGGCTCACTTCAATTGTGCCGTCCGCAAGCGATGCCCCCCGCACAATTGCCAGACCCTCGCTGTAGCCGGAGTCAGGCAATCGAGTGTTCGCAAGGCGCATGGCTTTGCGGCCGCGATAGTCGACGATGTCTGCCTTCAGATTGCCGGGGACGTCGAGCCTTTCAAGGGAATCGAGGCGAACTTCGCGCGAAGTCTGGCCGGGCAGTGCGCCTGAAACACACACCGCCAGAACCGCGACTGCAGTCAAATGCCGAAGATTCATTCGCTATTTCTTATCCCGCATCCACGGAGTATAAGTAAGCCCGACCAAGATCCCATCTGAATCGAGAAAGCGGCTTACCGTCTGACCCCATGGTTCCTTCTTGTTCTTGATTAGCATGCGATACCCCATTGATTCAAGCTCCGCGGTTGATCCCTCGACGCTATCCACATCGAACTCAAGCCAGGCGTGGGGCGCCGGCGTACTATCAGGCCAGGTGCTGGTGCCAAAGCATGACTCCGCCGCTTGCGAGAGTGGCCAAAGAGCGAACGCCTTCGCACCCTGCAGAGCATCCGTATGCAAATAGCCGCCACTCTCTTCTTTGAATGAAATATCCAGGGCCTTCGCGTAAAGCGCTCGGCCTGCATCTGCGTTGCGGACGATCGGCCCGAAACCGGCTATGAACAGAATTCTTGTTTTCTCCAGTCCTTGCATGGCGTTTCCTCCTGGCATCGCATCCACTCTTCGACCGGCGAACGTTGCTCCCGCGGCCGTCAAACCGGCAATGAGTTCTCTTCTCGTCATGGTTCAAACCTTAATTCGAAAAGAGAGATTACGTCTTGAATAAATCGGACATTTGCAGAGCCGATTCGGTGGAGCGGAGCAGCGCAGTGGGCCGCAGATTGGCCAGACGCTGCACATCGCGAGTCATATGCGCCTGGTCGGCGTAACCGGCACTCATGGCCAGATCGGCCAGGCTTTGTTCCGCACCCGTTTCGCGCGCCGTCTTGAGAAGGCGCTGGAATCGCAGCACGGATTGAAACATCTTGGGGCCGTAGCCAATGGCAGCGGAAAACCGCCGATGAAGCTGCCGTTCGCTTACACCGACCCAACGGCTCAACTGACCAATCCGGCCGCTCCGATGACGCGCAAGCCACTGGATGCCGGCCAGCACAGCCTGGTCAAGAGGGCCGGAATGTGCCACTGATGGGTTCAGCACTTGAGCTAGAGTCGATCGCCGGTTTGTGGCATTCGGCTGCTCAATCACCTCTTCAAGCCGCATCCTCTCGAGGGCGCCCTTCGCTGCCGTAACCGGTATTGTCTGGTTGAGCAGCTCTGATGCAGGCATGCCGAGCAGGCAGGGAGCGTAACCAGGACGCAACCGCGCCCCGATAATGCTGGTCCCAGCCGCCAAACTCGCTATGAAGGGAACCGTCCAAGGTCCGACCACCAAAGGGCGATCATCGTTGATAAAAAGGATGTCGATGCACGCGTCGGGTAGCACACGATGCTCATAAACGCCGTGCGATCCAACGATTGTTTGTGTCCAGAAACATAGGAATCGGTCCGCCAGCAGTGCGGGAGCAGGGAATTCCCTGTAATCCGATAGGATCCTCCGCGGCTGGTCGCTAACGGTCATCGCAATCCTACTGCGTGTTGGGAAATACTGTAGATCGGAAGCAGTACCGTCTGGCGGTGGTCTGACGATCCAATCACAAGCTTGGAGTTATGTTAACCCCAACTACCGGCATGCAAAAAGTTGAAGCCCCAGAGGACGAGTAGGGTGTCTCCACAAGCCTTTGAGAAATCCGGTAAATTCGCGTTCGATTTATGCTATCCTCACCGCGTGCCAGCCCTTTCTTCGCCCCCGGTTGCAGTAACTCCGCGGCACACCGCGCTGGTCCGTGTGACCCACTGGATTACCGTGGTTTCTTTTCTCGCGCTGCTTATCACCGGCGCTGAGATCGTGATCTCGCATCCTCGGTTCTATTGGGGTGAAACGGGCAACTCGGGCACTCCCCCGCTGTTCAAAATACCAATCCCCTCGTCGCGGGACACGGTTCCCACGGGCTACAGCTACGTTATGCCCGACCAGAATGGCTGGAGCCGCTATCTGCACTTTGAGGCCGCATGGGTTCTCGTTTTGACCGGCTTGGTTTATGTCGTCGCAAGCCTCTTGACCGCGCACTTCAGGAGAAATCTGCTCCCGCCGCCAACCCAAAGAAAGTGGCGCGCGTTCCGCGAAGTGTTCACAAGGTATCGCCGCCGGGCACCGCCCGATCAATCAGAGAACCACTCCTACAACGTTGTGCAGCGCACCGCTTATCTGCTGGTAATCTTCGTTCTGTTTCCCCTGGTCATATGGACCGGCCTCGCCCTGTCTCCGGCCTTCGATTCTGCGATGCCGGCGGCCGTCAATCTGCTCGGCGGCCGGCAATCCGCACGCACACTTCATTTCTTCGTGTCCGGATTGCTCGTCGCTTTCCTCTTCGTCCACATTGCGATGATCGTTCTCGCTGGCTTCTGGAGCCGCACGCGCGCCATGATTACCGGACGAAGCATTGAGTCTTCGGAGCGCACATGAGCAACATCTCACGCAGAAAGCTCATCACCACCGGCCTTGCGGCTACAGCGGGCGTCGCGGGCCTGGCTACAGCTTCCCACCTCGCCCGGCGCTATGGACTTATCCCGCCCGATAGTGGCGGCATTTATGGTCTCGGGGAGACGCTGACCTACGGCGCACAACGGCTTCTAACCAGGCACTCGCTGGCCCGCGAATTTCCCCGCAGCATGATCTCCAAGGCGCCGTTCGCCAATGAAACCGCCCCGCCCAACGAAGCATTCAAGCGCCACATCGCCACTGGATTTTCTGACTGGCGCCTGACTGTCGATGGCATGGTCGCACACCCTGCCGCCTTTTCGCTGTCTGACCTCAAGAGTCTTCCCGTTCACAACCAGATCACGGAGGTGGTCTGCGAAGAAGGCTGGTCGTATATCGCGGAGTGGATCGGAACGCCTCTGGTGAATGTGCTCAACGCCGTCGGCGTCCTTCCGCAAGCTCGCTATCTCGTGTACTTTTCCATCGAGCCCGACTGGTGGGAAAGCGTCGACATGGCCGATGCCCTGCACCCGCAGACTTTCCTCACTTTAGGAATGAATGATGGCGATCTCCCGGTGAAGTTCGGCGGTCCGCTGCGCCTGCGTGTGCCTCGCCAGCTGGGATACAAGAGCGTGAAGTACATCACTCATATCACGGCCACCGACTCGCTCAGACGCTTTGGCAAGGGTCTTGGCTCCGCGTCCCCTGAAGGGGGTTACGCTTGGTACGCGGGCATCTGAGGCCTGCGCCAGTGGACAAGCGAGCCCCCGAATTCAGGGTTGGATCTTGATGAGCGCCAGGGAATTGGGCGTCAGGCTCAGTCTCAATTTGCCTCCCTGCATTTTCGTTTCTTCAGGCGCCGGCAAAGCAGTTTCGCGATTTAATTGGTCTACTTGAGCAGGCGTGGGGTCCAGTGGCTGTCCCATGGCCTCATACTCTTTCAGCACGTTTCCGTGATCCTCGTCGACCCGCTGAATGCTTACATGTGCGTCAAGGGGAACGTGCGCGATGGATAGGTCGATAACTTGAGTCGATCCCTTCTGTCCCGGATCAACCAGATTCCAGGCCGCGATTGCTAACTCCCCCTGGGTAGTTTTCGTAATGATGACATTTTTCGACGCATTGGCCACTCTTTCATTTCCCAGTTGATGCAGCAGTCCGTACGCATAGTAACTGGGTTTATTAATTCCTCCTTTGGCGCGCAAACCGAATTGACCTTCAAATGGCTTTGCGATCGGGCCACCTTCTTCAAAGACATCAGAGAATGTCCAGAACGAAAGCATGTCGACCAGTCCATCGCATTGTCGAACCGTATTTGCCAGCGCGGACCCGACAAAAATTGTGTCGCGCGAACCCATTTCGCCTTCTACATTCCATTCCGACCAGATCAGGGGCAGATCAGGCATCGCCGATGACTTGATTTCTCTTTTGACCTTTGCAGCCGCGCGGCAAACCCGCTCATCCATGGGGATATCTTCGCTGCTGCCGAATAGATCCTCCACCGTATCGTCTGCATATCCGTGGGTCGAAACGAAATCAACCGGGACACGGTTCTGCGATGTAAATTTGAGAAAATCGCCGATCCAGGCCGCAGCCGCTGTAGCCGGCCCACCGACACGAAGGCGCGGATTGACCGACTTCAAATCCCGCGCCGTGTGCGCGTATAACTCAAAATAGGATTTCTGTCGGGGAATCCCATTCCAGAAGTCGATGTTAGGCTCGTTCCATACTTCGAAATACCAGTTAGACACCTCATCAATTCCGTAACGATCGACGAGATGCTGCGCGAAGTGTTTAACTAGGTCGTCCCATCTCTCCATGCTCTTGGGCGGCGAAACGTTTTGCTTGTACCAGAAGGGATGGAGCGCGTCAGGATTGAATGCAAGTTTCCTGGGCATGAAGCTGATTTCGACAAACGGTTTTACACCATTCTTCAGTAGCCCATCGTAGACCTGGTCAACATACGAGAAGTTATAAACAGGATTGCCGTGCTCGTCTTCGTTATAGACTCCCAGTTCATCGTGAAAGATCGCGTGAAACCTCACATAGCGAAAGTCCGCGACCTGCTTTACGGCGCGCAAGTCTTCGCGGTAGCTCTCACGCAATGACAGAATCGCGCGTCCCGAGCCGAACATCTGCTCCCAGTAATGCGGAAACGGTGTGGCCTGGGCCTGTGCGTCGATCTCCACCTGCTCCTGCGCCATGCCAAAAAGGCGGCAAGCCAGAAGAGTGGCGACCACGAGGGTAGAGCATTTCCAGAATTTGAATCTCGACACGGGTTTCACCTTTCGCTGCAAAGGGCCTGCCTGGCTACACCTTCCTCGTCTGCTCATGTGTTGAACAGATGCACGACACGCTGGGACGGATGTCAGGACAGCCATTCCGAGCGGGTCGACGTTGAAGAGACGTGTGGTCCGGCCCGCGATGGATCGGGGGGGCTTGGCGGAAAATGAGGGGACTCGGCAAGATTTGCCGGGCACAGCGGCAAATCTGTCCGGATTCTGTGAGATCGATTCCAGATCTTGCCAGAAAGTTAGGGCGGGATGTGGACCTATGCCCAGCCTGAAAAAGGGTCCTCGTCGGTTTTCGCTGGCTGGTTCAGCTCTTCCTGGCCGCTCCCGGTCTGCCGATCTCGCTGATTCGGCTGGTCTTTCGACGCATCCTCCCCGCTCAGCCTCACTACGCAACCCTCGCCGTCATCGGCTTCACCGAAAAGTGCCGCGGCAGAATCGATCAGCTTCTTTCTTGTGCGTTCGGCTGCCATTTTGGCCTCAGCTCTGGCCGCTGTGTAGACAGCATTCATTTGCACATACGGATTGAATTGGTTGGCATGCACATGCATATGATCGCTCCTTTCAATCGCCAATCCGCCGTTCTCGCCCGATCTCTCCCAAGCCAGCCCGGGCCAGAGCACCTGGTGGTTTTCGCGGGATGATTCCGCGGGATGATTCATAGATCAAGCATTTAGCTTGCCAAATCCTCCGACTCATCAAGCGCATCGTCACACTTTTGTTGCATAACAGGAAGTGAAATCTCTGGCTCTCCGAGATGAACCCGGCCCGTAACCGGTTGTCATAAACTGGGACAAGGTGACTCACTCCTTTATCAAATGCGCGCTCTATGGGCCGGGAGTATGCCCGAACGGCTTACACAACGGCCTTAGGTTTTGCCTGGAGACTTGCCCGTTCTTGCGCAGCAGAGGGTCTTTGCTCAACAAAGGAGCGGAAGCGTGAGCCGCCTGCAATCCCCCCTCGTTGAGAGCATGATTCAGGACGCTCTTAACCACCAGCAGGCGGGGCGCCTGGCCGAGGCCGAGCAGATCTACCGGCAGATCTTGTCCAGTGATCCCCAACATCCGGACTGTCTTCATTTGCTGGGCATGATTGCCTTTGAACAGGGACGCAGCGAGGAGTCCGTGGTCCTCATCCAGAAGGCGATTGAACTCCAGCGAAATGCGCCAGCCTATCATTCCAACCTGGGCAATGTTCTCCAGTTTCAGGGCAAGCTTGCGCAAGCTGGCGCATGCTATCAGCGGGCGCTGCTGCTCAAGCCCGATTCAGCCGAAGTCTATGTGAACCTGGGTAACATCTTCAAGGCGCAGGGTGAGTTAGATTCCAGCCTCACGTGTTACCGCAGGGCCTTAGGTTTCAACCCCGAGTTAGCCGAGGCGGCCACGGCTGAAGCAGCGGTGCTGCTGTTGAGGGGCGACTTTGCCGCAGGATGGATTGGGTCTGAGTGGCGATGGGATACGCTCGACAACGAAACGCCGATGCGCGCTTATCGGTGGCCGCGCTGGAAAGGCGAGCCATTGCCGTCTGGCAAATTGTTAGTTTGGCGTGAGCAGGGCGTGGGAGACGAAATCATGTTCGCCGGGCTCATTCCAGATGTCATCCGCTCGGGTATCTCCTGTGTGCTCGATTGCGATTCGCGCCTCAAGCCGCTCTTCCAGCGTTCATTTCCCAACGCAGCGGTGATCTCGGGTCTTATCGCGGGGCAGAATCAAGACTTGGAGATCGCGGCCCATCTACCTTGCGCTAGTTTGCCCGGTTTATTCCGAACGTCGAGCGCGGCCTTTGCGGCAACCACTTCACCCTACCTGGTGCCCGATCGGCTCGAGCAGGCCCGGCTCCGCGCGCGCTATGCCGACGGTCGCAAGATCGTCGGACTGGCTTGGCACACCAAGAACAGGAAGACCGGTCAAAGCCGCTCCATTGATCTTTCGTTGCTCGCCCCACTCTTCGCCCTAGCAGGCATCCAGTGGGTCAGTCTGCAATACGGCGAGCACGACACGCTGGAAAAGCAGTCCACATCCGCAAATGCTCCCATTCTGATCGATCGCGAGGTCGATCAGCTCTCAAACATGGATAGCTTCGCGGCGCAAGTTGCGGCCATGGATCTGGTCATCACCATCGATAATTCCGCAGCCCACCTCGCGGGCGCACTTGGAATTCCCGCCTGGGTTTTGCTGCCGTTCGCCCCGGATTGGCGCTGGCTGCTGGACCGCGATGACAGTCCCTGGTATCCGTCAATTCGTCTCTTCCGGCAAACGCAGATCGGCGATTGGCAATCCGTCGTGCCGAAGGTAAGAGACGCGCTCAGTGAAGGCGTCATTTTGCCGTGACGGTCATTCGTGGCTTGTACTTTTCGCCGCGGTCACCCCTGCGTATTGCGGTCTATTCATACCGGAGAGCTACTGCCGGGTCCACTTGCATGGCTCTGCGCGCCGGAATGTAGCAGGCTAGCATCGCCACAACCATCACCCCCAGCGCGACCCCCGCCAGCGTGGCCGGATCGTTCGCGCCAATTCCGTAGAGCAGCGGAGCAAGCAGCCTGGCGCCGGCAATGGCGCCGGCCAGGCCTATTGAAAGGCCGATCAGTGTCACTAACAGCCCCTGCCGCATCACCAGCTTCAGCACATCGGTATCGCGCGCGCCCAGAGCCATGCGCACGCCAATCTCGTGCGTGCGCTGTGAAACAACGTAGGCAATCACGCCGAAGAGCCCGATCGCCGTCAGCACCGCGGCCAGCACGCCCGAGGCCCCGAGCAGCAGCCCTGTTGCGCGCGCAGGAAAGAACGGCAGCGCCATATACTCTTCAATGGTCTGCAACCCCGTTGCCGCCATCGTCGGGTCGACGGTCTGCACGGCGCGCCGTGTCCCTTCGAGCAGCGCCCGCGGATCGCCAGATGTGCGGATCACCAGCGTTCTCTCGGACGGCAATGTTCCACGAAATACCGCTGCGACCGGTCCTTCGCCCAGAGTGCGGTACTTACCCGCCTTCACCAAGCCGATGACTTCGCTGGTGGTCTTCTCGTCGCCGAGTGCAACCCGCTTCCCGATAGGGTCTTGGCCGGGCCAGAGAGTTCGCGCCAGCACTTCGTTCACAATCACCACGTCTGGCTGCGCGCTGTCGCTCTCGCGCTGGGTGAAATCCCGCCCGCGGATGAGCGTGATTCCCATGGTCGAGAAGTATCCGGGATCGACGCGAAACACGTCGACGCTGGCATGATCGGGGTCGTGGCCCAGATGCCTGCCGGCGGAAGTCTGTTCCCGCGAAGTCCCCAGCGGCAGGTGATTCGCGTAACTCGCCCCGGTGACTCCGGGCAGCGCGAGAACGCGATCCATCAAAGCGTGGTAGAAATCGGTAACCTTCTCGGGAGAGTATCCCAGGCTTCCCGGGTCGAGCGTGGCCACGGCGATGTGTTGCGTATCGAACCCGGGATCGATGGAGTTGGCGTGCATCAGGCTGCGCACGCAGAGCGTTGCGCCCGTCAGCAGCACCACGCAGGTGGCGATCTCGCCGATCAGCAGCAGGCTGCGCAGCTTCGACTTGCGCAGGCCAGCGGTCTGCGTTTCCTCCTTCAGCAGCGGGGCTGCGTCTACGCGAGAGCTGCGCAGGGCGGGAATGAGTCCGAAGATCAACCCGGTTGCCAGCGAGACCATCACGGTAAACAGAACCACTCGCCAATCCATCGGAACGTCGAGCGTGATAGGCAGGCTGGCCGGTTTGAGCCCAAGCAACAATCGCGACATCCACCACGCCAGCGCGACCCCCGCCAGGCCCGCGATCGAGGAAAGAAGCAGGCTCTCGATCAGCATCTGCCTGATCAGCCTCGCGCGTCCGGCGCCCAGCGCGGACCGGATTGCCATCTCCCGCGCTCGTCCGGTCGCCCGTGCAAGTAAGAGGCTGGCGGCATTGGCGCAGGCAATCATCAGCACCAGTGCAAAAACGGCGAGCAACATTCCTGTGAACGCCCGCACATACCCGCGGTAAGGGCCGGGAACCAGGGTCGCCGGATACACCACGGCATCCATATTCTTGTTGGAGTCGGGATAGTCGAGTTCGAGTTGGTGCGCCAGTACATGTATCTCCGCCTGCGCCTTCACCTGATCGGCGCCCGGTCCCAACCGCCCAGCGACAATCAGCCAGTAGCCGTTTCGGTCATAGATTCTGCCCTTGTCATGCGTGAACTGCTCCTGCGTTGCGATGGGAGCCCAGAAGTCGGGCTCAGTGGCCACCACCAGCCCGGTAAACCCTGGCGGCGCCACGCCAACCACGCTGAAGGCGGCGCCGTTCAGCATCAACGTCCGTCCTACAACTCCGGGATCAGCCTCCAACTGATGCTGCCAGAAAGAGTGGCTGAGCACGACGGCAAGACGCGGGCTGCCCAACTGATCGTCACCTGGCGAGATCGTGCGACCCAATTCCGCGTTCACGCCCAGCAGAGAAAAGTAGTTCCCCGAGACAAGCTGGCCCTGCACCACCTGTCCCGCGCCGGCGCGATTCCAGATGGCCGGGTGCCCATCGCCATCAAAGGCCAGAACTCCTTCGAGCGAACGGGCGTGGTCACGAAAGTAGGCATAGTCCGGATAGGTGAAGGGAAAATAACCCTGGACCCCGGTGGCAAGTCGATTGTGCATCCAGATCTCGAGCAGGCTTCCGGTCGCGCTTACACCAGCAGGCGGTCGCAGCAACAGCGCGTTGACAAAGGTAAACACAGCCGCGTTCATGCCGATCCCGAGCGCCAATGCCAGCACCACCGCGGCATTCGACCCTCGCTTCTTCCCCATCATGCGCAGGCCGAAGCGAACATCTCCCCACCACTCCGCGGGCGAGAGAAAGCTCCGTTGCGCGCGTTGCCTCTCCTTGAGCAAGGGCAGGTTGCCGAATTGGCGGCGCGCCGCCGTGGCCGCTTCGTCGCGAGACATTCCCTGGCGGAGATAGCGCTCGGTGAGCAAGTGAATGTGAGATTGAATTTCCGCATCGAACTCGTGGTCTTGCCGCTTTTGCGCAAAGAACCCCTTGGCCTTGGCCGCCCACAACCGCAAAAGTCGCATCGTTTTATCCCTGCCTTTCCAGCCGCAGCACGCGGCCAATCACGCCGGAAATTCGCTCCCAGTTCTCTGTTTCGATCTCCAGTTGCTTCTTGCCCAATCGAGTGATTGAATAAAAACGCGCCTTGCGATTGTTTTCAGAAGTGCCCCACTTGGAGTCGATCCACCCCTGCTGCTGAAGGCGAAGAAGGGAAGTGTAGACCGTGCCTTCATTCAGCTGCAGAACATCCTCGCTTAGCTGCTCAATGCGGCGGGCAATGCCAAAGCCATGCAGGGGACCCATGGCATGAAGCGTCTTCAGCACCATCAGATCCAAGGTCCCTTGCAGCACATCCGATTTCTTCTCAACCACCGGTCTCTCCTTTGGGCATTGCAAAGAAGATAGCATCTCTCCTTTGCGATGTCCATAGGAATTTTCGACCTGTTGGATGAGAGCCTTCCCGGCAAGATTGGCCCCATGGTGGCCCCAAGACTTGTAGCTGGTTCCGTGGCGGTCAGTTCAGGAATTAGTTTCTGTGTCACCTGCGCGCAAGAGAAAATCAAAGTCGCAGCCCTGGTCGGCCTGCAGCACGCTTTCCTCGAACAGTCGGGCATAGCCGCGTGTTGCTGTCTTCGGTCGCGGCGGCAATTGCTTCCATTCCGCGAGACGGCGCTGCAATTCCGCATCGTCGATCAGCAGTTCAATCCTGCGTGCTTCCACATCGAGCAGAATCAGATCGCCGGACAGGACCACGGCGAGCGGCCCGCCAAGGGCTGCTTCCGGCACGATGTGCAATACGATGGTGCCGAAGGCCGTGCCGCTCATGCGCGCGTCGGAGATTCGCACCATGTCTCTTACTCCCTGGCGGGCTAGCTTCAACGGAATCGGCAGAAAGCCGGCCTCCGGCATGCCCGGCGCTCCCTTGGGCCCGGCATTGCGCAAGACCAGAACGTCCTCCGCATTTACATCCAGATCTGGCAGGTCGATGCGTGCGGCCATATCTTCCACGGAATCGAAGACCACCGCGCGCCCGGTATGGCGCACCAGGCCAGGGGACGCAGCCGATTGTTTGATCACCGCACTGCGCGGCGCCAGATTGCCATAGAGCACCGCCATGGCACCTTCTCTGGTTACTGGCGCCGCGAACCTGCGGACTACGTCCTGGCCCGGCGCCACTTCCGCATTGGCAATCGCATCGCCGATCGTGCTACCCGAAACGGTT
>JBEKVS010000150.1:0-12986 GCA_049513795.1 Occallatibacter sp. | reverse complement strand
CCGTGAAACCAGGCCAGCGGAGAGAAGAGGAACAGCAGACCGGCGAAGGTTGCGGCGCGGCTTCCAAACCAATCGAAAGCGAGCTGGTGGATGAAAATGACGGTCGCAATGCTGGCCAACGTGCTGAGGATGACGAGCGACAAGTTTGCATCGTGCAGCAGGCCATTCAAGAGACGGCCGAGGCAGACGTAGAGAAAATAGCCTGGCGGGTGCGGCTGATGAACCCGAGGGTCAAATCGGCCCATGCCGAGGGCGAAGTTTACCGAATCGATGTCGTAGAGATCGTGGCTCCGGAATGCGAAACGGCTAACAGCCACCCCGCAGGCCAATAGGCACACTTCAAGCTTTTGCCTGGAGATCACAACTCGGGTGGTAGCAATTGATGGGCCAACCTTTTCGTACGCCGCAACGGATGGACGTAAGCGAAAAAACGCCGTTCCGGCTTTGTTTTCAGGTGCCCACTGTATCGTTTCGGGATACCGGATACCAAATAAGGCGCGAAACGTGTTACTAACGTTGTACTAAGCTAACTCAAAACCGTCATTCACATCCCCACTGCCGATTCTTGATGATGAGGTTACGTCACCGAAGCTTCTAAGTGCTCGTAGCTGCGCCTCGCGGGAAAGGTCGCCTATCCATGATCAGAATTGGATTGTACTCGGAAGACCGCACACTGCACCCTCTTCTCTCTTCTGCCCTGGGTAAGGAGTTCCAGATTGCGCTCAAGGCGGACCAGGAGGGGATGGATGACCTTGTCTCTGCACGGGCATGCGACGTCATTGTTCTGGACCTGAATTCAAATCATGAGTCATTGCAGGAGCGGATTGCATTCTCCAGGCGATTGATTGCTTCAAATGTCCCCTCAGTGGTGATGGCGGATGACGGGCTGCGGTCGACGGCATTCGAACTGGTGCGGACGGGCGCATTCGGTTATTGCCGGCGGCCACCCTCGATTCGCGATCTGAAAACCATGTTGAGCCGTGCGTACGAGAATTCCCTGCTCAAGAAGCAACTGGAGACGGTGCAGCAGCGGGTTGAAGAACCAGCCGCGTGCGACCAACTGATTGGCTCGAGCGCGCCTATGAAACGTGTGTATCAGATGGTGCACCGCGTGACCAATCTGAATGCGGCCGTGCTGGTGACCGGAGAAAGCGGTACAGGCAAAGAACTGATCGCGAGAGCCATTCATAATATGGGCTCGCGCTCCAAGCGGCCATTCGTCGCTGTCTCGTGCGGGGCGATTCCGGAGACGCTGATCGAAGCCGAATTGTTCGGCCATGAGAAAGGCGCATTCACCGGTACGGTCGGGGCGCGGGAAGGCTACTTTGAACAGGCGGCCGACGGTACGCTCTTTCTCGACGAGATCGGCGATCTGAGCTTGTTTACACAAGTCAAGCTTCTGCGTGTTCTGCAACAGATGGAGTTTAGCCGTCTGGGAAGCAACAAGCTTATCCCGCTACGGGCGCGGCTCATCTTCGCTACCCATCGCAACCTTACGCAACTGGTTGCCGAAGGGAAGTTTCGCCAGGATCTTTTTTATCGCATCAATGTAATGCGCATTGAATCTCCGACACTGCAGGAGCACCCTGAGGATATTCCCCAGATTGCCATGCACTTTCTGCAGATTTACTCGAAAACCTTTCAAAAGCCGATGGAGAGTATTGAGCCGGAAGCGATGCAGATGTTGCAGAGTTACCCCTGGCCCGGCAATGTGCGCGAGTTGGAAAATGTGATGCAGCGGGCGATCATTCTCGCTCCAGGGATGGCCGTGCGCGTGGATGACCTGGCGCTTACGCTCCCCGAAGAGTATGGCATCGACAGCGAAGATGTTGTCGATATCGGCGATTATCATCCTGCAGGTTCGTTTGAGCGGCAAATTCGCGATTATAAGGTCAGGCTGGCTGTAACCGCGGTTCGCGAGAACCACGGAAACAAGACACTGGCGGCACGCAGCCTGTCCATCTCGCGAGCCTATCTGCATCGGCTGATTCGTCTCGCCGAACCTGATCCCATGTTCGATCAGGATCTGCGGGAGACCGTGAATGCCTGACCCTCGCCAACTTTGTTTTGTAAGTTAGAGGACTCGGTGCAAATCCACTTCATGCGGAGAATCCTTTCTTTTCCTGTGATGCTGGCCGGGGTGCTTGTAACGCTCTCTGTGCTTACGGTTCGATCGCGCTTTGACGACCCCGATCTGTGGTGGAACCTGAAGGCGGGCGAAGTCATCTGGACCACTCATACCATTCCAGTCACCGATCTATTTTCTTACACAACGAATCACCATGCTGTCATTCCTCATGAATGGCTGGCGCAGGTAGTTATCTACGGCGCCTACAGGTGGGACGGCTACTCAGGACTCATGCTGCTGCTTTGCTTGCTGACTGCCTCACTGCTCGTAGCCGGGTATTTTCTGTGTTCACTTTATTCGGGTAACTCGAAGGTCGGCTTTGTGGGAGCGCTGATCATCTGGCTGTTTGCCACGATCGGGCTTTCCATTCGTGCGCAGATGATTGGCTACATTCTGCTGATCGTCGAACTGATTGTGATTCATCTTGGGCGCACGCGCAATCCGCGCTGGTTTTTCTGGTTGCCTTTCCTGTTTGCAATCTGGGTAAACTGCCACGCGTCCTTCATGCTTGGGTTGATTGTAGCCGCAGTGGTTTGGGGTAACTCGCTGTTAAGCTTCAAGGCAGGCTCGCTGCTATCTACGCAATGGGCTCCCGACCAACGGAGATGTCTGGGAATTGCGCTTGCCATGTCGATGGTCGCAGTGCTTTTGAATCCCGTTGGATTGAAGCAAGTCCTTTACCCATTGAACGCCATGCTGAATATGCCTCTTATGACTGGCAACGTTGCCGAGTTTGGCCCGCTGCCCATAAGCAGTGCGCGCGGCATTGCGCTGATGGCAATTCTGCTTTCATGCTTGCTGCTGGTAATAATGCATCGCGCGGAGATTCATTTGGAGGAGGCGATGCTGCTGGCCATCGGCACCTGGATGGCGGTGAACCATGTGCGTATGCTGTTTGTGTTCGGCATACTTGCGGCTCCGATAGTGGCTCGACAAATGGCCGCCTGGTGGGAGGCGTATGCCCCGGAAGCGGATCGGGCCGGGCTCAATGCGGCGATCATAGCGTCGGCTCTTGCCACGGCGTATCTTGCCTTTCCCAGCAGCGGCAGCTTGCAGGCGCAGGTGGAGCGAACGAGTCCGGTGAAGGCAGTCGAATACATTCGAGCTAACCATCTTTCCGGGCCGATGTTGAATGCCCATGGGTTTGGTGGCTATCTGATCTGGGCGGCGCCCGAGCATCCGGTGTTTGTCGACGGCCGGACCGATGTATTCGAATGGACAGGAGTGCTCAAAGAATTTGGAGAATGGGCAACGCTGAAGAGCGATCCGGACAAGCTGCTGAATAAGTATGGCGTGAGCTTTTGCCTGTTGAACCGCGAGTCGCCCATGGTTCGCGTTTTGCCGCTTTTGCCGGACTGGAAGATTCTCTATTCGGACAGTAACTCGGTGATTATTGCGCGCACTTCAGCACCAGGATCGGAACTGGAGACGGCGCAGTATCGCCCGCAAAAATGATGCTCACACGAGATCGCTCAACCGGTCCTGCGGATCGGCTTTTGCGAACGAATCTTTACTAGGTAGGGATTTAGGTGTGCGCATGGTATGCGGGCGGGCCGGCGACGGCGAGGCCGCTCTTTTGCCTTCCGTGGATGTACCAGCAGCACCAGCGGGTTTCATGCGCCTCTTTGCCGGGTGGAGAAATCAGGTCGTTGTATTTAACTTCTCCACATAAGTAGAGTCTCTCCTCCCACGCTTCGATGCTCTTGAACTTCTCCTCTGACCCGCAAAGAGTGCTTGCGTCCTCGCGCCTGATTGTCTTCACCGCAACAAACTCTCCGGGCAGCACAAGGATCGGAGCTGAGGGGATTGGAGTGGTTGGCGTGCCGGATTCTGCCGGCGCCCATTCCGGCGTTGGGGGTAGGTGGGCTTCATCGGCGGCGAACACAGCCCGATCGAGCATGGAAGTTAGAAGGGCAGGGGAGCGGCCGCGATTGGTGGCTGTGATGTTGAAGCTGTTTTCGACACCCGGAGTTGGCTCAACACCGACCGTGAGCCAGGGTCTCTCAGCGTTTACGATTGTCTGCGCCTGCACCAACGCGGCTTGCGCTGCTTCTGCGGCCGCGAGAGCCGCGGTTTCGGAGGCGGCGGTGTGGCGCTCAATCTTCTTGAGCGTAGAGACAGCCAACATGATTCCTACGTAACCCACAATGGCGAGCACCAGATATGCGGCCCATGCGATTCGATCGTGAATGGGCCAAGGCGTGGGTGCCGGCGCAGGGAGTGTGACGATGATATGCGGCTGCTGATCTTCGCACGGCACTCCGTTGCAATCCGGCTTGGGAGGCGTCTTTGCGGGGACGGGGTAAACGGACGACTCAGACTGTGCTGAGGGGGGATGACTGGTAGCTTGCGCGACAACCCATGATGGAGCCGAAGCCAAGGCTAAGAGCACCGCAATGACTACGATTCCCCTGGAGTTCATGGCGCTAATGTACCACAACCAGGGAGCGGCGACCCCTGGCTGCGAGCGCGCAGATTGTTAAGCAGGCGAGGATGCGAGGTGGGCATCCAGCACTTCAAGAAATCGCGCCAGCCAAATCGGATGCGCGGTCCATGCAGGGCCGGTTACGAGCTTGCCATCCACGACCGCATCGAAGAAATCTACCTGGACAAAAATTCCACCTGCAAGTTCGACCTCCGGCGCGCATGCCGGGTATGCGTTCAGCTTGCGGCCTTTGAGAACGCCGGCCGCGGCTAGTAATTGCGGCCCGTGGCAGAGAGCAGCGATCGGCTTGTTCGCCTGGTCGAAGTGGCGGACAATTTCAAGCACGTGCGCGTTGAGGCGCAAATACTCCGGCGCGCGGCCGCCGGGGATGACCAGGGCATCGTAGCTGGATGGGTCGATTTCGTCGAAGGTTGCGTTAAGGGTAAAGTTGTGGCCGCGCTTCTCGGAATAAGTCTGATCGCCTTCAAAGTCATGGATCGCGGTGCGGATCTGGTCGCCTTTCTTCTTGCCCGGGCAAACGGCGTGGACGGTGTGGCCCACCATTTGCAGCGCCTGAAATGGAACCATGATCTCGTAGTCTTCAACAAAATCGCCAGCCAGGAGCAGAAGCTTAGCGGGTTTCATTCCATGTTCCTCCGTCATACATTTGACTGCGCCGCATGCGCCTTTAAGAATCAGTTGAACTTTCGCTTCAACTCGCCGCTCGCAGCATTGCGGCCTGAGGTGGGTCTCGAGTGCGTCCCAAGCAGACACCGAAACCAGACAAGTATACTGAAATTTCACCTGCGCGGCGGCGGCAACGGCGATTTGGCAACGGAGACGGAGCGCAAGAGCATGGCAAGAACAGTCAACAAGGTCACCCTGCTGGGCAATGTCGGCAAAGATCCGGAGATTCGTTCTACACCTGGTGGAACAATGGTCGCAAACCTGACCCTCGCGACCAGCGACCGGCAAAAGGACGCGCAGGGCAATTGGCAAGATCGCACGGAATGGCACAACCTGGTCGCATTTACGCGGACAGCGGAGATAGTTCGCGATTACGTGAAGAAGGGTTCCAAGCTTTACATCGAAGGCAAGATCCAAACGCGGAGTTGGGATGACAAGGAGTCTGGCCAGAAGCGCTACCGGACTGAGATCATCGTGAATGAGTTGGTGCTTCTTTCGGGTCGGGATGATGGGTCAGGCGGCGGACAGGGCGGGTACACACGCGCTGCCAGCTCTTCCAGTTCGTCGGCGAACTTCGACCAGCGAGCTCACGGCGGAGCTTCTGACGAATTCGCCCAGTCGGCGGAAATCTCGGACGACGACATTCCTTTCTAGAGCCGGTCTCATGCCGGCGCATATTTAGGGACGGGTCGAGCAAGACGGCGATCTGATGCTGGCGGCGGATGATTCGCCGAAGTTACTGGGGACGTGGTTTGTTCGTTCCAATGGATATTCGAACTGGCGGCGAGATGTGGTTCAGAATACTGTTTCTTCCCACCATCCGAACGAACAGCTCGTGGTCGCCGGGTGAAAGATCCTGCAATGGATATGTGCCGCTTGGGGCCGTGGGCACATTGGCCAAAAGGGTCAGATTTCGTCCGTCGCGCGAGTCGTAAATCTCTACATGAGATATAGTCGAGAGACTCGCATAGGGAGAAGTTGACGGGTCGAGGCTCCAAAGAAGATCTGTGCCATCTCGCCGTGCACTTATCCTGTAACAGTTATCGATTCCCGTCTCAATCTCGGTACCCTCGTTATAGTCATTCCACGTTGCAATTTGAAGGAACGGCAGTGGGTCGGTGGTGTAATACTTGTTGCTTTCGGTGAGAGACTTCATCCACACCATCCCGCATTGCTGGTCCATGATGCGGTTTGGGCTCCAGGTGGCCTTTGAACTGTTGAAGCCCTTGAAGGCGCCACCCCAGACAATTTCACTCCCGTGCTGAAGTGCTGTTTGGTAGAAGTTATCAAGCGTGGATTTGGCCGACTCCGGTTCGATATTTGAAACAAATTGATCATGGTCGGGGTCGACTCCCTCGGGCTTCAGCCAGTAATAAGCTCCAGCCGAGGATGCATGGGAAAAGCCTCCGACATTTTCAAAGACGATCAGCGGGATACCGTTGTCCGCATTGAACGGAGATTTTGCGCAGTTACCTGGAAGATTATTGTTCCACTCATTGATATGGATCCAAACATCAGCCCAGGAGGGAGCTGGGCCGGCTGCAGGAATTACTCCATTGTCGGGGAAGACCTGCACGACGGGCTGGCCGTTCACTTTCAGATACGCATCACTGCCCCAGTGTTTTCCATTCATGTAACACATATCGTTCCGAATGTGGGCAACGACGCAATTCTCGTAGTCGCCGCCCTTTCTTCCGGAACAGCTTGCGCCGGTGGTTCCCTGAATTCCTGTTGGAGTTACGGTATACCCAGTTGACGGGCCGTCAAGCATGATCATGTACATCAGGTCGCATTTTTGCGAGCCGCTGCAGTGTTTGCCATCGACATATGACTGGATTTTTAAAGCGGCGCCATCTTCGACTGTCCCGGGGCCCTCCCAGCTTATGATTGCGCCATCAATGTGGCGATTCCTGATGTCTTCCAGCTGCGAAGCTACAGTCTTTTTATCATTTGATGAATAGCCTACCTGGACATTGTTTCGGCAATATTCGCTTTCGGAGTTATTGCAAAATCCGGCCATGATATTCACGAAGATCCTGGTGGCCGCGCCCTGGGTAAGATAGGGATGAATATCTTCGGTGGACACATTCCCCGCCGCCCCGTCGAACTCCTGCGTGGCAACCTGCGGCCGCATATCGATCTGCCCCCAAAATGGTTTCTGACAATGCGCGGGCATTTTGCCACTGGATGGGCATGCCGACGTGTTATTGGCCGTGAGCGATAAAAGTGTGGTCTGCGCAAGGCCTATCAAGGGGAAAAGGAGCAACGGGCAGAAGAGAAACAGGCAGAATAAGACGTTCCGGGCCCGGCGTGCGCGGTGAGTGATCGCATTCCCTCGAAAGATCATGTGGTCCCTCACTGATTCTGACGCAACTCTGGGCCTTTGGAAATCGAGTCTCACTGACTCAGGTTAAATTGTTTATTCGAAATAGAGCTTGTCTGCCGGAACGCGCTATGCGATCCCTGATGTCCCGGGTGGCTTATTTTATCCTGCACCTTCCGACCGCGAAATCTTGCCGTGGAACTTAAGGGTAACATCGATCGGAGACCGTTTACGGGTAACTCCCGCGAAGGATTGACGAGGGACAATCCTTATATTTCTAGCGTGGCATTTTCCGGAAGAGTATGGCTTTGCGATCCGCGTGCGGGTGCTCAGTCAGCTGGACGCTTCAGGTGAATCAGTCCCTGGGCCAGTATTGCTCTGATTCCTCGTGGCAAGAGTTGCAGATTGCTTAGGTACAATCGACGCATGGATAAAGGGGCAGAGCAGGATCCCCGCGTTTATTTCGCGGCGGAAAGAACCTTTCTGGCCTGGATTCGTACGGGTCTGGGCTTGATTGGCATCGGCTTCGCGGTAAGCCGTTTTGGACTTTTCCTGCGGCAAATTGGCGCGAGTGAATCGCATCTGCCTGCGCGCACGACTGGGTTTTCGGTCTGGTCGGGAGTAAGCCTGGTGGGGCTGGGAGTGATCGTGATTCTCAGCTCAGTTGCGCGCCACGTTCAGCTGATTCGTGAGTTGAGAACCGGGACCTGGATACCGGGACGCGTGTCGGGGGATGGTGTTGCGCTGGGCTTCATCCTGGCTGCTGCCGGGCTCGCCATGTGTGCTTATTTAATTTTCATCCGCTAGGCGCTGAGTCTAAGATTCGTTGCATAAGCTCCCAGGTACAGCCGCGGGTCCTTCGACTCAGATTGGCTCAGAAAGCGACCCAAACTCCGCTCACGATGACAGTCCATATTTGAAAAGAATTTCAGACTCAGGTCGCTGCGGCGTTCTTTGGGGGAAGAGATGTGGCGCGGCCTGCGTTTAATGTAGGTGGCGTGCGAGGCGACGGTTGCGGAACCACTTGGCCACACCAAGGCCGAGCAGCAAGCTGCCGAACGGGATGCATGCCAGAGCGATGATGAGCGCGAACCAGCCGGCGTTGGTGCTGGCTCCGGTGGGCGAAACGCCGCCGAGCAGAGTGAGCAGGAGAACCCCGGCCAGGATGCCTGAACCGAGGATTAGCGTTCCACATTGCAGGAGCTGGCGGGTGCCGTCGTCGGGTTGGGCTGAGTTCGCATTGGCGGATTGCGCGGGCATGATCGGTCCTAGCTAGGGGCAAGGCTTTGGTTCGAGGCTTCCCACCCGGGCCGCAAGAACAAGAACGCGCCGAGGGTGGGGCACCCAGTTCTAATTGTCGGCTCTAGCCTTGCGCCAGGCGGAGCATTACATAAGTTATAACTCCAGTGACCGAGACGTAGAGCCACAGAGGGAAGGTCCAGCGGGCAACCTTGCGATGTTGCGAGATGCGGCCGGAGAGGGAAAAAAAGAAAGTGACCAGCACCAGGGGCAGCGCGATGACGGCGAGCACGATGTGGCTGGCCAGCAGGGGGAGATAGACGGAGCGAAGCGCCGCGTGGGCCGGGTAGCGGACATCGCCGTGCAGCGCGTGATGCGCGATGTAGCTGAGGAGAAACAGCGCGGAGAAAACAAATGCAGTGATCATCGACGCGCGGTGAGCCTTGATGCGATGTGCGCGGATGAAGGTGTAGCCGATGAGCAGCGCGGTAGCGGCGAGGCCATTGAGAACGGCGTTGAGGGCAGGCAGGAAGGCGTACTGCGTGCTTGCGGCTGCGGCAGGATGGACGTAAATAAGCCAGAAGAGAAAGAGCGTGGCCGCGGCGCTCACGACAAGAATGGCGGCGATGGCGGGTCGGGTGCTGGATCGCGGGGCGGTGGCTGTGGTCATGGTATTGGCTCCCTCACGGATTCTGGAACGAAGCTAGAATCCCAACCCTGTGGATTGGGGGTCACCAAGGTGTGGAGTGCTTGATCTGGGAGCCTCCGACCCTGATCGCTGTCTCCATCTCTTGGAGTAGAAGCCGCTTTTGTTCGAAGAAGGACAGCTAGTTAGCAAGTTAGTGCGCCTGGCCTGTTAGCAAATCGCAAAGTTGAATAAACCTTTCTGCTGTCACGAAGCTCTTGTTGCCTGAATCCAGTGCGCTTTAATGTTTCTGCGTGGCACACAGCATGAGCGTGGTGAATAACAGCGGCAGGTAAAGCACGCTCACCTTGAGCAGATCGCGCGCCAGCATGCGGCTCTCGGACTCACTTTTGGCGCGCAAAATGCCGGCGAAGCGAATGGTATACAAGAGGTAGAGCAAGCCCAGCAGGACAGCCAGGATCGCGTAGAGGGTGTTGGTCATTCCGAGATACCATGGCGCGAGGCTGACGGGAATCATGACCACGGCAAAGAAGAGTGCTTCGGCTACTGTCGACCAGCCGTCCGGTTGCACGACGGGCAACATGCGAATGCCGGCGCGAGCATAGTCGTCGCGATAGAGCCAGGAGATGGCCATGAAGTGAGGAAACTGCCAGACGAAGAGGATGGCAAACAGGGCCACGGCCGGCCACTCGATGTGCGGGCGAGCAGCGGTCCAGCCAAGCAGCGGGCCCATGGCGCCGGGAAACGCGCCGATAAAAGTGGCCAGACTTGTGAACCGCTTGAGCGGCGTGTAGATGGCGACGTAACAGAAGGCGGTGAGCAGGGCAAGAGAGACGGTGAGCAGGTTGGTGCGCAGCAGCAGCCAAAGGGCTCCAACGGTGAGGGCGCCCAGGCCGGCGAGGACTCCGCTGGCAAGCGAGAAGCGGCCGGAAGCGAGCGGGCGTTGGGCGGTGCGGATCATGCGCGCGTCGGTTTTGCGCTCGAGGGCTTCATTCAGCGCGCCGGCGCCGGCAGAGACCAGGCCGATGCCGAACAGAGCATCCAAAAGGCCGGGCTGAATGCTGGAGATGCCGGAATGCATGGAGCCGAGGTAGAAGCCTCCCCAGCCCGTCACGAGCACCATACCGACGACCTTGACTTTGAACAGCTCGCGCAGATCGTGGATGAGCAAAGCCGTGGCCCCGGCGGTGGGAGCGTGGATGTGAACCTGCCCTTGGACCAGTCTGTCTGCGGGAGCAGAGGCTTCTGTCGGCGTGGCGGCTTGGGAGGCGGGTGTCAGCAAGCGGGTTCGGTGACCTCAACTTCTTCTTGGGGCATTCGCTTTCATTGGGTGCCCGAGGCGGTATTCAGAGCCAGTGTTCTTCTGTCTCCATCTGTGATGCACCGAACGGCGAAAGAGAGTCAATTGGAGAGGCTGGCCAAGCCTTGCTCCATGATAACAAGGGCTGGCGAAGGAGCTTGTCGCAATGCGATCAACCCAGTAGCGCGGATTTCAGAATGGCCTCGACGGCTTGTTCGGGCGTGAGCGCATCCACCGGAATGGAGACGTGAGCGGTGCGGTAAAGCGGGAGCCTGCGATGGTATCGATTGGCCAGGTTAGCCTGGTCAGCAAGGATGGGGCGGATGGCCTCTGTACCGGCGCAGCGGGAAAGAGTTGTGGCTAGTTCAACTTGCAAATGGACGAGCAGAGTGCCTGGCGTGGTGAGCAGCAGACGGCGGGTCTCGGCGTGCTCGATAGCGCCGCCGCCGAGCGCCAGAACCAGCGCGTCGCCGGCGGCGAGACGAGCGATGGTCGCGTGTTCGCGGTCGCGGAAAGACGCTTCGCCATGGCGCCCGAAGAGTTGAGCTATGGTCGAGCCCGTCTCCGATTCGATTACAGCATCGACGTCGGTAAAGGTCCAACCCAGGCGGCCGGCAAGGAGCGGACCAAGCGTGCTTTTGCCTGAGCCCATGAAACCGGTGAGCACGATGCGTCGCAGCTGGGTAGGAAGATCGCGAGTGTGGTGTTCGTCGCTCATGCGTCTGGCTGGGGTGATTGCCGGCGGGCCTCGATTCAGTATAGGGTTGCGCGTTCAGACGTTCTGCTTCAGCCGAGAACCATGACGATAGCTCCGGCAGTAATCAGGAGACCGCCTGCAACCGCGGGTGCGGTGAGCTTTTCCCCAAGCAACAGCCAGGCTGCAAGCATGACGAGCGGAACGGAAAGCTTGTCCAGCGGGGCGACGCGGGAGGCGGGGCCGAGTTGGAGGGCGCGAAAATAGCAGATCCAGGACAGTCCCGTCGCCAGACCGGAGAGTGTGAGAAACAGCAATGTGCGCCGGTCGAGGGAGCGAATGTCAGCGGCCAGGCCGGCTCCGGGCCGGGCCAGCGCCAGAGCCATGCCCCAGGCGAAGACGACGACAACACTGGTGCGCAGTGCCGTGGCCAGGTTCGAGTCCACATGCGCTACACCTACTTTGGCCAAGAGTGCGGTAGCGGCGGCAAAGGCGGCGGAGAGCAAAGCCCATCCCATCCAACTCATAGGAACAATGGTAAGCGGACGGGCGGGGCCCTGGCTTTCCGTCGTATAGACTGCAATTCATGCAGACTGGCCGAGCCAGCAAGACCGCTTTGCGCGTTGCCATGCGGCGAGCCGCACACCAATTGATGGACAACCCGCCGGTGCTGAACGACCCGATTGCGGTGCGCATCGTGGGGCAGGATTTCGCGCGGGACATGGAACGCGCGCAGCACAAGGTGGCGCGCGATTTTCGTGCTTTCATGGCGGTGCGGAGCCGGTTTGTCGAGGACCAGCTGGCGCATGCCGTGGGGCGGGGGTTGACCCAGTATGTCGTGCTCGGGGCAGGTCTGGACACATTTGCCTGGCGTAATCCATTTCCCGCGGTGCGGGTTTTCGAAGTGGATTTTCCCGCGACGCAGGAGTGGAAGCGCCACATGGTGGCCGAAGCGGGGCTGGACTTTCCGGCAGCGTTGACATTTGTGCCGCTGGATTTTGAGCACAAGACGCTGGCCGCGGGTTTGATCGAGTTCGGCTTTGACGCGACCGTGCCCGCGTTTTTCGGTTGGCTGGGGGTGGTTCCTTACCTGACACTCGAAGCTTTTCGCGCCACCATCCGCGACGTTGCGCGGATGCCTGCCGGCAGCGGCGTGGGGTTCGACTACGGACTGTCTCCCAAAGTGCTTGGGCCGCTGCACCGGCTTGCTCTTCAGGCGCTTTCAGATCGCGTGGCGGCGGCAGGCGAGCCATTCAAACTGCTCTTCACGCCGGATGAGGTGGAGAGGGAGTTGCGTGATGCCGGCTTCAAGAGAATTGAACAGCGCAATTCAAAGGAGCTGAACGCTCTCTACTTCGACGGCCGGTCAGATGGGTTGAAGCTTCCCGAACCGGGACTCGGCATGCTGGCAACTGCCTGGGTGTGAATTTCTCCGCGAACTGATCGAGCTACGAAACTCAAGCGAAAGATTTCATTTCGTTGCCACGTCTGAATTTGTGTATCCAAACTCAAACTGGCCTTCTGTTCGGCTATGGGACAGCCGG
>JBEKVS010000149.1:0-13002 GCA_049513795.1 Occallatibacter sp. | reverse complement strand
AAGACAGCCTGCTTGACTTCTTCAATTTCCATGGGCGGGATCACGGTGATGCCGCCGATGAGCGCGATCAAGTCAAAGTAAGACTTGCGATTCTTGTGCAGGAATTCAAGGGGATACTCTGGTTTCCGCGCCCGCGCTTTCACTGGATCCGCATCGAGGAAATAGCTGATCTGCGGCCTGGGGACGATGGCCATGATCGTACGGACATACATCCTGATCAAAGGATTGCCTAGCTTGAGATTGGCGAGTTCGTCATACATATAACGATCGAAGATCACCAGGTCCGCGCCGCTGCGCAAGGCCTTCTTCACGGCTGCGCGCGTCGAAAAAGCATCCACGGTATAAATGAACAAACGAACGCAGGTCATGGGCCATGACTGAACGTTTTTGTCGCGCCGGTTGATCGGCGCGTCCGGGCTGCCGATTCCCTTGTCGCCTTTGAATACCTTGTGCCCTGTGTTTTCGCGCAGCCCGGTCAGGCGGGCGATGTCATCCCAGAAGCGGACCATCTTAACTTCAAGACCGCTCTGTTTCAGACGCGCGCAGAGAGCTTCGATCTGTGTGCTCTTGCCGGCGCCGTCGATGCCGGAGAAGCTTACATAGTTAGTGCGGCGGCTGTTTTGGGTTGCGCCCATGAACATGCTCCAGAGTCAATTAGAGTTATCGTAGTGCTGTAATTCAGTTAGGCCGGGCGGGGCTGCTCTTGGAAAGTCCCACAACGCACCCGACGGCAACGGCAGCGGCGACAATGACGCCGACACTGATCAAAATCGCCCGCACCCGTTTCTGTTTGGCAGGCGCAATCACTGCTCCTGCAGGCCTCGAAGCCGTGACGCCGGTAGGACTCTCGGCGGGAGCAGCCGCTGTGCCAACCGGCTTCTCGGGGCTGGACTGCGGCGAGTCCTGGGCTGGCTGGGGACTGGCGGCAGGAGCTTGTTGAGTGGAGCTCGGTGAAGCCGGTGCTTGATTCTGGGAAACTTGATTCTGGGGCGCGGGTGCGTCTTGAGTCGGCTGGCCTGCCGTTGCCTGCGGTTGCTGTGCTGCTGCGGCTTGCGCCAATGGCATGGACAAAAACAATATGAGGCCGGCGGCAACAGGCCTTCTTATGAAACAACTCGCGACGCTCATCTAATCCTCACGACCCTGTATCCATGGAACACGTCAGAAAGGCCCTCCTCGGGCGGTTATGCTGCGTTCTCCGATTGACGATGTGAGCTTGGGCCGCGGCTCACCACGGAAGCAAGATCCATGGGCAACCGGCGGAAGCTATTGACGGCTTCAGCGCATGTGTCGTAGATCTCGAAAAGACGATCTATTCCAGACAGTTCAAGTACCGCCGTTGCTCCGGCGGGAACCGCCGCAAGCTTGACGTCGCCATTTCGCTTCATGGCTTCTTCCAGGCAGCATAACAACAGATGCACGGCAGAAGTGTCCAGGAGACGAACCCTTGAGCAGTCGAGCACGAGGGATGGCCTGTCCACATTCAAGGCGCTTTCAAGCTCGCCGAAAAAACGTCGACCCTGTTGCGCGTCGAAGGTCTCCGGTAATTGCTTTACTGCTACAGCGCGATGTCGAGGTGTCATATATTTTGTCCTAATGTTGGATTTATGTTTCGTCGTTCAAATTCAAGGAACAAAATCATTGTTTCATGTAAAACGAGTTTGGCTATTTTTTCTGCAGCTTTGACCAGTTAAATCCCCTCATCCAGTGTTCTGCAAAAGACGGGCCAGTTCAGTTTCGGGGTTTCGCACTACATTCGCCAGCACGTTCTTTCCGTAGCGGAAAAGAGTAACGAAGTTGGTGTTATACCAGCAGCAATCCATCATGTGGGGCGAGAGCCCGGCCAGGAAGCGGACCTTTTTCAACTCGCTTGGCGCGGCGAGCATAGCCGCCACCACGCGGTGATTCCCGTCCAGGATCGTGAGCGGGTCGTTCTCATTTACGCCAATCAGCAGCACGGCGCTGAATCCGGGATCGTTCTCGTGAAGCTTTTTCCCCATGGCCGCGATCTTGCTAAGGAAGGGAGCGTCAACCAAGTGCTGGCGTGTGCGCATAGCGGTCACGATCTCCTGGAGGGAAAAATTGCCATCGGCAAGTTTCCTCCATTGCGCGCGGGGAAATACCCTCACCTGGCTCAGATCGGTCTCGTCGACTTCCACCTCATACCATTCCGTGTCGCTGGGGATCTCCTTCCACAGTGCAAGATGGCGGAGGAAGAGCAGTGCGCGGCGCTTTGCATTTTCGCTGGCGTCATCCAGATTGGGGCTGGCCACAATGTCCTGCAAACTCTCGTGGTACTCGCGAAATGCCGAACTGCGGAAGTCACTCTTGAGAAACTCAGCAATGACGTAATCTTCCGATACGCGGCGGATGAGCCTGGCAGGCCGGTACGTTCCCGGTTGCAGGAATCTTTTTGGGCTGCTCGTCGAGTTGATCAAGAAGGGTAGAGCGACACTAATCAGCAGCGCGCCCATCAGGATCAGCTGCACCAGGATGACTTCGCGCAGGGACGAGTGAAAGCGGCAAATGGCAGCAATTACGACGCCGCTGAATGCCAGTTGCACCCAGCTCGTATTGGCGATCTTGTAAGACATTTCGAAGGTGATGATAACCACGCTGAGGGAGTAGATAATCGTGGTGACCGCGTAGAGAGCCAGCAGATAAGGCATGCTGTAGCCGCCGACGCTTCCGAATCCCGGGCCAAAGAACTTGGTCCATATCCAGGCCGGCGCGATGCCCAGCCCGATAGCTAACGCCGAACCGGTTCCCAACACCAGCATCAGAGAAGTGGCAATGACCTTGAGGTCTTTTCTTTCCTCGTCACGCGTTCCTGCCACCAGCGGGAACATGCTGTTGACAACCGATGAGGAAAACGCGAAGATCACGCGCCCGACCATGGCTACGGCGGCATAGACGCCGGCCTCGCGCGAGGCGAAGAAATGCTTGACCAACACGATGTCGCAGTTGTTGATGAGCACCTGGCCGGCAAAGAAAACCATCGCGTGGCCAACTTCGCGGCAGGCGAATGCGAAGCTGAGGGGGCTGGGAATGCGAGAGGCCAGCTTGGGCGCAAGCGCGAAATAAGCAATAGCCACGGCGGCGGCATTGGCCGCGATAACGCCGTCAACTCCGTAACCCAGCAGAACCAGTGTTACCGAGCCCGCCAGCCGGCATGCGCCTTCAATCACAAGATTGGTGGCCATGCGGCGAAACCCGTAGGTGCCCTGGGTGTAGCCGCGGCGAGTACCCAGCGGAACATAAAAAGCGGCGCCGACGGCAAGAAGGGCGACCAGGACTGAATCGGGCAGGTTGAGGTAGTTGGCGATCGGCTTTTGAAATGCCAGCAGCAGCAGGGCCACGGCGATTCCGCAACCCCATGCCGCGCGATGCAAGGCCCGATAGACCGCGGATTTGCTTTCCGGCGTGGACTGCTGCGCCACGGTCTTGGCGGAGATGATTTGGAAGGAAAGCGTTACTGCTGAGATCAGAGTGAGAATGGTATAAACGACCGTTGCATGCCCAAAGCCCTTGGGCCCGAGAAAGCGCGCGACAGCAATGTTGTAAGTCAGATTGATTGCTGTCGTCAGGCCGGAGCCCGTGAGCAAAACAACGCTCCCGGAGACAATCCGACCTTGCAGAGATTTCGTCTTCACGGTCAAACCACTCACCAAGGTTTCAAAAACTGCGGTTCACGGTGCGGAAAGGCGCCCGCACCAAGCTTAAAATGTACATTTTATAGCGGCGACAATCAATTCGATGCGAAAACGGACCAACCGGCTGCTCAGAACAGAAAAACCGGCGAACATTTGTGGCACTTTGGTGACAACCTGATGGGTACGAAACGCCTCTAATAGGAGATAAGCCTATGTTTAATCGTATATCTTGCGCCCTCCTTTTAGTCCTTTTTGTGTCTCATGGGTGTTCCGATTTGGGATCGCCTCGGATTCAGCCGCTCAAGTTCAAGGCAGCCGGTCCGGCTCCCGAGACGCTTGCCCTCTACGAGGCCTGGTTCGGGCACCCGAAGCACATCTCCGTGGGCTATTCTTCGCAGGATCCGGCGGTGATCAATGACCAGATCCGCAAGGCAAAGGCGATGGGAATCTCAGGCTTTGTGGTTGACTGGTACGGCGACCGTCAGCCGTTTATCGACAAAAGCTATGCTGTGATGCAGTCCGCGGCTGCCAGCCAGAACTTCAAGGTGGCCATGATGTACGACGAAACCGACGCGGACGAGGGGGCGACCGACGAAGCTCTCACCGATTTCACGATGTTCCGGAACACCTACCTGTCGGCGACGGCGCCCGGTCATGAGGCCTACCTGACCTACCAGGGCCGCCCGGTCATCTTCATCTTCCCCAAGGGCCGGCACACCGACTGGAACCGGATACGGACGCTGGTGAACCGGTGGAGCGTTCCTCCCTTGCTGATCCAGGAGAACCTGCCCGCCCGCGACGCAAACGCCTTCGATGGGTTTTACGCGTGGGTACAGCCAGGCGAACAAGGATGGGCAAAGGATGGAAGCCACTGGGGTGGGGAATATCTGAGCGAGTTCTATGAGACGATGGGCTCAAAATACCCGGACAGGATCATTGTGGGCGGGGAGTGGGCCGAGTTCAACGACAGCAAAGCCTCCTGGAGCCTGAACCGCCGCATCTCGGCCCGCTGCGGCCAGACATTCGCCGATACCTCGAACATGTGGCGCAAGTACTTCCACCCCGATAACGTGCTTCCGTTCGTCATGGTGGAGACTTGGAACGACCACGAAGAGGGAACGGCGATTGAGGATGGGCTTCCCACCTGCAAATCGGAAGTTTCGGGCCAGCCGGCAGCGCCGCCAGCGGGGAACTGACGACCGCTGCCGGGGCTAGACTCAGAGAATGCTGATCGTCAAAAGCGATAGCGCAGCGCCAGCTGCATCAGGCGGGGCGGCATCGCGCTGACAGCCTGACCGAAGGTTCCGCTGGAAATGTTGCCTTCAACCGCTGCGGCGCCGAAGAACTGCGCGTGATTGGCAAGGTTGAAAGCTTCGGCGCGGAATTCCAGTGCGCGGCTCTCTCTCACCAGAAAATCCCGCGAGAGCGTGGCATCGAAGTTCTCCATGCCCGGGCCGGAGAAGAAGCGGCGGCGCGCGTTTCCCATGGTTCCCAGCGCCGGCAGGCTCAGCTGCTTGGTATCGAACACGGGCAAGCCACGGCGCGGGTTGGTGTTGAGGCTGAGGGACTTCCCGCTCCAGGCCGGCGTGTCGACGCCGTTGTTGTTGATGCCGTTGGGGATGGTGCCGAGCAGCGATGTGTCGTTGTTGTTGAGCAGGGTGACTGGCAGCCCCGAGGTAAAGCGCGCGATGCCGGAAACTGCCCATCCGGACGAGATCGCGCGCAGGACCGGTTCGGAGTGGAATGCCGGCAGCTGGTAGTGGAAGGTTGCCACCAGGTTGTGGCGCAGGTCGAAGGCAGAAAGGCCGCGGCTGAGCGCTGGGTCAACCGGGTTAACCGGTTCCGGCAGCCCGGCGGACTGGTCGAGAGACTTCGAGAAGGTATAGCTGAGCAGGCTTTCCAGTCCATGCGAGCGGTGGTTGAATGTAGCTTCGAGTGCGTTGTAGCTGGAGTTGGCGATGGTGCGCTGCAGCTCGACGCTGCCAAACGCGGGGCCGAACTGGGTGCGGGCGGCTTGCTCGTTGAAGGGGCCGCACGCAGAGCCGAGGCTGAGGCAAAGGGCTGGGTCGGCGGGGTTGGCTTCCTCGAGCACCAGCAGATGATGCGCCGATGCGCCGACATAGCTGACGGTGGCCAGTGTGGAAGCGCCGATCTGCCGCTCAACGCTGGCCATCCAGTGCTCGGCGTAGGGGGTCAAGTCGCGCGGGTCGACCGCTGGTATGCCCACCAATGGCTCAAACTGGCTCCAGTTCACATTTGCATTGGGGTGGGCGCGACTGACGCCGTAGGCAACGTTCTGCAGCGGGAAGCGCTGGCCGGCGTCGGCGCCGGTGGCGGCCACGGTGAAGGGCGACTCGAACAGCGGCGGCGCGGCACTGGTGTAGGTGTAGCCGTAGGGCGGATTGGCGCTCATGATGCCCGCCGAGAGACCTTCATAGGCGGTATAGAACATGCCATAGCCAAGGCGGACGCTGGTTTGGCCCGCCGTACCGGCAAGCTTTTGCAGCCCCAGTTTCTTAAGCCATGATCCGGCAGAATCCGGTGACCAGGCCAGACCGACTCGCGGGGACAGGTTGTTGCGGGCGGCGGCCAGCGAGCGCGGCACTCCGGGATCGCCGGGGAAGACAAGGCCCAGTGGAGCGCCGGGAAAGACCTGCGACTGCTCGCCCTTCACCAGGGTCTGAAGCTGGTTGAACTTCTCTTGCCAGGGTCGGATGCGGTCCCAGCGCACACCGTAGTTGAGGGTGAGACTGCTGGTGGCCTTCCAGCTGTCTTGCGCGAACGCGGCCATGTAGAGGTTGCGGTTGTAAAAGTCGCGCGCCTGGCCCTGGGTGTAGCTGGAAGGCACGCCGAGCAGGAAGTCGGCAAAGTCCAAGCCGGTCTCCGAGCCGTTGAAGGCGAAGCTGCCGTTGAAGACAACGTCGGGATGGGTGTTGATCTGGTTGGCGTGGAACTCGCCCCCGGCTTTGAGCCCATGATTGCCGAGAATGCGCGAGAAGGAGTTGCTGACTTCGTAGATGTTTTCGGCCTGCACCAGGGCGGTGGTATCGACGCCAAGGGTGAAGTCGTTGAAGGCAATATTCTCAATGCCTTCCGTTGACGGCTTGAGGGCTACGATGCCGTTGAAGCCCTGGCCGGTGAGAGAGGGTCCCACGCCGCCTTTGGGCTGTCCGACGGCGTTGTCATTGCGCATGAAGCTGAGGTGGAACTCGTTCAGCGTGTGGGCGCCGAAGGTGATGACGTGGGCCAGGCTGGCTAGTTGGGCGCGGCCGTTGGATGTGGCATCGAAACCGGGAACGCTGGCCCCGCCGGTACCGGTGGGATAGGGATTGTCGAGCGAATATTGATCGAGGAAGTAGTAGCCGGTCAGGGTTCCCCTGCCGTGAACCCAGTCGGCGCGCAGAGCGCCTTTGTCGTCCTGCAATGTTTGCGCCTCGGCAGATGTGGCGAAGACGGAACTGGTGGCGTTGGGCAGGGGAATATCGCTGAGCAGATGTTTGGCCGGGGCGGACCAGGCTGACTCGGGAATGTTGCCGTTGGGAAAAATGGCGGCGTAAGGCTCGCCCGCAGTCACAGCTCGACCCAGACGCGCAGAGAGAAGCGCTGCCCAGGCTTCGCCATTCACGGAGCCCGTGAATGGGATTTGGCTGAAGTCGCCGGTTCTCTCGGCCGCGGATGGGACGGCGATGTCGCCGGTATCGATGCCCTCGGTCAGCCGGGTGCCCTGATAGTCGGCAAACAGGCTCAAGGCCTTGTGGAACGGCGCTGCGCCCAGAGTTCCGCCAAACTGGTTCTGCCGATAAGCGGCGCGGTCCTGCGAGAAGTAGTTGCGCGCATCGAGAGCCGTGTTGCGTAGGAACTCAAAGGCCGATCCGTGCATCTGCTCGAAGCCGGTCTTGGTGATCACCAGCACCTGGCCGCCGCTGGAGTTGCCGTACTCGGCGTCAAAATTCGAGGTCAGCACGCGAAAGCTGTCGATCGAGTCGAGATTGGGAACGATCGAGGTGCCCATGTTCACATCCTCCTCGACATCGCTGCCGTTCACGCGGAACCCGTTCGAGGCCTCGCGCTGGCCGCTGATGGAGAGATTGCCGGGGTTGGCGTCGCCCGAGGGTGGTGTGGAGGCGACCCCCGTCATGATGACGGAACCGGGTTGGGCGGTGTTTTGCGGCACGATGCCCGGCTGCACGGCCATGAGGTCAGTAAAGCTGCGGCCGTTGAGGGGAACGCTTTCGATCTTCCTGGCGTCGAGAGTCTCGCCCAGCTGGGTGCTGGTGGTCTCGGCGGCCAGGGCGTTGGCGGTTACTTCAACGGTCTGCGTGCTGGCAGCGATACCTAGCTCGATATCCAGTGTCGCTATCGGATTGGACGCGGTCACGGCCAGTTGCGCCCGGTAGGTTTCGAATCCGCTTGCCTGGACTTCAACTTGATAGGCGCCCGCCACGGGCAGGTCGACGTGAAAACTGCCTTGCGTGTCGGTTTGGGCTGAGAGCGCCGGGTTTGCGTCGGCCAGATGCAGGGTTATCTGGGCAGCAGGAAGAAGCGCACCCGATGCATCGCGAACGATGCCGGTTGCCGCGTAGGGAGCGGCAGCCCAGGCGAGCGGCGTGACGCTTATGAATGAAACCAGAAATGCGACGAGATTCATTTGGCGGTTCATGGGGAATCCTTCCAGCCTGGGGACTTGAAGCAGCTCTGGAGACGTTCGTGCGTAGCCGTTTAGGTCGAATCGACGGCTCCGGTCGTCCTGCATATACGACAAATTAAGTCCGCATTCTGCGCCGTGATTTGGATCACACCACTTTGGGCCGTGGGGCTTGCGAGACGGAATTGAGTTCGGGATCGATTCGAGCGTAGGTTGATGCAGCCAGTGCCGGGGCTGCGGAGACAGGCGTCGATGGCAAGGGACTTCAAGGGCCAGATACAAGGGCGAGGGCAGCGCTCACGCCCGACAGATTCAACGCACAAAAAAACATCCTCCGGCGAGAGTGCCGGAGGATGTTTTCCCCTAGACGACGGACTGTATCTTTTAGGCTGCTTCGGTGGCGTTCCGGTTTTGGTAGCTTTCGCCCTGCACAGACATCATGCCGACTTGAGGCGCAAGCATGGCGGGGAAGCGGTGGACCCTGCTGATGAGCGAAAGGGGCCGGCTGCGCACCTCGTCATACACGCGTCCCACATATTCGCCCAGCACACCGAGGCTGAGCAGCAGCAGGCCGCCGACAAAGAACACCGATGCCGCCACTCCCAGACCCACTATGACCACCGGGCTTTTGGGAATCAGCATGCCCAACCCGAGAATGGTGGACATGAAGGTGGCGAAGGCAAACAATGCGAAGCTGAGGCGCAAAGGCTTGTAGCTGAAGCTGGTGATGGCGTCCATCGCGTACTTGATGCGGCTGATGAACGAGAGCTTGCCATCGCCGGCCAGGCGATCCTGGCGATCGTAGAAGACCACCTGGTTCTTGTAGCCAACCCAGGCGCGCAGACCCGGCAAGTACCGGTTCCGTTCGCCCATGGCGTTCACCGAGTCCACAGCCTTGCGGCTCATCAGGCTGAAGATTCCGGCATTGAGTGGAATGGGATAATCGGAAAGAGTTCCCATCACTCGGTAAAAGAGAGGAAAGAGCTTGGCCAGCACCTTGCGCTTTTCCTGCCGGCTCCGCCTTACCGCAACCACAACTTCAGCACCCTCGCGCCACGCATCGATCAGTTGAGGCAGAACTTCCGGCGGATCCTGGAAATCGCCATCCATCAGAATCACCGCGGCACCATGCGCTGTCTGAAGTCCGGCTGAAATCGCGCCCATGTGTCCCCAGTTGCGGGACAGTTCTACCACCACCACGTGAGAATCCAGGCTTTGAAGTCCTCTCAGAATTTCGAGAGAAGAATCTGACGAACCATCGTTCACATACACTACTTCCCATTGTGTGCGGGCGCTTTCCATTGCGCTCGCCACAGCCTCATGGAACCTGACAATCAGTTCCTCTTCGTTGTAAATGGGCACGACCACCGAGACCATATCCGACTCCTGATATTCCGAATTCCTGATTCATTCAAATACTTTTTGTCGAATTCTATTGCCCTATACCGCCCCTACCATAGCTTCTAAAGCCTTTAACTACCAAGATCGAGAGTTTACCTCAATTCGGCAACGCTTGGAAAACCCGGACTCTCCAGCGAACTTCCGAGGGAGTCATTACGACAACGTAGCGGGCGCTCAGGCGCTCGGTAGCCGCAACCTTGTCGTGATCGATTATCTGCACATCGTACGCGACCGCGTCCGTCAACTCAACAGAAAGTCCTTCCGGTGAGTAAAAAACGATTTGGAGATCGTGCGACACATCCCTGTACCGGGTACGGATGCCCAGCGCGGTTTGCTGCTCGATAGTCTCAGTAAGCTTATCCTTGGAAGTTCCAACAAAGTCTGAACTGAGCAGGTCGGCTCGATTCTGCTCAAGGGCGTTGCGGAAACTCTGCCAGCTTTGCAAATAATCCCGAATTACAGCACTCTTGGTCTGGTCCTGAAGCACCCGCGGACCTTTTAAATTCTCCGCTTCTACGTGCACTGCAGGCTGCTGCGCCGCCCCCCAGTGACTTCCAGCGGCAACAAAAACACCAAGGATGAGGAGAAATTTGAAGGTCTTCATTTCCCCCACCCGATCTGATTGCCCATTACGACCCCACTCGCCACGGAGATCGTCGCTCCGCTGTGAATGGGCATCTGCACCTGGGCGATGTCCCTTTTTAACGGTACGTCAACAGTAGATTGCCCGCCGCGAAAGCTTTCTGTAAAGGTCACAATAGTACCGTCAGGGACTGCGTTACCAGTGCAATCGCGAACTGGAGCTGTTTGCAAATCAAGAAGTTGGCCTTGCTGCACGGCGGTCATCTTCAGTCCGCAGGGGTCGCCGGGGACCTGGGTGACGATGCGCGTGCTGGATATGTCGCCAAGGTGGGCCTCAAACTTGTCTTTGCCTTCCTGCCCGGTGGAATCCATCGTTGTCCATGCCGCGCCAAAGTGGGTCGTGACAATTCGCTTCTGCTCGACTCCGGTAGGAGTCGTCAGCTCGAAAGACACCGGCAGGGGAGCGGAGACCAGATTGTGGTAGCTGTCGAAGACATACACGGCTCCAGTGATGGCGTCGTGGATGCTGACGGCAAGCCGCGAAGGCTTGGCCAGGAAACTTAGAGTCGCCGGGTTTCTGGCCGGCGTTACATCGAACGTGGCGGTTTCACTGGTCGTGCCGGTCACCAGAGCGGCCACGTAGCGGCCGGCGTCGTAAAGGGCGCCGGCTGGGAAGGAAATGGAATCCCCGAGCTGGACATCCCGCTTCAAGGCCTGGCCCGGTCCCACGATATACAGGGTGGCCTTCCCGCTTCCGGTGGTAGGAATAGAGAACGCGCTGCCTGCCTCCACCGTTTTGGGCATGCTCAGGCTTCCGCCCTGGGCGCGGGCCTGCGACGCCCCAACCACGGCGAGACTCCCGAAGAGGATGGCCAGGCGAAGCTTCATTAGTTATTGCCTCCGGAGATATAGGTGGCAATCACGGTGCGCTGGCTGTTGATGCTCTTGGACAGGTCTTCGGGAATGTGAATCAGGAATGGCGCCGGAGTCTGCGGCAGCAGAGCCTGGTCGACATACTGGTCGGCAACCCAGACCACCTGGCCGCCCTTGTCGTAAAAGGTGGCCAGAACATGGGCGACGTTCACCACCTGGCCGCTTTGATTGATGAGCTGGCCGCTCAAAGAAGCATCTGGCGACGGATGCAACGACTCATTGGCAATCTCGATCACCGGGTCGGCGGACGCCGCGATCAGCGCCGAGGATGGGTCCATGCGGATGCTCCCCACATCGGCCATCGACACCTTGGGAAAGCGGATGAGGAACGGCGTAACCTGCTTGGGCAGAAGCACATGAGAGATCCGGTCGAAGCTGCCTTCGGTCTCGATGGGGGTGTTTTCCTTAGAAAGCAAGGTCGCCTTTACCGACACATAGGCCGGGAATACGTCTTCGTTGAGCAACTCGCCCATCACGACAACCCCTTCCGCCCGCTCGACGGGGTGCATGTCGATCAGCTTGATGTGCGGAGCATCGACATCCTGCGAGCCCCAATCGTCACCAGCGCCGCGGTAGATCACGTCCCAGCGCAGATAGTTGACCGGGATTACCTGGGGCGGAAGCGTCGGCTGCGGTTTGATCGGCCAGTTGGCAACCCAGTGGTCGCCTTCCTTGACCATGTGGAGGTCGCGGGTGGTAACGGCCGCACCGACGACGGTGGCCCAGTTCAGGACCAGCCTTATGTCCGCGGTGTCTTCGGTGGCATGGAGCGGGCGAACCTCGTAATTGGTGAGTGAGGCATAGGAGAGAAGATTGGGGTAGGCCCCGACCAGGTCGTGCTGGAAGTCGGTCTGGGTAAATTGGGCCTTGTTGGCGAGACTCTCATAGGCCGTTTTGATCTCGCGGCCGCGAATTTCGTCGCCGAGGTTCTCCACGGCTGCTTGTGCTGTAGCGGAAGACCGCAGACGGCTGGTGGCGCCACCGAAGGCGGAAGCCGAGGGCAGAGGAAACAGGGTCCCGTACACGACAAAGACAAGGGTCGCAACAATCAGGCCGATGGCAAGTAGACGTCCGTTATTCACGAGACCAACCTCCCGTGCAGGACGCTCTCTTCGCTTTCAGCATCAACTTCGATAGAGTGGTCAACTTCACCCTCTTCCTCACCTTCCTCGCGCTTCTTATCCGGGATGAAGAGAACAGCGATGGCCAGCAAACTGCTCCCGAAGGGCAGCGTGCCCCACAAGACTCCTTGCCACGCGGGAGGCTTCTGCGGCGAGGTTATCGGCTGGGCGGGGGGAACGCCGTCCTTGCCCCAGACGACGATGGTCCTGTCTTCCAGCACGTCGAGCGGGCGCCAGCCGGCGAAGACCAGCAGCGGATCGTAATAGTGGTCGCGCACAAAGACCCACTTCAACCCGTAATGGTCCGCGTGGGTAAGCATGGCGCGAATGGCGTCCATACCCGCCTGGCCGAAGAATTTAGATGCCGTCAAGGCGGCTGCGCCGTGCTCGGTGAGTTCGGGCAGCAAGCGACCCGAGTTCCATTCGCCGTCCACGCTGTCGGCGTCGGTCAAAGTGCCCAGTCGGGCGATCTGGTTACCGAAACCTAATGTGACATAACGGTATTTGTCGTGGCCGTCGCGGTTCAACCAGGCAGCGGTGGTTCTGGTGTCGGTGCCTTGAGAATCTCCCGAGAGATAGGTCGACCATCCCACGGCCGCGGCACAGGTGATCGCGGCGGCGATGGTCAAGGGGATGGCTGCCGCGGCCCGGTAGCGATCGATAAGGG
>JBEKVS010000148.1:0-13012 GCA_049513795.1 Occallatibacter sp. | reverse complement strand
AACTGGCGGAGATTCGCGCGGGCCGGGACACTTCCACTCCATTGGAGGAAGTGATGAAGCGCTATGGCATGGTCGATTAAGATTCGCGCCAATGCAGAACGCCAATTGGACCGGCTTGATCCTCAGATAGCTCGCAGAATCATTCGGTTTCTCTTTGATAGAGTTGCTCAACTAAAAGACCCGCGCACCATAGGCGAAGCTTTGAAGGGGAGCACACTCGGCGAACTGTGGAAGTACCGCGTTGGTGACTACCGCATCATCGCCAGTATCGAAGACAAGCTCCTTCGAATCCTGGTCGTCCGCGTTGGAAATCGGCGCGACGTTTATCGATGAATCGCTCGCATCAACCGAGGTTCGATTCTCCGCCATGCTGTTTGCGCCTGAGGAACCTCAATGACTCCATCCGATTTTCGTCGCATCGCCCTGAGCCTTGAAGGAGCCGAGGAAGGCTCGCACATGGGCGCGGCGGATTTCCGCGTCGGCGGACATATCTTCGCCACTCTGGCCTCGGTGAGCCAGGGCTTCGGCAACCTGATGGTGACTCCTGAACACCAGGCCGCCTTCCTCGCTGAACGGCCGGATATTTTTCTGCCTGTCCATGGCGGCTGGGGACGAAACGGCGCGACGCATATCCGCCTTGGCGAAGCCGATGAAGACACGCTCGCCGGTGCATTGCATACGGCCTGGAAACTGCGTATTGAGAAGAACGGCAAGGCCCGCACCAGGAGCGGCGTGCCGGCAATGCGAAAGCCTAGGCTGAAATCCGCCCAATCCAAAGGCCGTTAACCTGAATCTTTTATCCGTCGGCTAGAATCCCTCCGCAAGGAGGAGTTCATGAAGATTGGGGTACTTGGATCGGGAGTTGTTGCAAAAGTGCTGGCGAGCGGTTTCCTTAAACACGGCCACTCAGTCACGCTGGGCAGCCGCACGCCGGACAAATTGGAGGATTGGAAGGCGGAAAATCCGAGCGGGTTGACAGGTACATTTTCCCAGGCAGCCGCATTCGGAGATTTGCTGGTGCTGGCCGTCAAAGGCACGACCGCGGCCGAAGCTCTTCGCCTCGCTGGCGCAAAGAACATGGCCGGAAAAACCATCGTCGACGCGACCAATCCCATCGCCGATGCACCGCCGGTCAACGGAGTTTTACCGTTCTTTACCGATCACAGCGAATCCCTCATGGAGCAGTTGCAAAAGGAATTCGGCGACGCGCACTTTGTGAAGGCGTTCAATTCTGTCGGAAACAACGCCATGGTGAATCCGCAGTTTCCCGGCGGCAAGCCCACCATGTTTATCTGTGGCAATAGCGGCGCGGCAAAGAAATCGGTGAGCGAGATTCTGGATCAGTTTGGCTGGGAGACCGCAGATATGGGCGGCGTGGAAGCGGCGCGCGCGATTGAGCCACTTTGCATCCTGTGGTGCATTCCTGGATTCTTGCGCAATGAGTGGGGCCACGCATTCAAGCTACTGAAGCAATGAACTCGCCGCCGGCGCCTCTCCTTAGAAATGCACCCGGTCCAACATGCTGCGAATTGGAGATCTATTGGGCATCGCATCATCGGCTATGATGGTTCGCGATGACGACAATCAACGACTTCAACGGCAAATGGGCACTCGTCACCGGAGCGAGCGCGGGCATTGGCGTTGCTCTGGCTCGTGAACTGGCTGCGCATGGGGCGAAATTGATTCTTACCGCCCGGCGCAGAGAGCGGCTCGAATCTGTGGCTGCGGAGCTGACAGGGAAGGGAACCGAAGTACGCATTGTGACCGCGGACCTGAATGACCCGACCGCAGCTCAGCAGATTTTCGACGCCACCGAGGGCGCAGGACTCACAGTCGACATTCTCATCAACAATGCGGGGCTGGGTCTATATGGCGCATTCACACAGAGCGACCTAGCCCAGGAGTTGGGCCAGGTGCGCGTGAATTGCGAGTCCATGGTGCGGCTTACGCGGCTCTTCGTTCCGCGCATGGTGGAGCGGCGGCGTGGCTGGGTGATGATCCTCGCCTCCACGGCCAGCTTTCAACCTGTGCCGTATCTTTCTACCTACGCGGCCACCAAGGCCTTCGATCGCGTGTTCGCGCTCGGGATCGCTGCGGAAGTTGCCCGGTTTGGAGTCAAGGTCACAGCGCTCTGCCCTGGGCCAACGGAGAGCGAATTCTTTGACGTGGCCCACGCCAGCGTCTTCAAGGGCCGCGGAATTCAATCGGCCGAGGATGTAGCGCGGCTCGGCGTACACGCCCTCGCACGCGGCCAGAGGACCATCATCCCTTACTTTGCCGGACGATTCACTGCGCTCCTGGTGCGGCTGCTGCCAGTCGGGTTGATTACATACTTCATCGAAAAGAGCGCGCGCCCCAAAAACTTCTGAGTCCATGCTGCGCTTGCATTCAGAAAGCACGGAAGGCGAGAATGGCTGCCGACGGGAGACGATCCGATGAAGTCGCGCGAAATGAAGAGGGCCGCAATCAAGAGAACCACAATGAAGAGAACCAAAATGAAGAGAACTGCGGGAGTCTTAGTGATGGCAGCATTGATCGCCGGTGGTGTCGCTAAATCTCAAGTTGAGCCCGAGCGCAAAACAACCCCAGGCCCCGGCCCCGGCGGAGTTGAGCAACTCACCTACTTTGTCCATCGGCTGGGCACCGATCACGCCGAGGGAATCACCACGCTGGATATGAACGGCGACGGCCTGCCGGATATTCTCAGCGGCGCGTATTGGTACGAGAATCCCGGCCCTAAAGGCGGTGAGTGGACCCGCCATCAATACCGCGAAGCGGGCGTGATGGGCGAATTCGTCTCCGATTGCGGTGAGTGGACCATCGACGTGAACCACGACGGCCATCCCGATGTAGTGACCGCCGGCTGGATGACCAACGGCGTGTTTTGGTACGAGAATCCGGGAAAGCTGGGCGCGGAATGGAAGCGCCACTTCATCACCGACAGCTACAACACCGAAGGCGGCTGGATGGCCGACATCAACGGCGACGGCAAGCCCGACCTGGTGTTCGCTCACTATAACCATTCCGGCGTTTTATGGATCGACTTTGCCGGCCCGGAGCCCAAGGTGCACCACGTAGGCGGCAGAGCCGAGGACGGGCACGGCATTGGCGTGGCCGACATCGACGGCGATGGCAAGGCAGACATTCTGACTCCCAATGGCTGGTTCCAGCAAATCGACGCCGACAAGGATATGTGGACCTGGCACCCTGACTGGAGCCTGGGTGATGCCGGCTTTCCCATCATCGGTTACGACGTGAACAATGACGGCAAGACGGACATCATCTTCGGCCATGGCCACAGCTACGGGCTCTATTGGCTGGAGCAGAGTGGAACACCGCTGCATCGCGAATGGGTCAAGCACACCATCGACGAATCGTTCTCCCAGGTGCACGCGCTCAAGCTGGTCGATCTCGATGGCGATGGCGAGCCCGAGCTGCTTGCCGGCAAGCGCTATCGCGGCCACAACGGCGGCGATCCGGGCTCCTACGATCCATTGGTGGTTTATTACTACAAGATCGATCGCAAGACCGGCACGTTCACGCGCTATCCCATTTCGGTGAATGGCACGGCGGCGGCGGGCACACAGTTCGTCACCATGGATCTGGACGGGGATGGCGATATAGACATCGCTACGGCGGGAAAGACAGGCGTGCACTTTTTCGAGAATTTGAAAATCAATCTGGTGCCCAAGGAGCAGCGCGAGAAAGAGATTCTTCTCGACAAGAACTGGCCTTTCCCTGGCGAAGGCCCGCAGATTCAGCAGGAAAACGAACCAAAAAAATAGGTCCTGTCGGTGGGTGGTCCAGGTCTCGACCTTGAGACCTGGGAGACTGTGAATCCAGGCGGCCGCAAATCTAGTTGAGCTGGCGCACCCAGATATTTCTGAAGCTGAGCGGTTCGCTCTTGTCGCCATGCGCCTGCAGCTTGATCGGTGCGCTGTCATACGCCTTGTAAAACGGCTTGCCGATGTAGAGCGTTTGTCCCTTCAACTCGAAGTGATTCTGCACCAGCACGCCGTTGAAAAGAACCGTGACATATGCCGGCGTCTTCAGCGAGCCGTCGGTGTTGAAGGTCGGCGCGGTCCAGATAATGTCGTAGCTCTGCCACTCGCCCGGCTTTCGGTTGGGATTCACCAGCGGCGGGCTCTGCTTGTAGATGCTGGCCGCCTGGCCGTTGACGTAGGTGGTGTTGTTGTAGGAGTCGAGAACCTGCAGTTCGTAGCCGTCGTCGCCCGGGCCGGTGGAGGCAAGAAAGACGCCGCTGTTGCCGCGCGCCTGACCGCTGCCAGTAATGTTCTCGGGAATCCTCCACTCCACGTGCAGCTGGTAGTCCTTGAACTTACGCTTGGTCTCGATATTGCCGACACCCGCGGCCTTACTCACCGTGAGAATGTTGTCGGCGACGACCCACTTGGCCGGCGTATGGTCTTGCGCGGAGACCCACTCGTCCTCGTTCTTGCCGTCGAAGAGCACGATGGCGTCGGAAGGCGGCGCGGTGCAAGTAGCGCCGGGAGTCACGATCTTGGGCACGGGCGTCCAGACTTCCGTGTCTTCGGGTTTGGGCTTTGCCGGCTGTTGCGCAGCTACGGCCGCGGTCATGGAGACGAGGGTTGCCAATGCAAGTGAGTGCAAAAGTCGTGTGCTCATAGATGCACACGAGCATACACTCCTCAATGCAACTGCGTCAGCCGGTTTCTCCGAGAGACTTTCGAAAATTCGATGGGGCCTTGGGCAATGGCAGGTCAGAGCCTCAGCCCCGGCACTTAGAGCATTTCTCCTAAGGGTGTGAAACGTGGGTGCTAGGTGCGAAGCGTGGGTGCAAGATGCGAAGTGCGGGTGCAAGGCGCGAAGTGTGGGTGCCCCACCCTCGCCGCGTTTTTGTTTTTGCGGCTAGGGTGGGACCGCTATACAGCAAAAGGAGAAGTGCCTTGGGCCGCAAAGCGGCGCGTCCGCGGAGGCCTGTCACGCGTAGGCGTTCACGCTCGCCCCACTGCCCGCATTCCCGCTGCTGAGAATTGGCGTGGCGGAGTCCGTTGTGCTGCTGCTGCTCCCGTCGCTTCCGGCTCCGTAGGCGCTGTCCAGGATGGCCGTGGTTGGGTGCTGGTTGTCGAGGGGTTGAAGCCGAAAACGCTGTCCAGGATGGACGTCGTAGGGTCGAGCTCTGCCGAATCCGCGTCATTGGTTGAGGAGAGATTGAGCAGATCGTCGATCCATTGCACCGCCTGCGTCGCGGCACTCTCCGCCGAAGTGACTGCTTGGGGTGGGCTGCTCTTCAGGTCCGATTGCACAGTGGCAAATGCGGACTGAGCTGTCGTCAGGTCGCCGGAGCCAAGAGCGCTGCCTAACGACGCCATGTCCGTTGAGAGTTGCGAACTGGCCGCCGAGCCGGATGAAGCCGCCGCGCTCTGGTTCACCTGCTGATACTGGCTAAACGCAGTCTGTGCCGCGGTCAGGTTCCCCGAAGCCAGGCTCTGCTGAAGCGACTGAAATGCCAGTTGCGAAGCCGAAACGTTGCTGGACGCCGAGACATACTGCGAGAATCCTGCTGTCGATAGAGCGGCAACCGCCATAGTGGACCCCACAGCGGGAAGTCAAGCGCATCCCGCATGCCTCGATTGTCGGCAGAGTTTCCGAATACTTGAGGGAAATGGTGGAATTGCTTTGGCGGAAGTATTGGAACTCTCCGATGACGGTCATGCGCAAAAGCAAATGCCAAACGGCAAAGTCAATCTTTGTGCGCGCCCTGGGCTCACCTGCTGTTGTTCGCTGGGGCGGAGGCGCCTGGAGCAGAGGTGATGGTAAAGGAGCTGAAGAACCGTTCCACATCCCGGTCGCGGCGGGCGCTGATTGACGGGAAGGCTGCCATCAGCATGTAGAGGCGCGGGCCGGTATAGATCAGCTCGGCATTCATCACCCCGCCGCCCGAGTTGCGCGCCTCAAATGTCCGCCCAGGAAAGCCTTGCGTATTGTTGCGGATCTCGTTGACCAGCGTGGTCTGGGTGCGGGCGATGGCGCCATCGCGAGCCATCTCCAGAGTCTGGTCGGCAGCCCGCCGGTTGGCCCGCGCCACCGGTGGATCGTCCTGCCAGGCAATGGAATAAGTGGTCTCCGCGTCGGGATTGGAGAAGATCATCTTCAACGGCTGCGTGCCGCCGGTTTCGGTATACGCCGGAATCTCGATCTGCTTGATGTCTTGCGGCATCTCCACCTTGAAGCCGTCCCCTGCGCGGTCCAGTTTCTTCCACTCGATCGCCGCGGGATGCGGGCCCTTCCCGGCCTGGTTGTGGCTGCCTTCAGATGCGGTGGGGTGCGATCCGGCGAGTCCCCACTCGTGCAGATGCAGGATCACATATCCGACTCCAAGCGCCACGGCTGCCGCCAGGGCGAAAATCTGCCAGGTTTTCACATGTAGAGATTGCCAAGTCCTAGGGCGCTTGGCAAGGCCATAGTTGCCGTTCTGCAACTCTTTGAATCCAAAAAGGAAAAGGCGCATGCCAGATCGGCTCGCCCGGCTGCGAAGCGCCCGCAGGATATTTCTACGAAATTCAGCGCCAAACGCAACCTTTTCCCTAAATGTGCATCTGACTAGGTAATTAGCAGAGGCTTCCTCGAAACTCGGCCCTTCCAAGAAGGTTTCTTCACTGAGGTCCGTTACGGACCCTTCTCAATTTCCCCCCTGGACCCCCTCCTTTTACGCCTCTCGAGCGGGCCTGCCGGAAGGCAGGCCCACACGCTCCTTCCCTGAGCCCTGAATCCGCAGGAAATCCCCCCAGATTAGAATTGCTCCCGCCATTAGAATGAAGGAATGCCGCCTTCTCCCACGTCCAAGCCCCGGCTGGGCCAACCCCGCCAGAACTTGGTCGAACGCTCGGTCGCGAATTTAACCGCGGCACGAACTAACGTTGAGGAAATGGACGCCCTGTTTCAAGCAGCTGGGCTGGTTCGCAGTCTTCGCGGCAAAGCGGCCGGCGTAACCAGGCGCGCTCGCTCGGAGCGAACTTCGCATGACGAACTCTCGTCTGTCGCGCCCGTTCCCGGGACGGCTTCGAATGGCGTCCAGTGGCTGCCGGTTCCCGCCTGGCAGCGGCTCAAGTGGCTCTGGCATGGCTTCAGCACCCGCCGCGGCGGCCTCAGCCGCGCCTATTGCGCAGAGGACTCAGCTGGCGATTTGAACCTTGGGTTCACTGCTGCCGATGACCGTGCGATTGTGGCCGCCAACCGGCGCATGCTGGTCGAGGCGGTCACGGGAAGCCCCGAAACGCCGCTGATCACTCTGCGCCAGATACATTCCAGCGTCCTGGCGGTGAGCGCAAGCGGCGACGCGGACCGGATCGCTCCGCGCAAAGCCGACGGCCTCATGACCGATGAGCCCGGGCTGCTGCTCGGCATCCAGACCGCAGATTGCATTCCCGTGCTGGTGGCTGACCGCAAACGCCGCGCGGTGGCCGCCTTTCACGCCGGCTGGCGCGGCACGGTGAAGCGGATAGTCGAGGCCGGCGTAGGCCGCATGCGGCTTGAGTTCGGCTCGCGGCCTGAGGATTTGACGGCCGCCATCGGTCCCGGGATCCGCGTCTGCTGCTATGCGGTCGGCGAAGAAGTTCTATCCAGCTTCGAGTCGCAGTTCGCCTATGCCGATCAGCTGTTCCGCCAGGTTGATGACGCGGATGAAGTGCGACGCAAATATCCCATGCTGTTTCTCACCCAGCGCGCGCCTGGTCATTCGCCCATGGGTCCCAGCCTGCATGTCGACCTGGTCGAAGCCAACCGGCGTCAGTTGCTGGATGCGGGGTTGCGTCCACAGGCTATCCACATGACAGGGGGATGCACCAGCTGCCACCGCGATCTGTTCTTCTCGCACCGCGCCTCGCACGGCCACGCCGGCAGGATGATGAGCGTGATCGGCATTCGTCCGCGATAGCTTCGGGCGCTGCTCTGGACGGCGATCTGCGCGGCGACAGTCTATCTCCGGTTTGGTCGATCTTCCGCCAGAATCGTGGATTAAGCCAGAATGGAATCGGATTTAGTCGTTGATCGGTGGCCCCGGCGTCCCATCCGACCATTTGCCGGCCAATACCATGAAAATCGTCGCCCGTTCTTCAGGGTCCTTCGCCGCCATAACGGGCGAACCCGGCAGATCGGCACCCCAGCTTTTGGCCGCGTCGCCGGCAACAAAAAACATCAAATGCGGATGCCAGTTCTTGCCGCGGTCGTTCAAGTACTGCTGCTTCGACATCATGTAACACATCGCTCCCGGCTCCAGTGCGGGCAATGCTTTCTTATCCAGTGCCGATGCGGTCGCCGCGACGATTTCGGCCTTCGACTTTCCCGCCAGCACCAGTTTGGTCTTGGTCAGAAAGATAGGCGCAAAAGTCCTCGCGGCTGGCGGATTAAAGCAAATGGGAGAGCGGACTTTGGGATTCCAGAACTCCGGCTCATCTGTGGCCGCGCCCCAGGATCGTTCCACCAGGCACAGAAAGCCATTTGTGCCTTTCACCGCGGTCGTAAATCCTTTTGGTCCCAGCACCATAACCTCCGCTCCATCCGAAATGGATGCCGGAGCAGCAGTGCGAGCCAGTGCGATTTCAGCTTTCTCGTCGGCCATCAGGTAGTCATTGACTGGAGCCATGGCCGGATAGGCAGTCTTCTCCGCCTGCGCTCGAGCCTGACACGTCGCGCCCGTCAGGCCAACCAGGACAACCAATGCTAGAGCGGAGATTGTGGCACGATTTATCACGTATTGATTTCGTTGCAACGGCAACGCAAACCCGCCTGACGCACCCTTCACGACGCCGCTGCCTCGTCCGGGTTGACAAGATCGCGCAATTCCTTGGAGGGCTTGAAGTAGGGAACGCGCTTGGCCGGAACTTCCACGCGGTCGCCGGTTTTGGGGTTGCGGCCTATGCGGGAGTTGCGCTGACGAATGCGAAACGAGCCGAAGCCCCGAATCTCAATCTTGTCACCGCTCTGCAGGGCGCCGATCACCGAGCCGAAAATGGTTTCCACGATGACTTCGCCGTCCCGGCGCGTCAGGTCGCCCAGGCCGGTCACCTTCTCCACCAGATCTGCTTTTGTCATATCCCAAAGGCCTCCGCTCACAGCATAACCGCATTTCGCGCCCGCTAGCGTGAAATTTAGGCCGAGTTGTGGAATTGAAGCTATATGCTTCAGCAAGTTGGAGAAAGAAACCGGCGCCGTCGGAGGGGCGAATGGGGCCGGCAATGTGCGGTATCATGTCTCAGGTTCCTCCCCTGCGAACCTGATCGAGAGGACGGATTCAGAAGACCGGGCTTCGTCCAGATGGTGGTCATTCGCGTGCCCAAGTATCCGAGTTACAGCATCGTGATTCCCGCTTACAACGAAAGCGCCCGCATCCCCGCGACGCTGGAAGACGTTGTTGCGTGCGTGCGCGAACGGGACTGGACCGCGGAAGTGATTGTTGTCAACGACGGCTCGACCGATGCGACCGCCGACGTGGTTCGCGGTTTCGCCCGCAACGCCCCCGAAGTGCGGCTGATTGACAACCCCGGAAACCGTGGCAAGGGCTTTAGCGTGCGGACCGGCATGCTGCAGGCTCTGGGCGAAGTAGTCATGTTCACCGACGCCGACCTGTCGTCGCCCATCGAGGAAGCGGAGCGGCTCTTTGCCGCAATTGCTTCCGGCGCCGATATCGCCATCGGATCGCGTTGGCTGGGAACCAGCCGCCAGACGCACCGCCAGCCCCTTTACCGGCAGTTCTTCGGGCGCTGCTTCAACGCCGCGACGCGGGCCGTGATGGGGTTGCCGTTCGCCGACACGCAGTGCGGCTTCAAGGCCTTCACCCGCCATGCTGCGCAGACCGTGTTTCAATTGCAAACCATCGAGCGCTGGGGCTTCGATCCGGAGATTCTCTTCATCGCGCTCAAGCGCGGATTCAACATTGTCGAGGTGCCGGTGAGCTGGGGGCATGACGCGCGCACGCGCATGAGCTACCTGAAAGACGGCGCACAAATGATGGAAGAGCTGGCCACCGTCCGCTGGAATGCCATGCGCGGGCTCTACGGAAAAAATATCGAGCACATCCATCGCGCCAGTCTTGAAAAGAGGTAAGCGGTGCCTGCGGTTGATCACGATCAACTCGCCCGCATCGCCGCCGGATCGGCCTTTTTCATGCTCGTGGCGCTGCTGCTGTGGAGACGCTGGCGCCGCTAGCTGCACTGTGCCGAGACGCGCGTACTCCAGCTCATATGGGAAATCCAGTGCCGGTTAAAAATTTGCCCAGCCTGCTGCTCGCGCAATGGTAGCTTGGTAACGAACCCTCTCCGGAGGTCCCCCCAAGTTGAGAGACTGCCGCGTTCCACACCTGTGTGTGTTTGCTTTCGTTGCCGCCGCGTGCTATTTCCTGCTGCTGCCTGCGCCATCACTTCGCGCCCAAACGTTCGACGCCACCAACCTGCGCGAACCCGTCGATCTCAGCATGCCCTGGCTGGTACATGCTGGAGATGATCCCACCTATGCAAGGCCGGATTTTGACGACTCGCAATGGACGCGGTTCGATCCGCACGCGAATATCAAAAACATCTTCCCCACCCTCCATCCGGAGGTGATCTGGTATCGCCTTCACGTCAAGGTCGATCCGCATCAATCCGGCCTGGCGCTGAGGGAGATCAAAGTCTCCTATGCATTTGAGGTCTACGTCGACGGCCAGCGTGTCATGGCCTCCGGCCAGATCGCGCCCTACGTTCCCTACACGTCATCCGCCAGGATCGTAGCCCGCATCCCGGATGCGCTGCTCACTTCAGGCTCGATGGTCATCGCCATGCGTGTACACCTGTCTCCGGTCGAATGGACGAGCGGACAAGACCCAGGCTACTACGCCGGCAATCTCACCCTTGGACAGCAGAGCACCCTCGATGCGGAGGACTGGCTTGGCGTGATTGGAGAAAACTCCCTCGACTGGCTCGATCACTTCCTCACCGTCTGCGTCGGCCTGGTTGCCGTGGTGCTCTTCTCCGCGCAGCGGCGCAATACTGAGTACCTGTGGATTGCAATCGCCGGCTTGATTACCCTTGCGGAGTTGCCGCTGCCCGTTGTTTCGGCCTTCGCCAACGTTCCGCTGTATTGGCAGGTCCCAGACGCTTTGCTCTTTGTTGCCACTCCGTATATCTTCGCCGCCGTTTATTTCTCCTTTGTTCACCATCCAATCGACTGGCGCTGGAGGCTTTTTTTCATCTTTGCGGGCATCATGAACGGCTTCAGCAGCCTGCAAGGAATCTTCTTCACAATGCCTCCAGTCTTCGAGCTTTTCAGCAATATCCCTCTCGTCATCCTGTTTTCCGTCGTCATCCCAATCGTGCTGGCCGTGCACTGGCGGCGCGGTAATCGCGAAGCGGGCATCTTGCTCATTCCCGTCGGTCTGTTTAGTCTCTACATCTATGCCGAGATGGGCTTAGGCACCCTGTTCCAGATTCCAGCGTGGCGCGACTTTGCTCTGCGCGGGCTCAACCTTATCGATCGCTTCCCCGCCGGACCCTTCGCCATCTCTCTCAACCATATGTCGGGAATCTTGTCCACGGTTTCGCTGGCCGTGATCATCGTGCTGCGCTCCACCACCATGAGCCGCCGCCAGGTCATCCTGGAAAACGAAATGGCCGCCGCGCAGCAGGTGCAGCAGATTCTATTGCCGGAACAAAGCGAAGCCGTTCCCGGCTTCGATGTGGAATCGGTCTATCAGCCGGCGCAGCAGGTAGGTGGAGACTTCTTCCAGGTGCTGCCCGCCGATCATGGCGGATTGCTGGTTGTGGTGGGCGATGTGGCCGGCAAAGGGCTACCCGCCGCCATGCTCGTCTCTGTGCTGGTGGGCGCCATCCGCGGCGTCGCCGAGTATACGGTCGATCCCGCTGAGTTGCTGGCCAGCCTGAACGAGCGGCTGATCGGCCGCACCAATGGTGGATTTTCCACCGCTCTGGCCGCGCACATCACCGCCGACGGATGGGTCAGCATCGCCAACGCCGGCCACTTGTCTCCCTATCTCGACGGGCGCGAAGTTGAGTTACCCGGCGCGCTGCCGCTCGGCGTGTTGAGCAGCGGCGTCTACGAGACCAAGCAGTTCTACCTGGCTCATGGCAGCCGCCTCACCTTTTATTCCGACGGCGTTGTAGAGGCGCAGAATCCGCAGGGAGAGTTGTTCGGCTTCGAGCGTGCCAAGGCCATCTCGACCGAGCCGGCGGCAGCCATTGTGGAAGCGGCGCGGAACTTCGGCCAGGAAGACGACATCACTGTCGTGGCGGTTGCGCGGCATATAGCCTTTGCCACGGCTGCTTGAAATCCGGCAATCGAACCCGGCAAGCCCCCACGCATGGTTTCATGAAGACACCTTGGCTATGGTGACTCCGCCGCTTGAACGGTGGGACATCTTCGACGGCGCGAGTGCCGAACGCTTACAGCCCCCGCAGGGCGGAGCGAAGGCTTGGTTCGCCCTATCACGTCCGTGACGTCTGTCACTGACGGCAAGCGCAGCCGCGCGCCAAGCTTCTAGGCGCAAAGTCAATGGGCGGGGTCGCAACCCCAAGCGGGCTGCGACCGCCGGGCCAACGCGGCACGGCAGGCCCCCTGGCCGGAAACCCGCGTTCGCGGGGACGAAAGCAGCAATTCCGCCAACCAACCTGAAGATTGAAAGGAGGAATACACGATGACTCATACAGTCAGAGGTTTCTTGCTTACCACCTGTCTCGCCGTGTTTTCCGCAGGATCGGCACTTGCTCAGACCACATCTGATGAGGCAGTTTCTACCACCACCACTGCTCCTCCCGTGGCCTATGTTTATGTAGGAACGGGCAACGGGATTAATCTCTATTACGCCGCCGCGAACGGCAAGCTCACACTCGTGACGGGTTCGCCATTCCATGTGACTGGGAGTTTGTGGGGCAGCAATGGCAAGCACCTCATCACCATGGACAATGTCAATTCGATCTACTCCTACGCGGTTCTTAAGGGGGGAGCTATCGGCGCCCTCGAGTCGTCCATTGACACCCAG
>JBEKVS010000147.1:0-13067 GCA_049513795.1 Occallatibacter sp. | reverse complement strand
ATGGAGATCGATCTGCCCAACACCGGCGTGTACCTCGAAACCGGCGTCTACGACTGGGGATCGGGCAAGGCGGGCACGCTGGAGGTTCCGCTCAACCCCACTGCTACGGCGCCAACCGCGGCGCGATAGGCGCGATAGGCGCGATATTTGCTGCCAACCACTCCGCGTATTCCACCTCGGAGCACAAGAGCAATATGTGCGACAAGATTTTCCCCGGAGTCAATCATGTTTCCCTATCTCGTGGCCGCAATCGTCCTCCTCGGATTGCCTACAATCTACGTTGCAGTGCGATTCCGCGAGTACCGCAAGTTTCTGGCCGGCGCATTCTTCGTCAGCAGTGGCATGCAGTTCTACTTCTATCTGGCGAAGATCCCTATCCCGCTCATGTGGACGAATTCAATTCAGTCGCCTGAACTCAGTGGCGTGCGCGGGACGATACACTTTGTGCTTTTCTTGATCTGTCTCTATTTCGGCTGGTTCTCCCGTCGCAATCGCCCTGCCGGCTAGGCGGACTCACTCATTCCGCAGAAAGCCGTATAGGCATTCGAATTTGCCAAAGCTGGTGAATGGGCGCGGGGAAATCGAACAAACCCAGCGCCGATGCCAAACTACAATTGTTGCTTGCCTGTTGAATCCCAATCCGTCGACATCGTTCTGGTCTCGCCGCGCAATCCCCTCAATATAGGAGCGGCTGCGCGCGCCATGGCGAACTTCGGCTTCGCTCATCTCACCGTGGTCAACCCCTATGGGCCGCACTGGCGCGAGGCCCGGTCCGCAGTTGGAGCGCCAGAACTGCTGCGGAACGCTAAGAGCACGGAGTGCCTGGCCGAGGCCGTCGCCGATTGCACCCTGGTTGTCGGCACCGGAACGCTCACTCATCGCAAGCCTGAGCAGAAGGTGATCGCGCTGCCCGCGCTTGCACCGCTAATTCAACGGGAGCTCACGCGCGGCGGCCGCATTGCTCTGGTATTCGGCCCGGAGAAACACGGCCTCACCCGCGAAGATCTTTCCTGGTGCCAGCTGCTGGTCGAGATCCCCACGGACGCGCGCCAGCCGTCGATGAACCTCGGCCAGGCTGTCGCCGTGTGCTTGTACGAGCTGTCTTCGCATCGCCTTCGCGATCAGGCAGAACCGTCAGTATCGGTTTCCAGCCTGCCCTCGCAAGTAGAGGGCGAATCCAAGCCCGCGGCGCCTTCCCGAAATCTCGACCTGCTGGCCGGCGTAATTGAAGAAGCCATGCGCGCCGCCGGCTACTCGCCTGCCGCGATGCAAGCCGCCAACCGTCACGATCTGCGCCTGCTGCTGCGCCGTCTTGCACCCACCCAGAGGGACACTCGGCGCATGCTGGGGCTCTTCCGCCGCATCTTGTGGAAGCTCGACCATGGCCCAAAAAGGAAACCGCCCGTCGCTTGAACCAGACGCTACAACTAACGGGTTAATTCGGCAAAACAACGGCGCAATCAAAAAGAAATCCTGCTAAAGTGGGGCTCAAAGGCTCCCCCCATGCCCCTCGCTCTCGGCCGATCCCGAACTGCCCCGGTGCGTTTACTGTGCCGCGCGATACTGTGTCGCGCCATCGCGGTGACTTGCGCCTGGTGGGCGCTCGCGGCCGCGGCACTGAGCCAGCAGCCACAGTCGGATGCAACACAGCAGCCAGCCCCAGCAATCGCAACGCCTGCCCCATCTCAACCGTCCGCGCAAGTACCAGCCGCAGCCAGCCCTTCACCGGTTGCTGGCCAGGCTGGAGTTCCAGCCCCCAGTCCCGCAAGCGAATCGTCGCCCGCAGTACCACCCGCCTCGGCGCCCGGGCCAGCAACGGCGTCCGCCTCTGCTTCTGAACAGCCCCAGCCGGGCGGCATCAGCGAAGACGACCTGAGGAAACAGCTCGTGGGCAAGGTGCTCTACCTGCGCGGCGGCTACCTGGACGACAATCTCAGCTTCAATGAGCACGGCCTGCTGAGCGGGCATTCTCCGCAGGGCTCCTACACGCTCTCCGGCGTAGCCATCGAAAAGGTTCGCCTCACCAAGCACAAGGTGGAGCTCGAAGGCCAGCGCTACGGGCTGCATTTTCTGGGTGCTTTGCCATCCGAAGACCCCACCACGGCCATGGATCGCGTGCTGATCACACCCAAAAAGAAAGTGCTGCGCATTACCATCGATCGCGAAACCGTGGTCACACCGAAGAAGGTCAAGGAAGCAAAAGATAAAGGCAAGAAGTCGGCTCCAACGGCTGGCGTCTATCCGGCTGTATCTGGGCCATCTCCTGCAGTCGCTCAGGCCGCCGAGCCAAGCGAGGCCGACCAGGCCAAGGCCGAGATGGCCGCGGTTCCCGAAGCCGAGCGCCCGGCCGACCCCGGCAGCATTACAACCACCACCTCGCCGGCCCACGCTGCGGGAGTTATGCGAGAGGCGATCGACCATATCTTCTCCGTCGGGTTCGACGACCGCATGATGGCCGCCATGCCCGACTTCTGGAAACTCTACTACCAGGCGGTCGCGGCCAAGGCCGATTACCGGCCCAAGGATCCGGCTGTGTTCCGCCAGGGAGCGGTCGATAAAAAGGCGCGGCTCATCTCGGTATTCGAGCCAGCTTCGAACGAGTTCGCCCAGGCCCATGGCGTGGCTGGCCTGGCGCTCTATCACGTCGTCATCGGCCCGGACGGCAAGGCAGGCGAGATTGCCGTGGCCCGGCCCATCGGCTTCGGCCTCGACGAAAGCGCGGCGGATTCAATTCGCAAGGCGGCCTTTGAGCCGGCCATGAAAGACGGCCACCCGGTGCCCGTGCTGCTCGACCTGATCGTCGAGTTCCACATCTACTCGGCCAGAACCGCTGCCACCAGCAAGCCCGACCCGGGCGACACTGACACCGCCAAGAAAGACAAGACGTCCGTGATGCTGCCCGGCCCCTACAGTGTTCCCCACTCTTAAAGCGTGCTCACGCCGCCAGGCCTGAGCTTGCTGTATCCTCTTGTGACATGGCGTTGTGACATAAGCGCAATTGGCGCGCATTGTCACCAGAGGGGAATCCATGAGTGCTGCATTCCTGCGATTGATTCAGTCTGGAGCGACGGCCGAAGTTGCCGACGCCGTCGAGACCGACCCCGGCCTTGCCAGCGCGCGCGACCCGCAAGGCGTATCCATGCTGATCTGGTCGGTTTACTACGGCCAGGAGATGGTGCGCAACTTCCTCCTCAGCCGTCTTGCGGCCGACGGCCTGCCTTTGGACATATTTGAAGCCGCAGCCACCGGCGACGACGGCCGGCTGAAGGCTCTTCTCCAGGCAGAGCCCGAGCTTGCCGGCTCTTTTTCCGGCGATGGCTGGACGCCTCTTCACCTCGCCGCGGCCTTCGGTACCCCCGAGACCGTGTCCGCACTTCTGGCCGCTGGTGCGAGCGTGGACGCGTTCAGCCGCAACCCGCAGCAAAACCAGCCGCTGCACGCGGCGCTGGCGCTGGGGAAGAATACGCAGACCATCCGGCTGCTGCTCGATGCGGGCGCCTCAGTCAATTCCACCCAGGCTGGAGGCTTCACTCCGCTCTTCTCAGCGGCCATCGCCAATCGCAAAGACCTGGTCAAAATGCTGCTGGCTGAGGGAGCCGACCCTCATCACAAAGCCGATCAGGGCAAGACCGCCGCCGATTTCGCGCGCGAGCGCGGCCACGGCGACTTGGCAGCCTGGCTTGAATCTCAGCCGCGAACCTAGCGGGATCGCGCAAATTTCTCTTCAATTCGAATGAAAAGCGGCCCAGAGGCGCGGATACAGGCTCTCTGCCGTCTGGCGCCGCAACGGGTTGCGGAATAGCCAATGTTCTCCGAGGGCGGAAAACTCGGCTATGAGCTTGTCTTGCACGCGTAAGACAAATGCCTGCCCGTGGGATACACCCGCCTCACAATTGTCTTACGGCTGTCTTGCACGCCTAACGAAAGTCTCGCAAATGTAAGACAGAAGCACGACGCGATTGCGCGCGGAAGAATTCACTGAGCCCGAAGCTCAGCCTTCCTTGGGAGGCTCCCACAACTCCACCCGATTGCCTTCCAGATCCCATATCCAGGCGAAGCGGCCATACTCGTGGTCATCGCGTTTGGGGTCGATGCGCACTTGAGCCTCGGCGAGCTGGGCCAGCAACTGATCCATATCGTCAACGCGAAAATTGACCATTGCCTCCTGCGTGCCCGCTCCGAATTTCTTTGTGTCCAGCGGAAAATAGGTGAATACCGTCATGCCCGCCGACTCCGGCCCGTCAAATGCCAGTGTGCCGCCGCCCAGATCCGGAACGCCCAGGTGCTCCGCATACCAGGCGGAGAGCGCCTTGGGATCGCGTGCTTTCAAGAAGATGCCGCCCACTCCAACCGCCTTGGCCATTGCCCCTCCCACCGCTTGTTATCTCAGGTGCCCTTGCCTATTCCGCTTCCCGGATCACGTCTTCCAGCTTCGGTTTGTGCTTGATTTCGCGTCCCGTGCGCGGCTCCGATTCTAGCACCCGCGCGGGCTTCGGCTGCCCCACGCGCTCGCGGGCGTTGGCCTTTACGGCTTTTGTGACTGAAAACTTTCCCGGCTTGCGTTTCGTCATGGCCTCAGCTCGCTCCGTGCCTGTCTCTCTGCCCTCTTGCGTTCCCTTGCCCCAAGGACGAGTATGGATTAGATTCTCCCCTGAGGGGAAGAGCCGGAGATCATGGAAGAGCGGGAATTTTTCAACGAGACCACCGAACAGCGCAGCCACACACTCACCTGCCCCAAGTGCGGCCAGGCCGCGGAGTATAAAGTCACCTGGGTCGTACGCCGCAAGCGCCCGCAACTGCCGCGCAACGCGGACGAGCGCGATAGGGCCCGCTTTGCCAAAGCCCAGTCTTACATGGTAAGACGCGACGACAAATTGTCTTGCGCGAATATCCGCTGCCGCAAGCCGTTCGAGATCACACAGTTGCAGTCGCTCGCTTTCTTATCCGAGTAGTTCTTAATCCGGATTTAGGGAAAGCTCGCCTTCGATGAAGTGTTGAGCTATAGCGGTTTCACAATTGCTGTACCCCGAAAGCACGGCTCCAAAGTGCCTTTTTCCTCAAGAAAAAGGCACCCTTCGCGAAGCCAAAAAGGGCACACGAATTGTGAAATCGCTCTAAATGTGCCCGTGCTCCTGAAACTCGACCTGAGCCGGGCTTGACAAGCCCTGAAGATTACCTTCAGAGCTCGTCGATCGCCTTGGCCGCCGCGTTGATTGCTTCCGTGATTTTGCGGATCTGCTCCGGCTTCAAATCCCGTGACACGCGGGCTCCCACCGCGCCGCGCAGGTTCATGAAGGCCTTCATGATCTCCGGCGACCGGCCACGCTCGAAGCCGCGACCGGTCTCTTCGAGCCGTGCGAAGAGCTCGTCGATCCGCTCCTTGTTGGCTTCGAGATACGCAAGGCCTTCCTGCGTCACGGTGTAGACCTTCTTGCTGTTCTCAGAAGATGAAGTCGCCAGACCCTCTTCCTCGAGCATCGTCAACGTGGGATAGATCACTCCGGGGCTTGGCGCATAACCGCCTGAGAGCCGCTGCTCCATGGTCTTGATCAGTTGGTATCCGTAGCTTGGCTGCTCGGCAAGCAGCTTGAGAATGACCAGTTTGATGTCGCCGGCATCGAAGAGCCGTCCGCGACCCTCGCCGAAGCCGCGGCCGAAGCCGTGGTGTCCCCGGCCGCCAAAGCCACGCTCAGATCCGCGGTGACCGCGCTCGCCAAACCCCTGTCCGGGTCCAAATCCAGGCCCAAACCCGTGTTCGGGGCCGTGTTCAAGGCCATGCCAAAACCCGCCGAATCCCCTGTCTTGAGGGCCATATTCAGGTTGATCCTGGCCGCCTCTGTCTCGGCCGCGTCCTGCGAATCGGCAGTCCCGGCCCTGGTGCATTGCAAAGTTGTGGATGTACATATGTGTTTCTCCTTGAATTCAATATATCTAAAGATATATCTTTATGCAAGCGTAAAATATATCTTTTGCGAAGAGTTCCGCGCGGGCCGTTCCCCCGACCTCGAGTTCCACGGCTCATGCAGCTACAGCGGCCTCGGCCTTCAATCCCTCTTTGTTCAGTTGCAGGCCCACGCCAATAAACCAGAGGGCCTGGGCCAAAACAACAACCGTCATCCCCGTAACGTTCAGCCGCATCAGACCACTGCACACGGCCACCACCAGCACTGGCGCGACAATGCATCCGTAAAGCGCCAGCGCGCGCCCAAAACCTCCCGCCTTCAAGGCTGCGACAGACCAGAGCACCATCGCCACCGAGACCGCGACCGCGTAGATTTTCGAGAACGCCTGGTTGATGGCGAAGATCGAAACGATAGCGATGTGCCACTGCGGAGCGGCGGCAGGCGTGTCCTCGACCATGCGCACCATGATGTCAGGCACGATAAACCCGCTCACTGCCGTGCCGATCAGCACCGCGACGGCCCCGAACAAATAGACCACCAGGGCCGCAAATGCCAGCCGGTTCGGCGCGCGCAGCCGCTGCGCAAGCCCGCATGCGCCAAGCACCATCACCACGTTGCTGACGATAGCCAGCGAGTGAGCGATGGCCGAGTGCAGAGCCAGGTGCTGAACCTGGTCGGCGGCAAGGCCTACTGAAGCATGAGGGTGAATGCCCATGGTCACAATGCCCCCGATGGAGCCGAGAATAAGCGCGAGTCCGGACTTACGCAGGTCTGTCATGTGTTCAACTGTACTGAGAAGAGCTCATCCTTTAGCCGCGAAAAACCGCCCGCCAACACGTTGCTGAACAGACAAGGTGCTTATGTCCGGAAACGCCGATCCTGTTCCCGTCAATCCGGTTCCAGCCGCGCGCGCCAACGCGTCCTCGCGCCCAGTCGACCGGCGGGTTCGCCACACCCGCGATGTGCTGGGCGACGCCCTGCTTGAGCTCATGCAGGAGAAGGAATTCGATGAGATCACTGTGCAGCATGTGCTCGATCGCGCCGGCGTCGGACGATCAACCTTCTACGCGCATTACAGCGACAAGAACGACCTATTCCTAAGCGATGTGGAAGATTTCTTCGAGGTCATGTCCACCTTGCTTACCCGCAAAGGCGCACCCCTCGATCGCGTCGCGCCAGTATGCGAGTTCGCAACCCACATCGGCGAGGTGCGCGAGCTCTATTCGACCCTGGTAGCGGCGGGAAAAATGCGCGACGTTCTCGAATTGGGTCAAGGATTTTTTGCCCGATCGATTGAAGAACGATTGCGCATGGCCGATGTTGAATTGGCTCCGATGCTGCTCAAGGCGCGTGCCCAAGCATTGGCCGGCGCCATGCTGGCGCTATTGACCTGGTGGGTCGACCACGGCTCAGCCGCCAGCCCGGAAGAGCTCGACGCGCAGTTTCACCAGATGGTGTGGAGCGGGATTCGGCCCGGCCCGCGCTAACTTCCGATTGTCAGTGCTAGTTCTTCGGAAACGTGTACTCGCCGGAAGGGTCCTTCTGCTTGATGGCTTTCACCTGGCCGTTTTCGACCACAAACTCCAAGGTCAAATCAGAGAACTGCGGCAGCTTGAAAGCTAGCCCCTTGGCCTGCTTGAGCTCGAAATCGGGTTGCCCGGGAAGCTTAAGCGTCAGCCCACCGTCAGGCGTCACCACCACCTCGACGGACGATCCATCCGGAGTTTTGTAACTACCGGCCATCTGCGCCAGGAGTTTTGGATCGATAACATCCGGCTTGCGCAGGAACACGGCTTCCGCCTCATCCAATGAGACCACCGCCTGATCTATGTCTCCTTGCGGATTGGTACGGAAGTTAACCGACCACTTGCCATCCGTCTCATCGTCGGGAGTATCGAAGCGGTCATAGTGGAACTGCGTCATGGGCATGCGGATCTTATGAAAATCGAACTGCAGCTGGTTATCCTTCAAGCCGATGGTCATTGCGCCGTAAGCTTTGTTGTCATAAACTCCCGCGTAATCTGCCAGCGCGTGCGAGGGCTTGGTATTGGGAACACGCCCCTCACCTGATTTTGTGCGCGCCTCGGTATCGGCCTTCTTGTCTTTGAGACGAATCTCAAGCCGGCGTTCGCTCCATGGAGTCAGGCTCATGCCCAGCAGGCGTTCATAGACGTTATAAGTCACGATGTTATAAAGCGGCTGGCTGTGGTTGCCGATCTCAAAGACAATTACGCCAATGTGATCCTGCGGCATGAACGAGATCTGAGTATGAAATCCGGGAAGATCGCCGCCGTGAAACGTAATCAGGTGGCCGCGGTAGCTGGCCGTTTCGCGGCCCATGCCGTAAGCCGCGTTGAGCATCTCTCCCCAACCTCTGGTCTCAAGCGCGGTATTCGGCAAAGCGATCGCCGGCTCCAGAGTCGCCTTCAAGACACTCGGCGGAATAACTTGCTTGTCCCCGTATTTGCCGTCGTTCATGAGCGCGATGAGCCAATGCGACATGTCGTCGATGTTAGAGACGATAGCTCCGCAAGGAGCGACGCCGGCGATGTCTTCGTAATAGGGGATCTTGTAAATCTCGAATGAATCCCGGCGTTCCGTAAACCCGACGCCGAAGTCCGGCTGCTTCAGCATGTCGGCAATCGAATAGCTCGTCGACTTCATGTCGAGCGGGTCCAGGATGCGTTCTTTGACAAACTCTTCCCACGTCTTTCCGGATTGTAACTGGATGATATAACCGGCCGCCGCAAACATCAGGTTGTTATAGAGGAATGTCGTACGCAGCGGCTGCTCCGGCTCCAGATAGACGAGCTTTTCGAAGAGTTCCTTGCGCGTGAAGTCGGACTTATACCAGATGGTGTCGTGGCGGGTAATTCCGGTGCGGTGAGACAGCATGTCTCGAAGCGTGACTTCATTGTTCAGTTGCTCGTTGAAGAAGCGGATCGCAGGAACCGATTCCCGCACGGGTTTATCCCAGGTAAGTTTGCCTTCTTCCACAAGCATCCCGGCGGCAGTAGCAGTAAACAACTTGGTGTTCGAAGCCATAGGGACGACAGTTTCCGGCGTGAATGGCAGCTTCTTCTCGTAGTCGCGATACCCATATCCCTTGGCAAAAACGAGTTTCCCATTGACGACGATTCCAACGCCCACCCCGGGCGCATTCCAGTCTTTGAGGGTCTTCGCCATGTAGTCGTCAAACCCGGCGAGCCGCTCCGCAACATTGATCTCCTGCGCCGCGATGCTTGTGGAGAACAAGACAAGCAAAAGGCCTGTCCACGCCAGCCGCCGGTAAGCCATCATTTTCGATTTGGGTGTCATGCGCAGGTCATCCTTTTCCATGCTGAGAATGTGAAAACTCTAGCAGGAATCTGCCGTCCGCAGGCAAAAAATGACGGTGCGTTGATTGAGAAGTGAATCTACTCCCATCTGAGCGCCACAACCGGATCCACTCGCGTTGCGCGTTGCGCGGGCAGCAAGCCGGCAATGATTCCGGTCGCAGCGAGAATGGCGGCCACCGACAAAAATGTCACCGGATCGTTGGGCTTTACTTCGAAGAGAAATCTGGCCAGCACGCGCGTCAGAACGAGTGCGCCGCACCCTCCAAGCGCAACGCCGCACGCAATCAGCATCAGCGTGCGTTTCAAGAGCATGCTTGTGATGTCCCTTTTCTTTGCGCCCAGAGCCATGCGGATTCCAATCTCGCGCGTGCGCTCGGTCACGGCGTAGGCCAGCACGCCATAAATCCCGATGGCCGCGAGAATCAGAGCCAGCAGGGAGAAAGTCGAAATCAGCCGCGCCTGAAACCAGGTCTCGGCAGTCGATGCGTCGGCTAAATCCGTGAGAGGCGCAATCGCTACCGGCTGATTCTTGTCCACGCCGTGCAGCGCGGCGCGCATGCCAGCGGCAACGGCTTGCGGATTTTCCGCGGTCCGCACCACGAAGCTCATATGGCTCAGGAAGAACGACCGCGTCACCTGCTGATAAGGCTGATAGATGGCCGGCAGTGGCTTCTCGGCCAGGCTCTGCTGGCGCACATCGTCCACCACCCCTACAACCGTGAGCCAGTCTTTTGGTTTGGGCTCGTCCTCCATGGTGAGGCGCTGCCCGATCGGATCCTCGCCGGGCCAGAGTGTTCGCGCAACGGATTGACTGACGATCGCCACTCCCGGCTCGCTGCTTTTGTCCTGGTCGGTAAACTCGCGCCCTGTCAGGAATCGAATACCCATCACGCGGAAATAATCAGCGCTGACGGCGGGTTTGGCGACAGTGTAATCGCGCGGCAGCTTGCGCCCGCCATCAAGATGAAAATCTCCCTGGACGAGGAACGCCTGCAGCGGCATGAAGTTCACGGCTCCCGCGGAAACAACGCCGGGGAGGGTCTTGAGCTTGGCCAGGACATCGGCATTGAAGGCCTGGATCGCGGCCGCGGTCGGATACGACGCATCCGGCAGGTCGACCGTCATGGTGAGAATGTTTTCGGTGCGGAATCCGGGATCGACGGTACGCATGAGCATGAAGCTCTTCAGCATGAGCCCCGCGCCCGTCAGCAACACCAGCGCCAATGCGATCTCTGCGACCACCAGCGCACTGCGCAAACGCTGGCGCCGCGCCGTAAGCGTGGGCCCGCCCAGGCCAAGAAATGCGCGCACGCTGTGTCCCGTTGCCTGCAAGGCCGGCGCCAGGCCGAAGAAGATTCCCATGCATGCGCCCAGCAAAAGCGCGAACCCGAGCACCCGCGCATCGATGTGAATTTCGTCGATGCGCGGAAGCCCCGCGGCCGGGGCGATCGCCAGCAACGCAGGCACGCCCGCAAGCGCAACGAGAATTCCTGCAATCGACCCGCCCAGAGAGAGCAGTGTGCTTTCGGTTAGAAGCTGCCGCATCACGCGTCCGCGGCTCGCGCCCAGCGCACTGCGCACCGCGATCTCACGTTGCCTCGCTGTCCCGCGCATCAGCATCAAATTCGCTACGTTGGCGCACGCGATCAGCAATACAAAGGCCACTGCACCCATGAAAATCAACAGCGATTTGCGAATCTTATCGACCAGCAGGTCGTTCATGGGCAGCACTTCCGCTACCATGCTCTCTGCGTTCTCCCCAGGGCCGGGCGGCAAGTGCTTGGCGAATGCCTCCAGTTCCGCCTGTGCCTGCTGCTGCGTAACTGTGGGCCGCAGCCTGCCGATCACTGCCCGCGTGTAGGTGTTGTGCGGGTCGCCGCCCACGTTGAGCGGCAGCCACAAACCCGCGTCATGGGGAAACGCGAAGCTGGCGGGCATCACGCCGACGACGCTGTACGTGGCTCCATCCAGTGTGATCGTTTTTCCCAGGATGCCCGGATCTGCGCCGAGGCGGCTCCGCCACAGCTTGTCGCTGATCAGCGCCACGCGATTTTTGCCCGGCTGCTCTTCCTCCTCGATAAAGTTTCGCCCCATCGCCGGATTCACCTGGAGCACAGGCAAGAAACTCGCCGTCACCATAGCCGTCGGCACGCGCGCCGCATCTCCCGTCCCGGTCAAGGTGGCGGAGTCTTCGTTGAACGTTGCAAGCTGGTCAAACGACCGATTGTCCCGCTTATAGGCGAGATAGTCCTTGTCGTAGAGGCCGGGCCGGAATTCGAACATGCCCTGCTTCGATTGATAGGAGATCAGGAACAGCCTCTCTGCGTCGGGAAAGGGCAGAGGACGAAACAGCACCCCGTTCACCACCGTGAAAACGGCTGTGTTTGCGCCGAATCCAAGGGCCAGGGTCAGAATCGCCACCAGCGTAAATCCAGGCGACTTGCTCAAACTGCGCAATGCGTAGCGCAGATCGCGGCCAATGTTCTCTATCGACAAGACAATATTCATCTCATGCGCTCTTTCACTGGCGACGGCCGCGTTGCCAAACCGTCTCCTAGCATCCCCCCGCGCCGCTTCGGCTGGCATGCCGGCTTTGAGGTTGTCGCGAGTGCGCGCGTCCAGATGGAACTGCAACTCCTCTTTCAGCTCCTCATCCAGCTTGTCGCGGCGAAACAGGTTTGAGAATCGATTCAACCAGCTCACGGCATCCTCCTTGCTCGACCATTTTTCAGATAGCGCAAAATGCACCGCCCCACTCTCGCCGCGTCTTTGTTTTCTGCGGCCAGGGTGGGATAACACGCCCCCGCAGGTTCCCAGCCTAAGGGCCCTGAAGACGCCTTAAGCCATGCGAAGCACGCGCGCTACGGCTTCAGTCAACTGCGCCCAGCCCTCTGTCTCTTCCTGCAACTGCTTTTTTCCCGCCGGCGTAATGGAGTAGTAGCGCGCCCGGCGATTGCTTTCCGAAGCTCCCCATTCTGAAACCAGCCATCCCGCCTGCGTCATCCGATGCAACGCGGGATAGAGCGACCCCTCCTCCAGATGAAGAACGCTCTCTGAAATCTGCTCGATGCGCAGCGTGATGGCATAGCCGTGCATTGGTCCCTGCGAGGCCAGCGTCTTCAGCACCAGCAGGTCGAGCGTGCCCTTGAGACGATCGTTGGCATGTGTGCGCATATGTCAATTCCGGAGTCGACTTCGGAGTCGAATCGCTTCCCATAGCCAGCTATAGAAGAGCGCGGATCAAAATGTCAAGAAGTTTTTCCAGATTTTGGGAATAAGGCACTCGCCCGACACAGCCGGTCAAGCGAGTGTAGAGCAGTCCAGCGCGTGTCCGAGGCCGAGGAGCGGTGGCCATTGGAATCCAAAGGGACACGTTGCTCGAAACCGCACCGCAGTTCGCTATCTTGAATTCGACGGTTGCGGCGTCCGTTGGGGGTGATCTGGTTTGCAAGCAGACCTGGGGACAACTTCAAAAGTAGCCAACTCAACACCCTGCTGTTGTCATGGGCTTGTAAGCCAAATGTAAAAGCATTGTCCGCCGCTTGGTGGAAGGCTCGTTTGGTCTGGCTCGATCAGCTCTGGCTCGATCGGCTCTGGCTCGCTGGGTCTGGCTCGATCGGCTCCGGCTCGTTTGTTCCTGGAAGAACCGCAAGCTGGTGGAAGCTGCCGCTTCCTGCAGCTTGAAATTCCGATCTTGCTCTGCCGACCCTCCACTGGCGCAGCCCCTGCAACGTGTGATTGAATCGAAATGTGAAGGTCGTGCGGGTTGTTGTCCGCTGGTTGACAATACCGGCTGACAACAAAGCTTCGGCGCGACCCGCCCACT
>JBEKVS010000146.1:0-13091 GCA_049513795.1 Occallatibacter sp. | reverse complement strand
AAGCCTCCACTGCTCCGGTCGCCTATGTGTACGTCTCCCGAACTAACCCCGACTTCATTGATGCGCTTGCCGCTTCTCCCGCCGGCGCGCTCACCTACATCAACGATGTGTCGACACCGCAGCCGCTCATACACCTCTCGGTGACCAAGAAATTCGTCTTCGGCATCGACGGCAACTCCAACATCTACTCCTACTCCATCGCCTCCAACGGAGGCCTCAAGTACGTCGCCTCCATCGACGCCGCAAAGTACGTCAAGGACGCTTCTTCTACGTCCGAGGCGCCCGTCCTTCAGGTCGACGAAACCGGCAGCGATGTCTACGCTTTCGTTGCCGATACCAACAACGACTGGTATCTGCTCTCCTTCAAGATCGAAAGCAACGGCGAACTCGAATTCCTGGGAAGCACCTACGCGAACTCGTATTTCTCGGAGATCCGGTTTGTGCAAGACAACAAGTATGCGCTCTACCCGAGTTGCGACATTACGGTTCTGCACCTGGGAACGGAGTCCAAAGTAAACGCGCAAACCATGGTCTACAAGCGGGAAAGCAATGGACTCCTGAGCTACATCGGAGCCAGCGATGTTGAGCCGGAAGCACAGAGTCCGTATCAATATTGCCCCGATGTCAGCGAAAACGACAACGACGATCACCTCGCCGTCAGTTTCGCCCTCATCGACCCCACCCACAACGAGTTCGTAGGCAGCGCCGTTGGTACCTACACGGTGAGCACCGCCGGGAAACTGACGACCACCAGCAATTGGGAAAACATGCCCACCATCGGCTATACCCCCGCGGTCGTCAGCATTTCTCCTTCGAGCAATATCCTTGCCGTCGGCGGCAGTGGGAGTTACCAGTTCTTCCACTTCAACGGCGCCAAACCGATCACGGCCTTTAGCGGCGTGATCAACGCCGGCGACCAGGTACGCGCATTCACCTGGGACAAGAGCAATCACGCTTACATGCTGACGGGGAGCGCGGTGGTTCCCTTTAGCATCACTCCGGCCAGCTACAAGGAACTCAAGCCGTACGCAATCTCCGCCCCATACAGCATGATCGTCCTGTCGCTCGAGTAGTCCACTTCATCAACGAGTCAGAACGTGTGGGTGCCCCAGGTCTCGCTTTTGAGACCTGGGAAACGCCGTTCGAATCCGGTGACACAAAGGGCGTTCACTACGGCGAACGCCCTTTGTGCATGTTCTTGAACGAGTCGTTTACTTGTTGGTGTGCGCCAATCCAGCCTGTCGCTCTTCCATGGCCGCCTGCGCCGCTGCAAGCCGCGCCGTCAGCAACCGGAAGGGCGAGCACGACACATAGTTGAGCCCGATCTTGTGGCAGAACTTGACGGACTCGGGATCGCCGCCATGTTCGCCACAGATGCCCACCTTGAGATCAGGCCGCGTGTTGCGGCCCTTTGAAGTAGCCATCTTCACCAGCAGCCCCACGCCGGCCTGGTCGAGCGTGGCAAAGGGATCCTGCTTGAAGATGCCGTGCTTCAGATAAGCCGGCAGGAAGTTGTTGATGTCGTCGCGCGAGATGCCGAAGGTAGTCTGCGTCAGGTCGTTTGTCCCGAAGCTGAAGAACTCGGCCTCTTCGGCGATCTGGTCGGCAGTCAAAGCGGCGCGCGGCAGTTCGATCATCGTGCCGACCATGTAGTCAACCGTCTGACCTTTTTCTTTGAAGACATCCGCAGCCACACGGCGAATGATGGCCGACTGGTTGCGCATCTCTTCAATGGAGCCAATCAGCGGCACCATGATTTCAAGATGCGGATCCCCGCCCTTGGCCTTTACCGAGCAGGCAGCCTCGAAGATGGCGCGGACCTGCATCTCCGTGATCTCGGGGAATGTGATGCCGAGACGGCAGCCGCGCAGCCCGAGCATGGGATTCATCTCGTGCAACTCTTGCACACGCGCCAGCAACGGCCGCAGTTCCTTGAGCCGCGGCGAGCGAGGCTTGGTGTCTTCGAGATGCGAGATTTCGACGAGCAAGTCTTCGCGCTGCGGCAGGAACTCATGCAGCGGCGGGTCAAGTAAGCGAATCGTCACCGGGAGCGACTCCATGGCTTTGAACAAGCCGGCAAAGTCCGCGCGCTGCATGGGGAGGAGTTTCTTGAGCGCCTCGCGGCGGTCCTTCTCATTGTCGGCAAGGATCATGGTGCGCATGTGCTCGATGCGGTCTTCGGCAAAGAACATGTGCTCCGTGCGGCAGAGGCCGATGCCTTCCGCGCCGAACAGGCGAGCCTGCTTGGCGTCGCGCGGAATGTCGGCGTTGGCGCGAATGTTGAGCCGTCGCACCGGATCGACCCAGCTCATGAATTTGACCAGGTCGGGATCGTCGGGCTGCGCGGGCAGCGTCTTCAACTGGCCCTTGATCACGCGGCCGGTCGTGCCGTCGAGCGAAATCCAGTCGCCCTGCTTGAAGACATGATCCTTGACGCGCAGTTCTTTGTTGGCCTCGCTGACTTTGAGGTCGCCCGCGCCGGCCACGCAGCATTTGCCCATGCCGCGCGTGACCACGGCCGCATGCGACGTCATGCCGCCGCGCGAGGTGAGAATGCCGGAGGCGACTTCCATGCCGGCAATATCTTCCGGCGTTGTTTCGCCGCGCACCAGAATGATGGAGCGATACGCGCCGCTGGCGTGGAACTTGACGGCATCTTCAGCGGAGAAAACGATCTGGCCCACGGCTGCTCCCGGCGAAGCGGGAAGGCCCGTGGCCAGCACTTCAATCCTCTCGCCCTTTTCAACCAGGCGCGGAACGAGGAAGTCATAGAGCTGATTCGGCTCGACGCGGAAGATGGCCTCATCCTGCGTGATCAGGCCCTCGCGCACCATGTCGATGGCGATGCGCACGGCAGCCAGGCCGGTGCGCTTACCGTTGCGCGTCTGCAGCATGTAGAGCTTGCCATCCTGGATGGTGAATTCGAAGTCCTGCATGTCGCGATAATGCTTTTCCATCTTCCAGGTCACGGCGCGCAAGTGGTCGTAGACCTTGGGCATGGCGCGCTCGAGCTCGCTGATGGAGAGCGGCGTGCGAATGCCGCTGACCACATCTTCGCCCTGCGCGTTCATAAGGTACTCGCCGAAGAAAACATGCTCGCCGGTTGCTGGATTGCGCGTGAAACCCACGCCGGTGCCGGAGTTTTCACCCAGGTTGCCGAAGACCATGGCCTGCACGTTGACCGCTGTGCCCAGCCAATCGTCGATGTGATTGATGCGGCGATAGGTCTTGGCGCGGTCGTTCTGCCAGCTTCTGAAGACGGCGTCGCGCGCCTGCACCAGTTGATCGAGCGGGCCTTGGGGAAAGTCCTTGCCGGTCTCTTTGCGAACCAGCTTCTTGTATTCGGCGATGATCTCCTGCAGTGCTTCGGGAGTCAGGTCATAGTCGAACTTGACGCCCTCGCGCTCCTTGATGTGCTCGAAGATGTGCTCGAACTTTTTCTTTGAAACATCGAGCACCACGTCGCCGAACATCTGAATCAGGCGGCGATAGGAGTCATACGCGAAGCGAGGATTGCCGGTGCGTTTGGCCAGCGCTTCAACGGCCTGATCGTTCAAGCCGAGATTCAGGATGGTATCCATCATGCCGGGCATGGAAAATTTGGCGCCCGATCGCACCGAAACCAGCAGCGGATTCTCGCCCGCGCCCAGTTGCTGGCCCTGCATCTTTTCGAGGCGCTGCAAGGCGGCATGCATTTCTACATCGATCTGCGGATTGAGCCCACCGCGCATGTATTCGCGGCAGGCCTCGGTCTGAATCGTGAATCCCGGAGGCACCGGCAAACCCGCGTGGGTCATCTCGGCCAAGCCGGCGCCCTTGCCGCCCAGCACGTCTTTCATGCGGCCGTTGCCGTCCGCTGTTCCGCCGCCGAAGGAGTACACGTACTGAATTGGAGTTGAGGTCGAGCCTGCCTGTCCGGCAGACGATTGATCCACCACGCTCTGCGTCATGGGGTATTGCCTCCGCTATTAGGATTTTGTCACCCTGGCGCCAAAGAAGAGTCGCCGGGGCTACGACCCGCAACAGCGGCTCCCGGTGACAGGGTGGCAGAACGGAGGCTCAGCGATGATAGAGAAAAGCGGTCAATGGCTGAGCGCGTGCGAGTCATCCTTGCATCTGACGGCGCGTCGCGGCGTTGATTCGTCGCTAGTACAAATATCGCCGTAAGTATACCGTTGCATGTGCCACTCGTCACAGACCATTCATTTGCATGAAGGATCAAGATGAGGTCGCCTGCGCAAATTTTCGCATTTTGAGACGATCTCTTGTGCCGGCAGGTCTTTTCCAGAGCTTACGCCAGGAATCAGGCTGCGGAGAGCTGCGAACATGGGCCGTATTGAGAATCCTCCACCGCATTATGGGACACCAAAATGCGATCCAGCCCCACCATTTTCAGAATCTGACAGACCCGGGCAGGAACATTTGTTACGTGAAAGCAATGTCCGGAGTCCCGCGCGCTGCGATAGAGGCATATCAAAGCGGTGATGCCTGCCGCGTCAATGCGCTCCACGCCGCCCAGATCGAGCATGACGCTGCTCTGACGCACCAGCGGCTCGATGCGCTCGAGCAGGCTCGCGTCTTCACCCCGAACCAGTTCGCCGTGGTTAATCTGGCGCAGCTCTCTTTCATTCAACGCGGCCGCTTCAACAGCTTTCATCACGAGGGTGGATGTCGGTTCGTACCTTGCAGTCGTCATAAGAACTCTCCAGAAAGTGATCATTTCGTTAATCGGGCCGCACACTGTACAGCACGGCCACGTGGATTGTAACCTGCACTCCGGCAGCCAAACTTGCCAGAAGGGGATAAGCTTGAATCAATGAGGGATAGCTACCGCGCATAGTCAGCAGCGGCGCGCCCTGGTTGTTCAGTTTTCGATCCCAGCGTTCGCATTCGGACACAATGTTGATTACGCAAAGGGGGGTGACTTTAGTTCCGTGATTTCGTCGTCACCCAGTTCCGTTGAATCACGCGCCGAGCCCGGCCTTGCCAGGGAGCAGGTGCGCACGCTGGCCCTCGAGTCCGGCTTCGCCGAGGCCGGGATTGCTCAGCTTCCGCTCGCCGCGGAAGACCGCGACGCCGCGCGCTTCGAGCAGTGGGTTCAGGCCGGCTACGCGGGCTCCATGCATTATTTGACGCGATTGGGCGAAGATGGACGCATGATTCGGTCGCGCGTGAGTATACCCTTTCCCTGGGCGCGCTCGGCAATAGTTTGCTTTGCCAACTATCACAGCGCGCAACCGCTTTCGACTGACCCGGCTGCAACCGGCACCGGCTGGATTGCGCGTTACGCGTGGAGCAGCCGCAAGCATCCCGATGGCATGCGTAGACCCAGCGATTACCACAAAGTGCTCAAGAAGCGGCTGGGTTTGCTGGAGGCTGCCATGCATCGGCAGCACGGCGAGTTCGAAGCGCGCGGGTATGTCGATACAGGACCCGTCGTCGAACGCGCTTTGGCTACCGCAGCCGGCATTGGCTGGACGGGCAAGAATACGTGCCTCATCCATCCCAGGCTTGGCTCGTATGGTTTCCTGGCCGTGCTTTTGACATCACTCGATGTGGAGAAGGACAAGGCGTCCATGACGCTTCCCGATCGATGCGGAACCTGCCGCCGCTGCCTGGATGCGTGTCCCACGGGTGCACTCATCGCTCCGTATCAGATGGATGCGACGCGCTGCATCTCCTATCTCACCATCGAACATCGCGGCGCCATGGACGCGAGCTTGATGGAGGGCGTTGGGCGTCAGGTGTTTGGTTGCGATATCTGTCAGGACGTTTGCCCCTGGAATCGCAAGGCACCCATCGGGACCGATCCCGATCTTGAGTCCCGGCCCGAGCTTGTCAACCCCACTCTTGACTGGCTTGCCGAACTGGATGAAGCGCATTTCGAGCGGCTCTTTAATGGCTCGCCGGTGCGCCGGGCCGGCTTTGAAGGATTCCGGCGCAACATCGCTGTGGCTATGGGTAATAGCGCGCTCGCGCGCTTTGCGCCTCGGCTGGCCATGTGGGCGCAAAGCACCGATGAGGGTGTGAGGGCAGCAGCAAATTGGGCGGTCGCGAGGCTGCAAACCAAGAATGCTTCCACCGAGCCGTCCCGAGCCGGCGAGCGCAACAAACGGAGTTAGAAACGGCTGCCTGGTTGCCGTTCGACTTATGCAACGCGAGTTACATCGGCCGCGTTAAGCCCCTTGGGTCCTTGCTGGCAAACAAACTCGACAGCCTCGCCCTCATTCAACGTCTTATATCCGCTCTCCTGGATGGCGGAGAAATGCACGAACACATCTTCGCCGCTGGAGCGCTGTATAAATCCAAATCCTTTCGCGCCATTGAACCACTTCACAACGCCTTGTTCTTTCATCGGAATTCTCCTCCTTTGGCCAGGGCGCAAACTCGCTGTTTGATGAGGACGCCGTACGGCGCCTTGCGGCGCCCCCGTGCCGCCAATTTCTTTGGGGTCGTATTCCTGTTATGGCAGGAAATGAATAAGGATGCAATAAGAAAATACACAGCTTCTACACGGTGGTGTGCCGTATCGTCAGGAGGGCTATCCTTGTAGAAGCACTCATGTCCCTGTGGCGCGACGGTCGAGCCCGAATCGATGAAAGCTGCCCTGCCAAGGGTAGTTCGCGCATTCCAGAATCCGCCTTCCAAAGGAGCCCAACGTGGTCGAGGTCCTGGATACAAGAGAGAACGAAGAGGTGAAGAGCACTCCTGCCACGCAGGCCGATGTTCCTCCAGCCGCCCGCAGCAAGTGGTACCGCTGGCGCAGGGATGGCAAGGCGCTCGCCGCGTACCTGCTGGACAGCGAGGTGCACACTTTCGCCTTCAGCGTCGCAGCCAATTCGATCATTTCCTTCATTCCCTTTATCGTGCTCCTCTACACCCTGTCGCGGTCTGTGTTCCACTCCCAGCCCATGGTGGACGCGGTGAACGAGATCGTGAACTACTTCCTGCCGACAACGGCGAGTCAGGGATTCATCACCGACAGCCTGGTGAAGGTGGTTCCCCGCCATGGCGTGCAAGTGCTCTCTCTGGTCATGATTTTGGTTTCCTGCACCGGCATATTTCTGCCTCTTGAAGTGGCTCTCAACCAGGCCTGGGGCGTTACCAAGAGCCGCAATTATCTCTTCAATCAATTAGTCGCTTTCGGCCTTGCCCTGCTCATGCTGGCGCTGGCCCTCGGCAGCATTCTGGTCAACGCGGGCGAAAAAGGCCTGCTCAGATTCATCTTCTTTCAGCACACCGACAACATCTTTTTTCAGGGGATCAGTTATCTTTGGCTCTCGCTCTCCACCGGCGTCGCTTCGATCGTCGTCTTCTTCTCTATTTATTGGCTGCTGCCCAATCGTAACGTTCCGTGGCGCCCGGTTCTGCGCACCTCCATCGTCACCGGAATCGTGTGGCTGCTGGCCAAGCAGCTTTTCGTGCAGGTGCTGCCGCATCTTGACCTGAAAGCGCTCTACGGCCCGTTTTACGTTTCCGTCGGGCTGCTGTTCTGGGCTTATTGCTCGGGGCTGATTCTCTTCGCCGGCGCTCAATTCAGCGTAGCGCGGCTGGGGGATAAGAAAAGCTCATCAGGCGATAGAAAGAACTCATCATCCGATCCGAGCCTGCCACCAAGTTAATACCGCTTCCTTAGAAAACAGATACACCGCGATTCGCTACTGCACCTTGAAGGCCTTCACCGCAATGGCATTCGGCGCACGCCCGGTGGGCAGCATGGAAATCATGGATCGCGTATCGGTGCGCAACACCGCCACGTCGGACGAGCGATTGTCCACCACAAAAAGCAGCAGCCCGGAGCTGGAAAAGGCCATCGCGGCTGGGCCATCCCCAACGTGGGGAGTCATGGACAGAGGAAGACGCTTGCCATCGTCAATGGAGTAAATCGTCACATACTGCGAGCGGAAGTTGGCCACGTAGAGCAGGGAATTATCGTTTGAAACGAGCCCTCGCACCGGATCGTCGCCAATCATGTAAGCGCCGCCGACATCGTCTTTGCTGGTGTCGATTTCGCTGATCGAATCGCTGAGCGAATTGGAGACGAACACCTCGCCGCCATCCGGTTTCAGAGCCAGGTGCATCGGCCCGCGCCCCACATCGAGTACGGCTTCAATGCGGTCTGGAGTGGCGGGAGTTTCCTTAGCGTCGGCCAACGCAATGGCCAACACTTGATGTCCCCCTGAGCAGGCAACAAAAGCCTTCGACGAGTCGGGCAGAATCGCCACGTCGGCGGCGCCGGGGCAGTCGGCGAAGATGGAGCGCACGCGGCGCGCAGCCATGTCGATGATGCTGACCGAATTACCCCGCTGGTTGGCCACCACCAGCGTCTTCCCATCCGGCGTAATGCGGGCCGCGACGGGCTGCTCGCCGGTGCCAATCTGCGCAACCTCGCGCCGCGTCTTCAGGTCCACAATGGAGATGGAGTTTGACTCCGAGTTGGCCACATAAGCCAGCGCGCCGGCCGAGTCCAGGTCGATGGAGACTGGTTTGCGGTGCAGGAGAATCGTGCCCGAAACGGCATTCTTGGACGAGTCAATCACAGAGATGGACCCTTGACCGCCTTCCGCTCCCGAGTTCACCACATACACTTCGTTGCGCGTAGGGCTGGCCATGACGGCGGCTGGATTCTGTCCCACTTGCAACTCACGGTCAACGCGCAGGTTTACGACGTCGAGAACGGTGACCGTTCCGCTGCCGCTGTTGGTGATGTAGGCGTACTCGCGATAGTTGGGCGGATACTGCGGGAAATTGTGGGTGCCGCAGGCGGTAACAGCAAGAAGTGCGAGCAGCACTGGTTTGGTAAGAATCGATGACAACCCCGGGTTGGCAAATCGCGCTGCGGTGGATTTGTGAATCCCCATCCCATGCGCGAGTATCCGCCACGGCGGAAGGTTACGCTGAAGCGCCCATGGCCTGGGCTGGGATCGAGCCGTCATGCGTTCAGTCTGCTGCGGCGGCCACATGGATGCCGCGCGGCAGCCGCCGGGCCACCACGGGAGCGATCTGCTCGATCTCGCCCATCATGCGCACAAACTGATCGGGAAAGATGGATTGCGGGCCGTCGGAGAGCGCCTTCTCGGGGTGGTTGTGCACCTCGACCAGGATGCCATCGCAACCCGTAGCCACGGCGGCGCGGGCCATGGGCAGCACCGAGTCGCGCTTGCCCGTGCCGTGGCTGGGATCGACCAGGATGGGCAGGTGGCTGAGCCGCTGCACGGCAGGCACGATGCTCAGGTCGAGCGTGTTGCGGGTGTGGTCGGCAAAGGTGCGCACGCCGCGCTCGCACAGAATGACCTGATAGTTGCCCTCGCTCATGATGTACTCGGCCGACATGAGAAACTCCTCAAGCGTGGCGGAAAGTCCGCGCTTCAACAGTACCGGCTTGCGCAGTTTGCCGGCCTTCTTGAGCAGGGAAAAGTTCTGCATGTTGCGGGCGCCGATCTGGATCACGTCGGCCCATTCGGCCACCAGTTCGAGCGACTCGCTGTCGATGGCCTCGGTAACAATGCGCAGGCCGTAACGCTCGCGAATTTCGGCCATGATGCGCAGAGCGTCAATGCCCAGGCCCTGAAAGGCATAGGGCGAAGTGCGCGGCTTATAGGCGCCGCCGCGGAAAAACTGCGCGCCGGCGGCTGAGACCAGCTCGGCGATCTCGAAGGCCTGGTCGCGGCTTTCGATCGAGCAAGGGCCGGCGACGATGGCCAGGTCCGATCCGCCGATGGTGGCATCGGTGCCCGGGAACTGGATGACGGTGTCTTCTTCCTTCACGTCGCGGCTGGCCAGCTTGTAGGCCTTGGTAACGCGGATGACTTCGGCGACGCCGGAGAGATCTTCGATGCTGCCGCGCTCCACTTCGCCCTGATTGCCGGTGATACCGATGGCGGTGCGCTGGGCTCCGGGAAGCGGGTGGGCACGAAACCCCAACTGCTCAATGTAATCGCAGACCGCCTGGATCTGTTCCGGCGTCGCCTGCGCCTTCATAACAACCAACATAGCTTGCCCCCAAACCATCAGTGTAGCTCCTGGCGGAATGCAGGGCAATGCGATTCGGCGCCGAGCATGCCCCGAAGGGCGGCTCGGTTCGTAAGTGCTTTGTTTCGACTGGCTGGAGTGGGTTTTGTGAGGGTAATGAGTTTGTTTTCAGCGGGATGGAGGAAAACCGGGGGAGGGGTGGGGGTGCTCGTCTCTTTGCAAGATCGACGAGGGTGGCAGGAAGGCGCGGGATGCGAACTCGAGACTCGAGTTCGAGACATGAACAGGGCACATGGGAACCAATGTGCGCTTGTCAGACGTAATTATGTGCAAGGGGCTGGACGCGAAAGTGGGGCCGCCGAAGCGGGGTGGAGAGCTAGTCTTCGAGCTCCTCGGCGGTTTCGGCGCCGGACTTGGCAGCAACGATGGCGGGTGCGATTACCATTCCAATGAAGGCGAGTGCAATGACCAGATCATGCATTTATTCATCTCCTGGGGCGGCTCTGATTAGCCGTCCCACATCTGAATCATCAGCTTTATTAGAAATTGTTTAAATACAACGAAGCCGGTTTGCCGTGGGCTGGTGGTGTTAGGGGGATGACCCGTTCGGGATTGTAGAGGGTTATTACTTTCGATTAACCCGGCGTGCGCAGCGAGCAGAGGTTGCTTGACCGTCCAGATGAGGCACCTAAGACTCTTGACAAGAGTGCCTCGCCAGGAGCCGAATGCCAGAAGACGCAGGTCAGGAAGGCCGAACCGAAAAGGCGATTAAGGCCATGAATAGGAGCGATCTGGCATGAGTTACATGCTCAACTTCCCGCTTCAGCCGTGGCATTTGGTCATATTTGCAGTCGTAGCGTTTCTTTTCTTCTTCACGATAGGCAAGACGTCCAAACGGCCCTAGATTTTGTCGAGAGTATGACGCCATTGATTCATGGGGTTAGAAAATGAAGTGGATGCTCGGACTCTCGCTGATCGTGGCAATAGCTGCATTCTTTATCCCTTTGCCATTCTTTATCCCTATGCCTTGGGCCAGCTCAGCAAAGTTTATTCCGGCATTCCAGATCAGCGGGGTCTTGGCCATTTGCTGGGTGCTGCTTGTTGTCGCGGGTGTTAGTAAGTTTAGAACGCGGGGACTTTGGATGCTCATCGGATTCCCCTTCGCTTTTGCATGGCCCGCGTGGTACATGCTCGCTGCCGCAGCTTGCCGCGCTGGCGACTGCATATAAGGCGAGTTTGCCGCTCGACGTCCCATTTGCCGGCTATTTTTATTTACGTTAATCAGAGGCTTGGGTTTACCTTGTGCCGTGCTTTGATCGCTCCGCTTCGCGCTTCTGCGCGCGCCATTTCATCCCAAGCCAGGCCAGATAGCCCAGTTGGATGACCCAGGTAACGGTGTAGGCGGCGACGGTGAACTGGTGATCGAGAATTGCTCGCTGGTCCATTTCTTTCCTCTCTTGCGCTTCTTAATCCTGTGCTTGCAAGTTGTGTAACGTCATGCCTCCAAGGCAAACTGAGCTTCGCGCGCGGCGGCTTTCTGATGCTGGCGCTCGACGCGGTAACGCAGGCCCAGAATCAACAGACCCCAGAGCAGCCAGGCGAGCATGTTCCACATGAGGACGGCAACCATGGCGGGAGCCATGCCTGAGCCCTCGCTTCCGCCGAAGACGGGTGCGGGATGCTGGGTGCGCCACCAGCGGTTGGACATGTAGACGATAGGCACATCGAGCGCGCCGAAGATGCCGAGGACGGCGGCCAAGGTTTGCATCTGCGGGCCGGCTACGAAGCGGCGCAAGAGCAGGTAGCTGACGTAAATGAGCCAAAGAACCAGCGTGGTGGTGAGGCGCGCGTCCCATGTCCACCAGATGCCCCAGGCGCGGCGGCCCCAGATGGGGCCGGTGATGAGCACCACGGTGCAGAACACTACGCCGACTTCTGCTCCGGCCAGCGCCCAGGCGTCAGCGGCCTGTGCGCGGAGGGGTTGATTGCGGCGGAAGGCGAGAAAGCCGATCGACCCGCAGAGCGAGATGGCAAAGAAGAGGAAGGCCACGGAAGCTGAGGGAACGTGGTAGAAGATGATGCGGTAGACCTCGCCCTGCATGGCGTCGGCGGGCGCGACGTAAATGGCCTGGTAAAAGCCCCATGCCAGAAGAGCGAGCGTGATGGCGATGTAGATGCCGATGGCTAGTTTTTTCATGATGCTCCAGTCGACTGTTTCAGTTTACGGCGGCGAGGGCGCGGCGGGCTCGATCTTGCGGTGGAGGAGCATCGGCCGATGTTTCAGGCGGCTTGCTGCCGGGGTTTCACCTTCTTGAGCGCCTTGTTTCTGGCGGCGACCCAAAGGTCATGGCCGCTCTGCAGGCCGATCCAGAACTGGGCGGAGTTGCCGAAGTAAAGGCTGAGCCGCAGGGCGGTGTCGGCTGTGATGCCGCGTTTGCCGCGCACCAGGTCATTGACGCGCGGGGCAGAGATATGAAGCTCCTTGGAAAGCCGATACGCGGTCAGGCCAATTGGCTCCATGAATTCCGTGAGGAGGATTTCGCCGGGATGAATGGAGAAGGAAAACGGGATCTGGTGCATGGTTGCTCCTAGTGGTAGTCGACAATCTCCGCGTCGAAGGCATCGGGCTCTCGCCAGATAAAGCACAACCGGAACTGATCATTGACTCGGATGCTGTGCTGTCCTTTGCGGCCCTTCCTTAGCGCCTCTAGATGGTTGCCGGCCAGCACTGACAAATCGGAAAGGCGCGTGGCCCAATGCAAGATGACGAGCTTCTTCAAGGCCGCGCGCCTGATGTGGGCAGGGATACGACGGCTTTTGCCCGTCTCCCAAAGCAAGTTGGTATCGCCGTCTGCGAAGCTCTTGATCACTCCACATCATAACGGGTACCGTTATGAACGTCAATCGTTAAATCAGTACGCTACTCGGCGTGCAGGACCACGTCGAAGAGCAAAAGGCTTACGGTGGTAAAGATGATGTCGTAGCCGGCCAGCAGCTTGATCCACAGCACAGGGTCGCTGTCGCCGGTAAGGATGGAGCCTGTCGCCAGCACCATGGCCAAGAGTGCGGGCATGAAGATGGGAAACAGAATCAGCGGCAGCAGAAGTTCGCGATTGCGG
>JBEKVS010000145.1:0-13216 GCA_049513795.1 Occallatibacter sp. | reverse complement strand
CTCTGAACACGGGCCGCATGGGCCGGTCTCGCCCATCTGCCAGAAGTTGTCCTTCGATCCATACTGGAAGATCCGTTCCTTGGGAACCCCGACTTCGATCCAGAATTGCTCGGCTTCGTCGTCCCGAGGGACGCCATCTGCCCCTTCAAAGATGGTCACGTAGAGCCGGTCTTTCGGGATACCAAACCATTCTGGACTCGTGACGAGTTCCCAAGCGTACTGAACGGCCTCGCGCTTGAAGTAGTCGCCGAAGCTGAAGTTGCCCAGCATCTCGAAGAACGTGTGGTGGCGGCGCGTAAAGCCCACATTCTCAAGGTCGTTGTGCTTGCCGCCGGCACGGACGCACTTCTGCGAGCTGGTGGCGCGGGAGTAGTTGCGCTTCTCGGCGCCGAGAAACACGTCTTTAAACTGGTTCATGCCGGCGTTGGTAAACAGCAGCGTTGGATCGTTGGCAGGCACCAAGGAGGAAGAGTGCACGCGGCGATGCCCCTTGGACTCAAAGAAGCGCAGAAACAGCTCCCGTATCTCGTTTCCGGACTGATATTTCATGGCCTTATCAGTGTAATCGGAGGCTGCGCAAGCGCGCACATTTGAGCTGCTCGTCCCAGGTTCGATCTGCATCTTCATGCTTGATCTACACCGCGTGGGCGCAATCGGAGTCTCATCAATAGCGGGGATGGGGGATCGAATGGACAAAGTTGCGTTGCTGCTGACTTCCGTGCTGTTGGTTCTCTCTCTTCCCCAGTCGCCAAACGGCCAGCGCGCGCCCATACCTGCCCCCGATCCTGCTCCTGAGCCACGAGCCGAGGTACAGACCAACGCGGGCGGCGGCTCGAATCCCGCGACCAGCGGTGCAGATTCCCGCCAAATGCAGGTTGGCGGGGGCACACTGCAGATCGATTTTGCGCCCGGCCCCCTTGACCTGCCCCGAACCGCCATCCTCAGCCATATTGAGGCGGCCGCGGATGCCGTGAGCACCTATTTTGGCGGCTTTCCGGTCAAGCGGATTCGAATGCTGGTGGTGCCGGTCGCCGGCGGCCGCGATGGAATTCATGGCACGACCTGGGGAGACGCTGGCGGCTTTCAGGGCTTTACCCGCCTGCGCGTCGATGAGCACACTACCGCCGCCGACCTGGACGATGACTGGGTAACGACGCACGAGTTGACTCACATGGCGTTTCCTTCCTTGCCCCGTGACCAGCATTGGATGGAGGAAGGGATGGCCACGTACATCGAGCCGATCGCCCGCGTCGAGACCGGTGAGTTGAAAGCTCAGCAGATCTGGAGCGATATGGTTCATGGCATGCCGCATGGCGAGCCTGCACCTGGCGATGAAGGATTGGACCATACGCACACCTGGGGAAGAACCTATTGGGGTGGAGGGCTGTTTTGCCTGGTGGCCGACGTCGAAATTCGCCGCCAGACCAGCAATCGAATGGGGCTCCAGGATGCAATGCGCGCCATCGTGGCCGAAGGCGGCACCATCGATCACGAGTGGCCACTGGATAAGGCCCTTGAAATCGGTGATCGCGCCACGGGCACTCACGTGCTCACCCGGCAGTACGCCGCCTGGAAGGACTCCCCGACCCCGGTAGATTTGGTTAAGCTCTGGGCGGAATTAGGCGTCCGCTCGACACCCGGTGGCGGCATCGAATTCCTTCCCAACGCGCCGCTGGCCGGCGTTCGCGAGGCCATCACCGCTAACCCGAAGCATGCGCAGGCGGTCAAGCCTGCACATTGAATGCGGCCTGCGAGTTTGGCCTGCGAATGTGGCCTGCGTTTCACCCTTGAGAGCTGCGGGGCGATCAGGGACGGCTACACCTGGACCGATGGGGAATCATTCGGCCAAGGGCTCATCCTCGATATTTTCAAGCGCCGACAATGCTTCTTCCGGCACGCTCCAACTGCGCAGAATCTTGTAGATCACGCCGGTTGAGAATCCGGCAGTCACCAGGCGCCGCATGACGCGCGCGGTTTCTGTTGGGGTGGTTGGTTTGCGAATGCGCTTGCGCTCCAGATGCGCGCGGGCCAGAGCTTCCTCGTTCGTCTCTCGGTATCGCGCCTCCAGCGTCTCCGCGATCAAGTCAGTCGGCACACCCTTGTGCTGCAGATCCTGGCGCACGCGCCTCTGGCCGAGCTTTTCGTTCTCCTGGCGCAGGCGCGCGTAAGTCTCGGCAAACGAAGCATCATTCAGGTAGCCGTAGTCTTTGAGCCGCGCAAGCACTGCGGCGATGGCCGCCTCGCCGCCCGCATCCGGCGCCACGCGGGCCTTCATCAGCCGGCGCAATTCGGCCTCGGAGCGCATGCGCCTGCCAAGAGCCTTCACGGCGTAATCGAAGAGCCCGGCTTCATTGAGGAATGCGCGCGGCGTTGCGGATTTGCGAGCGAAGGGCATGGGTCACTCGGATCGAATGCGTTCCGGGAAACTGTCCAACAACTTCCCATTGCGTGAAGGGTACGGGCTTCAGCCCGTACATCTGTCCTCACAAACGACTGGGCTTTAGCCTCTGAGGGAGGGTTCTTCGAGGTTCGCATTCCCTCCGCGGCTAAAGCCAAACACCAAAAATCGCTCTCCATGTACGGGCTGAAGCCCGTACCCTTCAAGCACACACACTTCAACAAGCCTGGCAGGTTCCTGGACAAATTCTCAGAGACTGCCGCGAAACCTTCAGTCATGGCGGCGCTTCCCTCAGGAGGGCTGCCTCGCTGTAGTTCCTTTCCTCGGCTCAGCGAAGAAGCTCTCCACATCCGTAATTGTCTGCGTCATGCGGTAGGGCGGCAAGCTGGCCAAGAATGTCTGGCCGTAGCGCTGCCGTCGTACCCGCGGGTCGAGCAGCACCAGCACGCCGCGATCTTCAAGCGACCGGATCAGGCGGCCAAATCCCTGTTTCAAGGTGAGCACCGCCGCCGGAACCTGGTAGTCGAAGAACGGCTTGCCGCCGGCCTCTTCAATGGCCTTCATGCGCGCGGCGATAACCGGATCGCTGGGCACAGCGAACGGCAACCGGTCGATGATCACGCAGCTCAAGGCTTCGCCCTGCACGTCAACTCCCTGCCAGAAGCTCGATGTTCCGAAGAGAACGGCGTTGGGCGTCGCTCGAAACTCATCGAGCAGCGCTTTGCGCGGAGCCGTGCCGTGCAGAAGCAGCGGAAAGTCGAGCTCCGGCAACAGGCGCTCGTAAAGGTCGCGCATCTGGCTATAGCTTGTGAAGAGGCAGAAAGCACGCCCGCGGGTAATCTCCAGAACGCGGCGAATGCAGCGCGCGGCCGCTTCGGGAAACTCCGGCTCGCGCGGGTCGGGCATCTCCGGAGGCAGGTAGAGCAGCGCCTGCTCGCCGTATTTGAAGTGAGAAGGCACCACCAGTTCGCGCGCTTCGTTGAGGCCGAGCCGCTTGCGCATGTGCTCAAAACCGCCCTGCACGGTGAGTGTAGCCGAGGTCAACACTACTGTTGGAATCTGGTCGAAAACCATTTCGTGCAGCAGTTCGGACACATCGATGGGCGTGGCCTGCAGAAACGTCGTCCGGGATTGCGATCGAAAGCCGGCGCTGCGTGCGGTCTGCTTTTCCGCGCTAGCTCCGCCGACTCGCCGCTCCATCCAATACACCATGTTGTTGGCATTCGATTCGAGCAGGAACTCCAACTCGGTGCGCAGCCGTGCCACTCGTTTGCGCAGGCCGGGCGCTTCGTCCACGCCTTGCAGCCCTTCCATCTCCGACTCGATGCGGCGAAGCGTGGCGCGCACCGCCATGTACAAGTCGCCCGAGGTTTCGAGGAACTCTTCGCGGCCCACGAAGGGCTGGCGGCCGTCCCCGCTGATGGGCAGGCCGGCAAAGAACATGCGCGCCCGCTCGCGAAGCTGCTGCGTAACGGCGGGAAGTTTTTCAGCGCCCTCCTTACCGCGCAGCAACGCGTCGGTGTCCCGCGCCAGCTCTTCGAATCGCACATTGCTGACCGATAGCCCAAAATAACTCGAGGCCACCTCTTCCAGCTCGTGCGCCTCGTCGAAGATCACTGCGGCGGCTTCAGGGAGAATGCCCGCATCGGGCGCGCCGGTCGCTTCCTGCTTCACGGAAAGATCGGCGAAAAACAGATGATGATTGACGATGATGATGTCCGACTCGAGCGCCTTGCGGCGCATCTCGGTGATGAAACAGCGCCGGTAATCCGGGCACGTCGACCCCAGGCATGCGTCGGTGCGCGCGTCAAGCTTGTTCCACAGCGCGCTCGACTCGGGCATGCCGGATAACTCGGCGCGGTCACCGGTCTCGGTAACCTGTTCCCATGCGGCAATCTGTTGGAACTGGTCAATCTCTTCCAGGCCGGAGAGAATCGGCTGATTGCGCAGCGTAACCAGCTTATGGCGGCATAGATAATTGGCGCGGCCCTTCATGTAGCAGACGCGCAGCGGGCCGAGCAGCGTTTCGAGGAAGGGAATGTCGCGAAAGAAGAGCTGATCCTGCAGCGCCTTGGTGCCGGTGGAGACGATGACGCGCTGCCCCGTGCGCAAGGCCGGCAGCAAGTAGGCCAGCGTCTTGCCGGTGCCCGTGCCGGCTTCAACGATCAGGTGACGCCGCTCGCTCAGCGCCCTCTCGACCGCTTTGGCCATCTCCAACTGGCCGGTGCGGTACTCATACGGCAGCGACGATCGCGCCAGAATCCCGCCCGGAGCAAAGAACTCATGCAGGCTGGGCAGAGCGCGGAGTGTCGTATCGCTGGCGGCCATGGTCACTCAGACCATCATAGTGAGTTGGCCGCTCCGTGAGTTGGCCGGTTTCGCTCGGTGAGAACGCACTTCAGCCAAAGTCCGAATCCTTGCCCGAAGTCGACGCATGAATCTCGACCTCATCCCGACTCTTGGCCGGATTCGTCTCCATCCATTTAGCCAGAAGAGAAGACTCTTCGGGACCAGCCGGGCGTTTCGGGTTGATGGAGCTCTTCATCAGCTTCTTGCGCACGCCGCTGGCCCGCTTGGAGGCAACCGCCTTCTCCGCCGCCGCGCTGTATGGGTTCGTCCCACTGAGATTTGCCTGGTTACCGTGGATGTGCATGGGTAGGTCCTCTACGGCGGTAAAGGCAAGCTCCCGGCCAACCAATCACGGTTGGCCTAAACGGATTCTCACATCGACCTCGCCCAGCCAGAAGAAAATTGACTCAGCCAAGTGGACTAAGTACACTTAGTCCATGCCCTACACTGTCCACCAGGCGAAAACTCACTTCTCGCGTCTGCTCAAGGAAGCGGAAGCCGGGCAGGAGGTCGTTGTCATGCGTGGAAAAAAGCCGGTGGCCAAAATAGTACCCATCGACCCGCCTGCCACGGAAAAGCCTCCGTTCCGTCTGATCGGGGCTTATCGCGGCCGGATCAGTTGGGATGAGGATGCTTTCGACCCCATGACCGATCAGGAACTTGTCGAGAATGGCCTGGGTTACATGCTGGATGCGCCGTTGGTCCCGCCTCCGGACAAATGACCTATCTGCTTGACACGCACACTTTCCTATGGCTGCTGCGGAGCCCGGAGATGCTTCCATTGGCGGTGCGTGCGATGGTCGTAGATCGGTCCTCGGCCCTCGCTCTCTCAGTGGTCACCCCATGGGAAATGGCAATCAAGCAGACCACCGGGAAGCTGAAGGCCGCCGAGATTCTCGACAACTTTGAGCGGGTCGCGGCGCTGGCAGGTATAACCATCTTGGATACAACGATCCGGCAGGTTATTCGAGGCGGACGGCTTCCACTTCACCATAGGGATCCGTTCGACCGCCTGTTGGCCGCACAGGCGCTGGAGTTGCGGATTCCATTGGTCAGCCGCGACCACGTCTTCGATCTTTACGGCGTAAAACGGATCTGGGATTGAAGCGCCTTTGGAATTGAATTTGTCAGGGCGCATGCCATCGCAGGCCGAGCGTCTACTGGAGACCTATTTTGGCGAAGTACCGCAAACCCGGATTGCCCACCGAAGCCAGCACGCACGCGTTGCCGCTGGTGGCCATCGTAGGCCGCCCCAATGTGGGTAAATCCACGCTTTTCAACCGGCTCACGCATAGCCGGCGATCCATCGTAGGCGACGAGCCCGGCATCACCCGCGATCGCATCTACGGCGAGTACGAGTGGGCCGGCCGCCGGTTTCGTCTCGTCGACACCGGCGGCATTGTGCCCGACGATCCTGAACTGATCCCGACTGAGATTTATGCCCAGGCGAAGGTCGCGCTGGAAGAAGCCGACGCGTTGATCCTGGTGATTGACGCCCGCACCGAACTTGCCAGCCCCGACTACGACCTGGTGAAGTTGCTCCTTCGTGGCGGCAAGCCGGTATTCCTAGCCGTCAACAAGGTGGAAGGCGACGCGATGGCTGCGGAAGCGGAGAACTTCCGCAGGCTCGGCCTGCGCAATGTCTTCCCCATAAGCTCTGAGCATGGCCTGGGCATTGGCGACCTGCTCGACGAGATCTCGGCCGCGCTGCCAGAGCCGGCTGAAAGTGCCTCGACCAAAGTTGAAGCGCATCCCGCCGAAATGGAATCCACGCAAGAAGCCGAAGACCTCGCCGCGGAAGAAGACGAAACCTACGAAGGAAACCCGGCAGAGCCGGAATCGGGTGCAGGCAATTCCCTGGACGTGGGACTCGATGAAGATTCGCCGAGCGCGCAACTCCATCGCACCCACGGTGAGTTCGAGCAGCATGAGATCTCGGTGGCCATCATCGGCCGGCCCAACGTGGGCAAATCGACCCTGCTGAACGCGCTCACCGGAACCGCACGCGCCATCGTCTCGCCCATCGCCGGCACAACTCGCGATGCCGTGGACGAGGTCGTCGAGTTTGAGGGCAAGCAGTTCCGCTTTGTCGATACAGCCGGTATCCGTCGCAAGGGAAAGACGCACCTTATGGCGGAGAAGATGAGCGTGGTAATGGCTCGCCGCCATCTTGAAGCTGCCGATGTCGCCCTTCTCGTTCTCGACGCAACCGAAGGCGTAACCGGCGCCGACGCCACCATCGGCGGCTATGCCCATGAGTCGGGCCGCAGCGTTATCATCGTCGTCAACAAGTGGGACGCAGTGACCACGGTCCGCACGGACGGCAAGCCGCCTGCTGATCGCGAGATCTTTGAAACGCAACTGCGGCGTGTGCTCAAGTATCTGCACTATGCGCCAGTCATCTTCCTCTCCGCGTTAGAAGCAACCGGCCCCGACCGCAAAGGCCTGGCACGCGTGATGCATGAAGTGAAGGCCGTTGCCGAGGAACGCCGCAAGCGCGTCACCACCGGTCAGATGAATCGCTTCCTGGACAAAATTGACTTTCAGCGCGCGCCCGTGCCCATGGCCAAGCGCATTCGCATTTTTTACATGACGCAGGCCGCCGTTGCTCCACCCACTTTCATTCTCTTCACCGATCGCGACATTCAGCTGCACTTCAGCTTCGAGCGCTTCCTGGAAAACCAGATTCGCGAGGCCTTCGGATTCAAGGGGACGCCGATCTGGTTCAAGGTGCGGGCGCGCAACGCCAAGAAAGATGGGTAACCTCCGCACATGGCTGATTAATCCGAAGCTTGATTTCGCCGTGCTACATTCCAGCGAGGGACTTAGAGAGCTTCACACTTGCGGCGCTCGCGTGTAAGCTGGGTGGCATCCGGAATGCCGCATGAATCTACCGGCTTCATTCACTGCACGAGGTAAGACCCCATGCTCAAATCCATCGCCGTAGTTATCGGCAGCTACCTGCTCTCGGTGCTTCTCGTTTTTGCAACCGACCCGTTGCTCTCGCACCTGTTCCCGGGCGAATTCGACAAAGGTCACGTCCCGTCAGACCACGCGCTGATGGCCAGCACGGGATTCTTCGTCGTTGTCTCCATCCTTTGCGCCTGGATCTGCGCCCGCTTTGCTCCACGCCGCGCGGCACGGCATGTGCTCTGGTTTTTCGTCATAGGCGAAGTGATGGGCATCGCCGCAATCATTCCCAACTGGAGCAAGCCCTGGCCTCACTGGTACTGGCTGTCCTGGCTGCTGACCTGGCCGGTGAGCTGCTGGATCGGACTGATGATGGCTGGCCGGCGAGCTGATTCGGCTTCCGCCTGAGTCCTCTCGATATCGACGCAAATCTGGGTGCCCCAGAGCCTGCCCTGAGCCTGTCGAAGGGTCTCGACCTTGAGACCTGCGAGGTTGAGAAATTCGGGCGACCGCACAGCTAGGTCAAGCGAACCTTTCGAGCAGAAGATCAGTCGAGTCGCGTAAGGAATGCTTCCGCCTCCGCATCGCCGGGATGCAAGTGCCGCGCGATATATTCGGCCCATTCGCGATTGTCTCCCTGCGGGCGAATGCGCACCCAGTAGCTATCCTCACCCGGAAACTCGATCACGTTCGAGTTAGGATACTCGCGCAGCAGATCGTCCTTGAGCTTCTCCGCCTTGCGCTCCGACTTGAACGCGCCGATCTGCACGCACCACCGGCCGCCTGAGTTAATCGACTTGGGAGTCTCGTACACATCGAGCCGCACCTCGGCCGTGCCGGCGCGATAAACACCCGTAGCTTTAGCTGAGGCGATAGTCAGGTCGAGAATTCTGCCATCGACAAACGGGCCGCGATCGGTGATGCGCATCGCAGCGGACTGACCAGTATTCAGGTTGGTGACCTTGACCAGCGAGCCCATCGGCAGCGTGCGGTGCGCGGCCGTAAGCGCCGTGTCGCTGAACACCTGGCCATTGGCCGATTTGCGTCCCTTGTAGGGCGCGGTATACCAGGTGGCCAGGCCCACTTCGCTCAGGATCGGTCTATGAGTATTGACGAAGTCGAGATCGGCATCGCTGACTCCGCCGGGCGGAACCGGCGTGACGGGGATGCGCGCGGGCGGAACCGTCTGCGACGATTGGCCAGGCGCCGTCGGCGGCGCAGTCTGCTGCGGCGGCGGAGGCACACGCCGGTTAGAATGCCCGCAGCCCGCCGCAGCCACGATGCCAAGCGATACGAGCGCAGAAACCGCGCGCGAAACCAACGTCCGTGCAAGGACACAGGATCGAGCGCCTGCTTTGAATTGCGCTCTCATTAAGAACGCGGGCCCTGCGAAGGACTGTTGGGCGGCGGCGCTTGTTGCCGCGCCGGATCGCGATCCAGCCGGTCAGCAAAGTTACGCAGCGAGTTAGCCACATTGCGCAAAGCCGTGATGGACTCCGCGCGCACCTGCGGCACAATGGCGGCGTTGATGTAAGCCGCCGCATGGCGCACTTCCATCTCGATCAGTTCGATAGCCTCTTCAATCCGTTGCCCGACGCCGCCCGGTCCCGGCCATTGCCCAGGGCCCGGTGGAGGATAACTGCCCATAAGAAGATACCTCGAAATCGTAACCGTCCATCTTCAGCATGGGCGGGACCGGCAGGGTTCGTCAATTACGCAGGAAGTCAATGTGCCCGGATGATCAATACGGAGAGACTCTGGAATGGAGAAGTCCAGCGTCATAGTTCGACCCGCCAATGATTCTTCACAACGGGTGTAAGTCACCTTTGCTTCAGATCTTGCGTCAGAACTAAATGCGGGTAAGTGGGCGTCCGTTGATGGGAGTTGCTGCGGTGGCGAATGCGCAAGGTCAATCGAAAAGTCAATTCAGTGGAAGCCTGGCCAATGGAATCCAGCCCATTTTGCGCCAGCATTGCCTGTCTCGCGTGGGAATGCCGAGGCCGCGGCAACACTGTCTCCTGAGCGCCGAACTCGCGGCCCGCAGCAGGATGGGCTGCACGGCCCACGTATCCGCGAAGCGGCTCTTCAGTGCAATCGCAGTGCTTCTCGCCGGCACTTTCTGGTTCGCGAACTCTGCCGGGGCGGCGCCAATCGCGGGAGCCACAGGCGCGCCAGCCGAAAGAGCAACCGCAATGGCTCTGCCGGATGCTCCCCAAGCTGCGCCCCAAATTGCGCCCCAGGTTGCGCAACAAGTTGCGCAACAGGATGCTCCCGCACAAAATCCGCCACAGCAAAATCCCCCTGCGCCCGCTACCCCTGCGCCGAAACCCTGCCAGGTGAAGCAAGCCCCCGGCAGCAGGGCAACTGACGCGGCCAAGCCGGCCGGAGCGGGCGAAAGCACGCAAGCGGCCATGCCCAAAGCCGCTGCACCGGCCAACAGCCCAGGAGCGACACCCCCAACCGGCCCCGGCGCGCCGGTTGTTCCCTGCTCGCCGGAGTCGGCGCTCATTACCAGTTTGCCGGTCATCAAAAAGCTCCCCCTCATCGACTGGTATGCCCGCTTCCTCGACGGGCCGCAGGTCAAGCCCATGACGCCGAAAGAAAAGGCGTGGCTGGCGGTACGCAACGTAATCGATCCCTTCAACGCGGTCACGATTCTGGGCATATCGGCCATTTCGGTGGCGGCGAATTCGCACTCCGCCTATGGACCGGGTATGACCGGGTGGGGCAAATATGTTGGTGTCAGCTATACGCAGGACATGACGGGCGAATTTTTCGGCACATTTCTCATTCCCTCCATCGCCCACCAGGACCCGCATTATCACCGCATGCCCGGCTCGAGCATCAAGCGCCGCATCGCGCACGTGATCTACCAGGTGTTCTGGACGCAGGGCGACAACGGCAAGGGCATGCTGAACTACGCCGACCTGGCAGGGTTCGCCATCGACGACGAGATCGGCAACCTATACGTGCCGGGCCGCGAAACCAACGCCCGCGCCACGGCTGAGCGCTACGCCACATCGCTCGCCACCGCCCCCATCGGCAATGCGGTAACCGAGTTCGTGCCCGATGTGGCCCGCCACATCCACGTCCAGGTCGTGATCATCCAGCAGATCATCAATCAGGTGGCGCAGACGGGCAGGACGACCAGCGCTCCTTAAGGGAATCATTTTGGCCGGTTTTTGGGGCCATTCTGCACCGTTCATTTTCAGATAACCGCCTTGGATACGCGCCACATGTACCAAGTCGCGCACGGCGGCCGCGAAAGCGCGTCGAGCATGCGTGGCAGTTGCGTTCTCTGGGGTTGACGCAGTAGCCACTCGACCTTGACATCTCAAGCCGGCCGAGGCTGAGAAATGGTCGTTTCACACAAGAATGGAACTTGCGTTGGCTGGTTTTGCTGGACACCTTTTCATTTCTTCTTGTACCATCGGAACCGCATTTCGCTCTCTCCGGAAATTCGTGTGGTTCGCATTCAATCAACATGGACACTGAGCGTTGTGCCTTTCGCTGTCTTTTGTTCGTCGAGCAGCTGTGGCTAACTCATTGGAGCGGCTCAATCGCTCGGTTGTTCGGAGGCTGGCAGGGAGGTCTCTTTATGGAAATGGGCTTTGGCCGTGAATCTGTATTTGGCGCTGTCCTTTTGGTCGCATTATCAATGTCTGCCATCGCAAAGGCGCAGGAGGAAGTCCCCGCGAGCACGCAGAAGGGCACGGGCGAGGCCGAAATCGTCGCCCAAGGCCCGAACAATACTCTGCTCTTTTATCACGCCACACCCGGCTCGCCATGGAAATCCTACGTACTCGGAGCCAACTACGACATCACAGCCACCTCTGCGCCAGCCATTACGATAGGAGGAGACGGCCAAACCGATGTTACCGTTGATTGGTATACTCTCGGAATCGCATTCTTTGCTGGCCCCCCAGGCTCTACGGGCTCAACGACTGGATGGGAACTAGACGATTTTTTCGAGGCTACTCCCGTATCGGCGCCCTCCATTGCTCAGCGCGAGGACGGTGAGATAGACGTAGCTGTCGAGGAGGAAGCGGATACTCCTACCGGCGGCACGATCCTGGTTTACTGGTCGGGATGGCCTACTGGCCCTGTCGAAACCTGGAGGCAAATTACTCAACCGGGAGAGACAACCTCCACCCCCGCAATCGCGATTCGCTCCAACAACGAGACCGACATTGCCGTTCAGGGCCCCAACAATTCGCTGGTCTATTACTACATGCTGCCCGGAAATAGTTCGTGGTACTCCACGACAATTGCCGGGGCCAAAACTACCTATTCCGCGCCTGCCATTTTCGTGCGCGCAAACGGCGAGGCCGACGTAGTTGCCCAGGGCCACGACAATTCGCTGGTCTACTATCACGCGACCCCTGGTAGTCCGTGGACCGCGAATGCGATTGCAGGGCCTGGAACAACCTATTCCACGCCCGCCATTTTTGTGCGCCCGGATGGCGAGGCGGATGTTGTGGCCCAGGGCCGCGACAATTCGCTGCACTACTATTACGCGACCCCTGGCTCGGCGTGGCATCCATACAGGATTGCAGGACCTGGAACGACCTTCTCCCAACCCTCCATCGTGGTCCGCGCGCAGACCAATGAAGCTGACGTAGTCGCGCAGGGGCCGCATAACTCGCTGCTCTACTATCATGCAACTCCTGGCAGTGCCTGGTCCGTAGATACGGTGGCGGGCGCAAAGACGACCTATTCGGCGCCCGCGATTGCCTACCACTTCACTCCGGAGATTTTTTAGGCCCTAACGGGTGGAGCAAACTAGCCCTATTGTTGCCCGCACCTTACGGCTCGGGTGCGCGGTTCGGCGACTCCTACCGACCGTCCAAGGACCTGTGTCGCCCTTCGCTGCACCCTCATTGGGTCATCGAGCAGATCAACCAGGTGCGCCGGCAGGACGAGCAGGACGCCGTAGGCCGGCTTGAGCCTTCCGCCGGGCGGCCGTGGCGGCAAGTTCTTTGTTTTGCAAGGTCGAATCGAGTTTTTTCGGCCTAATCCTTTTCTTTTGCTGGGATTGCGGCAAAAGTGGGGGAGGGGTGGGGGTCAGGCTTCTGGCATTGGCTGGCTAGGATCGTGAGTGGCGTGCACGGTTGCGGACTCTTTCCTCATTGCAATTTCGATTGTGCGCTTGAAGAGGCTAATTCTCTGCAGGCGGGTCACGCGAGTTTGCGCGCCATTGGATTCAGGGCGATTGGGCGTTTTTGGGGAGTGCTCCGCTGCTGCCGGGAGTTCGTGGGATCGCAGGTCTCGGAATCGAGACCTGGGGGTGCCCGGCATTTTGACTTGCCCAATGGCCCGACGAAGTGCTGAAATCCTTCCATGCCAGACAAGAGCGAGCGCATACCCACAAACGAAGAGATTGCCCGAACGCAGCGTCTTCTGGGACGTGCGATTCCAGGAGCCGCCGAAGAGCTGCGCGGGCGCCGCCAGGACGCGCTGGAGCGTCTTGATGCGATAGAAAGGTCACAGAAACGCCTCTACGATAAAATAAGTCTGTGGGTAACATGCACGAGCGTCCTCGTTGCAATCCTTGCCGTG
>JBEKVS010000144.1:0-13431 GCA_049513795.1 Occallatibacter sp. | reverse complement strand
CGCCAGCGATGCAGGCGCGGCAATGGGTCCGGCCGGCGGCTCATCGATGATCCTCAACCAATTGCAGCAGAAGCGAGCGTGCCTCGCCCACCAGGTAGACCGATCCAGATACGACGACCTGGCCGCCGCTCGCTTGATTTCCGGCCTCCTTCATGGCCTGGCCAACCGACTCGCTGGCTCTGGCCAGAGTCCCGGTAGCTTCTGCCGCGGCCACGATGTCGCGAGTATCCGCGGCGCGCGCCGTCTTGATGGGCGGAATCAGTACCAGATCGAAGAGCGGAAAGAGAATCTGCGCCATCTCCGCTACGGGCTTGTCGCGCAGGCAGCTGAAGATCAGGATTCGTGGCAGGCGCGCGCCGGCCAATTCGCCAGTCAACGCAGCGTTCAGGCCCGCCCGCAACGCCCAGGCTCCGGCAGGATTGTGCGCCACATCGAGAATCCATTGCGTATCGCCTGTTTGAATGCGTTCCAGGCGAGCAGGCCATCGTGTCTGCTGGACGCCGTCAGCGATTGAACGCGCGGTGATCGGAAATTGGTGATGCATTGCGAGCTCAACCGAGGCGGCAATCGCCAACGCCAGATTGCGATGCTGGTGGGCTCCCGCCAGGGGCGAATCAACTTTCACCGGTGCGTCAAGCGCCTGAATCCAGTAAGCCCCCGTCGCGGCAACGACAGGCATCGCAATACCCGGCATAGAGATACCAGGCATATACGGCACGGCACTCACTCCACGCACGTCCAGATCCGCAGCAACTTCGCCGAGCGCTCGGTTGGCATCCGGATGCTGCGGCAGCGTGATCAGCGTTCCGCCGCGGCGCAGAATGCCGGCCTTCTCGCGCGTGATCGCTGCGATGGTCGATCCCAGCCACTCCATGTGGTCGAGCGAGATATCGGTAATGATTGATAGAAGCGGGTCGACGATGTTCGTTGCGTCCAGCCGCCCACCCATACCTACTTCGAGAATCGCAATCTCCACCTGCGACTCAGCGAAGTAGAGGAAAGCCTGCGCGGTGAGGATCTCGAAGTAACTTGGCAATTGCAGCAGCTTGCCGCTTAGCACCAATTCCTGCGCTGCATCGTGAACCTGGAAATAGATGCGTGCAAACGCGTCGTCGTCGATCTCCGCCCGGTCCACGCGGATTCGCTCGTTCGCCCGCGTCAGATGCGGCGAGGTGTAGAGGCCGGTGCGCACTCCCGATGCCGTGAGAATCGAAGCCAGTGTTGCCGCGGTCGACCCCTTGCCGTTCGTCCCCGCGATCAGGACGCTGCGGAACCGCTGGTGCGGATCGCCCAGCGCGGCCAGCAGGATCCGAATCTCCTCCAGAGAGAACTTGCGCCGCGGCTGCCCCGTGCGCTCATAGAGCTCGGGAACCATGGCATTGAGTTGTTCGACGGCCGCCGCGTAAGACATTGACACTTCAGTATAGAAGCAGGCGCCTAATCAGGTTGACCGCTGCGCCGCATTTTGTAGATCACGATAGCCACAACATTGCTGACAATCACGGTGCCCGCGATTTTCGCCGCATAGGCAAACGGATTCACCACATCGACGAACGGAAAAACCGAGATCAGGAAACTGAACAGCGAGGCGCAAAAGCCCACCAGAGAAACCCACTTCAACCATCCGGGCAGCGATTTGCGCAACGCACCGGCTCCAATCAGTGGAATTGCAAACATGGCCATGTACACCAGTTCGTAATGCGTCAAGCTGGCATTCGAGAGTACCTGGTAGGCCTCCTGTGCGTGAACTCCCGCGCCCGCCAGCAGCGTCAAAAGCAGTACCAGCACAGCGATGCAAAGAATTGAATTCACCGGCGTCTTCCACTCCGGATGCAAGCCCGTAAACCACTTCGGGAGCAGGTTGTCCCAACCCACGGCCATCGGCAACCGGGTCAGGCCAGTAAATAGGAAACTCGCCGCACCCAGAAGCCGGAGCTGCAGCAGAAAAATCGCAGCCATCGCAACCAGGCTCCCGATACCCGAGTTGCCCAGAGCAATGCGCAGTGTCTGCGGAATCGGCGCGATAAAGTCGATATGCCCCGGCTGCGCGAAGACTACCACCGACGCCGTACCCAGAATGAACATTGCGCAGATAATCGGCGATGCGATCCAAATCGAGCGGGTTATATTCCCCGCTGGCTGTTGGCTCTCACCGGCAAAGATGGCGATGTATTCCAGACCGCTCATCGCCCCCACAAGCATCTGCCCAAACAATGCGAATGTCCGCAAAGTCACTGGCGGGAGCGCCAACATCAAGTGCATCCCATAATCGATCTCCTGATGGCCGAGCCGGTGCCGCCAAAGAGCCCAGAGCGGCAAAACAATCAGCCCCACGAAGACCGTCATCATCGCCATGCCGCCCGTGTTATGAATCCATTTGCCCCACTCCAATCCACGCACCGCTGCCAGCGTGATCAGAGCAACCACGCAGGCGACAACCCCCAGCGAAGCCGAATGGTTCTCTGGCAGCCAGGCAGCCTTGGGGCCGATCAAGTAGGCAAGCTCGGTGGGAATGGCATCGAGAATCGCCGCCGCGACCGCAATCCCATAAACCCAAAGATTCCAGGCGGCGACAAAGCCACCCAGCCCGCCGAATGCCCGGTGCGCCCAAATATAGAGCCCGCCCTCCAAAGGCATAATCCGGTTCAGGCCAATCACCACCGCGCCCATGGGGAGATAGAACAGCAGCATAGCCGCCACCCAGGTGAGCGCTTCGCCGCGGCCCAGCCCAGCCGCCACGCCAACCCACGAACTGCCCACCACGCACAACACCTGGGCAAATACCAGGTCGCGCAGAGCAAGCTGCCGTCGCAGCCCATGCTCGTCGCCGAGTGCAGTCGAAGTCCTGGCCATCGTTCGTAAATCTTCGCACAGCAGCTCGGAAAAGCTCTTTCGATCGGTCTAAGGACATCTCGTTCAGACAAAACCCAGCCATGAACCGCTTTTAGCGGCATAAGAGAAGCTGCAACGCCTGACGCGCATTCTGCAGGCACAGGCGCGCCTCATCCTCCGAGAGCAGCCCCTGGTGCACGGCCTTTTTGCCGGCGTCGTTCACCAGGTTGGCTACGCGGGGAAAGTCGATGTCTATGCCCGTCATCTGCAGATTGTTGTTCACCTCATGCAGCAAGTTGCCGAGCGTTGCCGCGTTGCGGTAGCGCGTCTTGACCAGGCTCGTCAGCTCCTCTGGGAGCTTCTGCTTGATGGCTTCTTCCAAAACTGACCGGCACATGACAGCGCAGGCCGTGAACAGCCCGAAGAAGTAGCAGCGAGTAGCTTCGTCCAAATAACGGTCCGCATCCTCCGAGCTGGGTGAGGCGACCACGCATTCGCGTAGATGGGTCGCGCGAAAAACAGCCGGTTCCACAAGTTCCAGCATCTCGATGGCGATAGCCGTCCGCAGCAGGTCATTCTGCTGGTTGTCCAATGCGCGCTGAATCTCCTGCCAGGCCGGAGTCGAAACGCCGTTGCCCGCATGCTGCAGCCGGGTGAGGGAAGTGAGCCGCTGCCGCGCGTGCTGGATGAAGCCTTGCCGCATCTCCTGCGCCAGCTTGCGCCAGCCTGCCACGAAGGCCGCCGGATCCTGCTGGTAGCGCGCCCAAAGCTCATCGTAGACAATGCCCGGCAACACATCGCGTAACTGCTCAAAGCGTCCTGTTCCAGCCAGCTCTGAGATCGCCTCGCAGAACTCCTTCCCCGGCGCGCCTTCGGCAGACATCTGCAGGAGCTGATCTTCCAGGCGTCCGATATCGATGCTCAAAGCCTGGTTCCTCTCTTTCAATCGAAGCACCGAAAACAAGTTGACAAGTCCGCCACAAACAATTCTAGGAGGGTTGGATATTCAAACCTCTTTCTACCTTGGCGTCCGCGCGACCGAAGTGCTGGAATGGGAAGGCCAACCACCATCAATCGCCCACCGGGAATTGAAGCAGCTCCTGTGCAGGTTCCGCCGCACTTTCACGGCTCGTTCCAGGCGCTGCCCGAAACAGGCAACGCTGCCTCGCTGTGCATGAAGTGGCCGTTCGAAGCCCTTGTGTATCGCGGGGATGGACGAGCTTTTCACATAATCCATCTGCTTTGCACAGGGTTTTTTGCGCTGCCTGTGGGAGTCGTGGGAAACCAGGGTGGGTTGCCGGAGGTTGCGGACCGGTTCTCCAATCCTCCAGAATTGCACCGCCGGATTTTAGAAAACTCGGCATCTCCTCAAATAGCTGTGCTTCAAACGCTTCCCACGGATTTCCACTTTTCCTGCCTCAACTACTAGGGTTACTGTCTATTTCTTTTTAACTACCCAATCTTTTCCTCCTATCCGTCGCGCGATCCGCCTGGCCGGACACCAGCCCGACATGCTTCGTCCAGGACAGCCGGTACAGTTGAGCGGAAAAGGCGGATGAGGGTCAGCTCGACCGAACCGCGAGCCCTAAATCCAAGGAATTCAGAAAAGTGTCGCGTTTTCCACCCACACCGATGCGCATAACGTGAATACAATCGTGACTAGAGCGAGACAGACTTTCCGTTGGGCCCAATTGTGTTGTAGAGTGAGGCCAAGCCAGGGAATCGCTCCTCGAGCGAGGGTGAGACTATGCCGACAGTGGAAACGGAAGTAGAGAAGCCGGCCGTACAGGGGTCAGCCATGGAGATTACCGTAAGCCGCCAGGAGCTGGTGAAGGAACTCACCGCCACGCAAAGTGTGGTGGAGCGCAAAACCACCATTCCCATTTTGTCCAACTTTCTCATCGAAGCGGACGGCGAGCGGCTCAACATCACCGCCACTGACCTCGATCAGGCCATCCGCACCAGCGCCGCCGTCAAGGTAAAAAAGCCCGGCGCATGCACCATCCCCGCGCGCAAACTCTACGACTACATCAAGCTGCTGCCCGATGGCGATATCTCCATCAAGCTGCTGGAAAACCACTGGGTGCAGATTCGCTCCGGCCGTTCGAATACCAAAATGGTGGGTATGGCGCGCGCCAACTATCCGCAGGTGCCAGAGTTTCCTTCCATGGCCGCGACCAGTATTTCCACGCTGGCGCTGAAGACGCTGATAGCCCGCACCATCTTCGCCATCTCAAACGAGGAATCGCGCTACACGCTCAACGGAGCGTTGCTGGTCATCAAGGCCGAGTCGCTGGCCATGGTCGCCACCGACGGCCATCGCCTGTCGTACGTTGAAAAGCCCAATGAGATCCTCGAAGGCATCAGCGGCGAAAAGCGCGTGCTGATCCCGCGCAAGGCTCTGCAGGAGCTGCAGCAGTTGCTCGGCAACACCGAAGCCGAAAAGGTCGAGTTCGCCGACGACGAGCACACGCTCTTCTTCCGCATCGGCCATCGCACTTTGAGCACGCGCAAGCTGTCCGGGCAGTTCCCCAACTTTGAGGCCGTCATGCCGCGCGACAACACCAAGTTCGCCGTGGTGCGGTCGAGCGAGCTTTCGTCGGCCATTCAGCGCGTCGCCCAGTTTGCCGACGAGCGTTCCGGCGCCATCCGTCTGCGCCTCGAAGGCAACGAGCTTAAAATCAGCTCCAGCTCCACCGAGTCCGGCGAGAGCGAGGACACCATCGACACCCCGTATGCCAGCGATCCCATTGTCGTCGGCTTCAACTCCGGCTACATTCTGGACTTTCTCAAGGCCCTCGGCAACGAGGGCGAAGTCCGCCTGGAGTTCAAGGACTCCCAATCCGCCGGCCAGATGCGCCCCGAAGATCCGGATGCTGAGTACAAGTATCGCTATGTGCTGATGCCTATGAGGATCTGAAACAGCGAGCGAACCCTGCGACAGACCGCAGCCATAGAACACAGGATGGCCGTGTGGCTGGTGTGTCTGCACGCACAGCGGTGAAGAAGCGCCGAGGCACAGTAGGGACTGCGCTGCGGACTTGATTTCGTAGCCGGAAGCTGCTCCCCCAGTTCCGAGAACAGCTCCTCGCCTTCCGCGAAGGCGCGGCCGTTGCGCTTGCTCGGTCTTTGATCGAATTTGCGCTACCAGGTCAACGTTGCGGTAATCACCTTCCAGCCATCGCCCGGCGGGAAACTCAAAATCAACGGCAATTCCGTGCAGGCATATGGATCGGCGTCGCAACCTCGGAATGAGATGTTGGCATTCGCCGTCGCTCCCGGGTCAGTCTCTACCTTTGGAATGAAGCGACCATGCCGGATCAGAGCCAACAAACCCTCGCTGCCCGCGAGGCCTTCGGCCGTCAGAACCAGTTTGTGATCTCCGTTTTCCGAGCGGATGATGCGGAATCTGCTGGTTCGAGCACCAGGCAATGGAGGATTGTTCATTAGGGCCGAGCTATTTGTCACCAATTCCGCATCAGCTCCGCCGGATTCATCTACTTCCAATTGCGGAAGCGGGATGCGAATCCCTTGAAGGAGCGACTCCTTCAACTTCTTTGCAGCCGGCCCGGCCGCCACAACACCCGCCGCCGCGCCCGCGATGTCGCTCTTCAAGCGCCAGCCGTCATTCTCCGGCGGGCTGAGATAAACCTCCAGCCGATCGCCGGCGCGGCGAAAGTGCATGGAGGTTACCCCGCCCGGGATCCTCAAATTGTTCACTTCGGCATGATCCCACGCAGCCGGCAGATGCGGGTTCACGGTAATCGTCTTGGTCTGCGCATCAATCGAAATCCCAAACAATCCGCGCAGCGTTGGGGTAATCACCATCGCGCTCGACCACAACTGGTGGCTGGTGCTGCGCCCGAACGGCACAAAGAAATCCCCGCTCAGCAATTCCGTATCCGCGCCCAGGTCCGACGCCCAGGTCAGGTTGGCATTCTCTTTCAGCAACTGGAACCCGGCCAGCGGCTGCCCGCCGCGGTACTCGGCCATCGCGGCCCAACCCGTGAACAGCGGCCAAACCGAACCCTGGTGATAGCTCATGCCGTCGTAGAAGCTCTCATCGGTTGAGACGTCGCGCAGGCCCCAGTCCGTGGCCAGCGTATGCGCGGCGAACTGTTGCAGGCACCCGTCCGGATGCGTCAGGAAGGGCTTGCCGCTGGGCAGATCGCTCCACCACGCCATGGCTGGATACACAGTGCTCGATCGATCCAGCGAGCCATCCAGGTTGCGGCTGAACGCATAGCACGTCTTGCCCGGATCGTAGTACTCCTGCTCGATCGTCTTGGCCACCGCGTCAGAGCGTTGTTGTGCGCTGGCCGATTTTGCTGCGTCGCCAAGAAGTTTCTCCAGGACGGCCATCGCCGCTGAAGCCTGCTGGTCGAGCAGGGCCAGATAGATCTCCTGGTGCGGCATGTGGCCTGGCCAGCTTTCCACCCATCCCGTGCCCTGCGAGTTGTCGTAGATCCCATCGTGGTCGGTATCGTGGGCGGGATCGGTTTCGAACGCCCAGGCCTTCTCAATCGCCTCACGATGGTCGCGGAGGAACGCCACATCGCCGGTCGACTTCACATAATCTTCAACCGCCAGCAGGAACAGTGGCGTAGAATCCGCCGCGGCATACATATAAGGAAAGGCCTGCCAGTCAATGTCCGCCGCCGTCTGCGAATACTCGTGCATGATCTTGCCGTCGGCTCGCTGCCGCCTGATCAGGAACTCAAGCTCGCTTCTTGAAAGCGCAAAATCGCCGTAGCCATTCACGGCATAAAGGGTATAGAGAGCATCGCGGCCAAAAAACCATCCAAACCCAGGCCTCGCTGAGTCCCCGGAAGCGTAATAGCCGGCCACGAGGGCCGTTTCCTCAGGCCCCGCGTCGCCGCTCGGTGGTTTTGCCAGAGGCACATGCGTCTTCAGCTGTTCAATCGAAACCAGCGCCCACTGGAAGGCTTCGTCGAGCGCTTTGTCCGGCGTCGAGATGGAAACCGAGTCAGCCAGCAGCGCCTTGTACCTTTCGGCATGCGCACTGTACGCAGCGGGGATCTCCTGGTTCAGCTTTTCAAGCGTGGCCGCCAGCGCGGCTGTGTTGGCCGCGGGCTGGGTTGTTCCAACCGCCATCAAAAGCGGAAATAGCCGCCCATGATCCCGTGCCGGGTCGATATGAAGTTTCAGCTCCACCGGATGCACCTGCGGGCGTTCCTGATAAGGAGCAAGAATCCCGGGCTCTGCGCCGGGAATTGTCAGCGCGCCGGCAAGGTCCGGATAGTCGGAGTGCAAAACATAAAATCCCCCCGTGCTGCCTCGCCTGGCCACCCACTCCGCGTCAGGGACACCTTCGTTGCGCTCCGGCCACATCCAGCGCAGCTCGGGCGTAAAACGGAAGGTGAAGTCGGTAGGGTGCAGGCAGTCGAACTCGTACAACACAACCGGCCCCGTGCCCGAGTCGGCCCCGCTGGGCGAAAACATGATTTGCCGCACTGTGAATGCTGCGTGGGAATACGTGATGGTGGTGCGATCTGGGCGAACCTCGACCTCGGCGGCTTGCTCGTTCACATCGATCGGAACCGAATACCCCTCCATCTGCGCTTCGATCGTCGTGTGCGAAAGCAGTTTTATCGGGAGCACCCAGGCTTCGAATGTGCCATCCTGCTGGCCAAGCACCACTCCCCGTTCCCCAGCCACGGTGAAGGGCTTGAACATCTCGGCATGGGCCCGAATCACCGGCCCGGCAGTGTCGAATGGGATGGCTGGGATTGAAGAGAAGGTCTGGCCTTGAGTTGCGGAGGCTGCCGCAAACATCATGGCCACTGCCAAGCGGAGATTATTCCGGAATCTGTTCATCGTGCGTGTCCTCGTAAGCCGTTCAATCCATTTGTCACACGACGAACAGTCTACTGCTTGTCGATGGCAGCCCGCAGGCCGAGGCGCGCAAACTTCGCTCGGGGAAAAGCGCGCTATTCCATTATTCATATATGCATATGGAGGACAGTATGCCTCACAGCAGTCTCGGGCGAGCTATCCGGTCCATCGTTTGTCACATCAAAATAGACCAGCGATTATTTGCAGTGGAGTCAACAAACGAACCGCCGATCCTTGGCCAAACTTTGGCATGACAATTGCACCTGTACCCACAAAGTGTTAATTCCGTTTTCGTTCCCCCTTTCATCGAGCAAGTTATCTCATCGAGCAAGGTATCAGCCATTCGCATTTCAACCCGGGAGATGGCTCATGCGCCAGCACGCGACTTATTTTCGCAGGCTTCTCAACCTGCGGGAACCTGGCCACCCCCTGGGCAATCTGCGGGAAACAGCGTTCACCCTCGCTAGCTTCTTGCCGGGTTCCCCGCAACAAACAGACAGTCTTCCGGAATCGACAATTTTGAAGGGAGTAGTATGAAGAATCTGGCATTGCTTCGTGGATATGCCGTCGTCGCGCTTCTGTTTTGCGCACTGGCTATCGTTCATGCAGCTGACGTCAACGGGCGCATCAAGGGGACGATCACGGATCCAGCGGGCGCGGTGGTCTCAAACGCCTCTGTCACCGCTACTAACGAATTGACTGGCGTCAAGTTCGTTACTACCTCCCAGGCAGATGGCAATTACGTTTTCCAGCAGCTGCCCGTCGGCACGTATACCATCTCGGTAACCGCTGCCGGTTTCAAGTCATTCTCGGCCTCCGGAATCGTGCTCACCATCGATCAGGAGTATGTAGAGCCTGTGAAGATGACGGTAGGCAGCACCGTCGAAGTCATTTCTGTGCAGGCCGATGCCGTCCAGGTCAACACCACCGAGATGGAACTGAGCAACGTGCTCGACACGGCGCAGATCGTGGAACTGCCTCTGATCGACCGCACCTTCACAGAACTGGAACTCACCCAGCCTGGAGTTCAGGCTGCAGACACGCGTTTCGGCGGGAATTATTCGGTCAGCGGCGGGCAGGCCCAGCAGTCCGAGTACATGATCAACGGCGCCGACACGAATGACATCGCAATCAACACTCTGGCCCTGGCGCCCAATCTGGATGCCATAGGCGAGTTCAACCTGATTGAAGGCTCCCTGAACGCGGAATATGACCGCAACTCGGGCGGCATCGTGAGCGCCACCATCAAGGAAGGCACGAACAAGTTCCATGGAGACGGTTTCGAGTTCTATCGCGACACCTTCATGAACACCTTGAGCTATTTCGAGAAGAACCCGAATGCCGACGGGATCTATACGGGCACGGTGAGCCCTTTCCATCAGAACATCTTCGGCGGCACGGTCGGCGGCCCGATTCTGCACGACAAGCTGTTCTTCTTCGGGGCATTCCAGGGAACCAAGGAAAGACTACCCAGCACCGCGTCGAACATTGTCTACACGTCGGCCAATCTTTCCGGCAACTTCACTGGAGATCTTGACCCGACGGCGGCCACAACGGGTTATACGTTCAGTTCCAACCCGATCCCAGGTACGATCACAATTCCGGGGTGCACCACTGCCGGAGAAACATGGGTTCAGTGCCTTGGATCAGGAAACGGCGGCTTGAACGGCGTGATTCCGACGACAGCGTTCAACTCAATTTCGTCGGGCTTGGTATCCAAATATGTGCCTGCGCCTGCACCCGGCACGAATTCCTACTTCACCAACGGCGTGGAGCCGGAGACGGATTACCAGGAAATCGGACGCATCGACTACTCGTTCAATCCCAAGAACCAGATCACGTTTCTTGGCATCTACGACAAGGAACAGGACAACGAGACGATTCCGTTCACGGGAGCGACTCTGCCCGGATTCAACGAAGTGGACGGCGACACAGTTCAGCAGTACACATTTGACTACGTCCGCCAGATGGGCAGTTCGGCCGTGAACGATTTCGCCCTGCACTGGACTCGCTTCAATTTTGACGCAGTCCAACCTGCCCAGGTGGTCCAGCCATCCACCTTCGGATTCGATATCAACCCGGAGATTTCATCCGCAGCCAGCCTTCCAACCATGACTGTGGCCGGGTTCTTTACCCTTGGGTTCAGCACCAACGGACCTCAGCCACGCATCGATTCTGTCTATCAGGCGGACGAAACCTTCTCCAAAATCATCGGCGCACACTCCATCAAAGTTGGATATGACGGACGCAGGTTCAATGTGCACAATCCATTCGGCGCCAGGAACAGCGGATCCTACAGCTTCAGCACCAGCGGCAGCGTATTCACGTCCGGTGATCCGTCGCTTGACTTCCTGCTGGGCGTCCCCGGCTCCTATAACCAGGGGAGCGGTGCGACGATCATCGCCGACGCATTCCTGAATTATGGATTTGTCCAGGACAGCTGGAAGGTTACACCGACGCTCACCCTTGATTACGGCTTGGGATATTCGGTAGACACGCCCCTCTACAACCAGCAGTACGGCGGGGAAGCCGTTGTCTGTATGATTCAGGGGCAGAGCTCCACGATCTTTCCGGGGGCGCCGGTCGGGCTCAACTATCCGGGTGATTCCGGCTGCAGCAGCACCGGGCAGGCCAAAATCCACTATTCGGAATTTGGGCCGCGCTTCGGTTTCGCGTGGGCTCCCGACCTCGGCCCGATCTCAGGCGGCCCGGGCAAACTCGCGATCAACGGCGGCTTTGGCCTTTACTATGACCGCACTGAAGAGGAGTCGGCTTTGCAAACCCTGGAGAGCCCTCCCTTCGGTCTGACCAGCACAGGCGCAGGAGATTTCGGTGCGCAAGCCCCCGGCTTTGCCAATCCGTACCAGGATCTGAACCTCGGCACGGTCTACTCCAACAAATTCCCATTTACCTTCCCCAGCAAGGGACAGAAGATTAACTTCGCCCCCTACGAGCCGATGAGCCTCAGTACATTCGGTTCCGGCTTCCGTGCTCCCTACGCTGAGAATATCCAGTTATCGGTAGAGCGCGAATTCCCCAGCAAGATCGCGGTCCGCATCAGCTACGTCGGCTCTCTCGCCCGTCACAACCAGTCGGTCCAAGAGAGCAGCCCCGAGACGCCGGCGGGTCATGCCGCCTGTCTTTCGGGTAGCGAGACCATCAATCTGGGTGGTAGCGCCACGTCCTGCGTCCAGCTGCAGAACGCGCAGTCCTACTTCTTCCCACAGAACACGCTGGCAAATTCGGTTGACCCCAACACGGGCAACATCGGGTTCACCAGCGTGGAACAGGTGGTTTCGGAGTCCTCTTCGAGCTACCACGCTGTCCAGGCGAAGGTCAGCAAGGGATTGTCGCACGGCCTCAGCTTCCAGCTGGCCTATACCTATGCGCACGCATTGGATGACGGCTCGAGCTTTGAGAACACGGGCTTCGGCGAAAACGCCGAACGCGGCTACAACCAGTTTTCACCGGCTCTTAACTACGGCAACTCAACCTACGATGCACGCCAGCGTATCGTCTTCTCCCCGGTTTACGTGGTTCCAACCAGGGGAGGCGGCAGCCCCTATTCACCGTACAATCTTGCGCTGGCCGGCTGGCAGATCAGCGCCATCACTACGGCGGCGACTGGATTCCCGTACGATGTCTCCTACGGCGGCGGTTCTTCGAACTCGCTCTGGTGCAGCGTCGATTTCAACTTCTATGCCTGCCCGGATGAACCGGATCAGGTCGGTGCGCTAACGCGAGGCAACCCGCGCGATCGCAATCCGCAGGCGGGTGGTTTCTCCCCGTGGTTCACTAACCCCTCCGCCACCTTCGCAATGGCGCAAACGGGAACCTTCGGTGATGAGTCGCGGAATAAATATCACGGCCCCGGCGTGAACTTTACAAACCTGGTGCTGGCCAAGAATATCTCATTTGGCCCCGATAATCGCTATCGCTTCCAGATGCGCTTGGAGAGCGATAACGTGTTCAACCACACGCAGTTCGCCAACCCTCAGAGCAATTACTTCAGTGGCATTCTCGGGTACATCACGTCGAGCGCTGCCGCTCGCCAAAGCCAACTGGGAGCGAAGTTCTACTTCTAGACTCACAGGAAAAAGGATGGTATACGGCATAAAGGGCACTCAATTGAGTGCCCTTTATGCGTTCTGGGAAGGAAGATTTGAGGATCGAGCAGACACCTGATCGGCTGTTCAAGCCACGGACTGCACCTTCAAAAAGTCCAGCGCCCGGCTCAGATACGGCTTCAGCTCGCGTCGGTGCACCACAGCGTCGAGGAAACCCTTCTCCAGCAAAAACTCCGAACGTTGGAAGCCTTCGGGCAGCTTCTGCCGAATGGTCTGCTCGATCACGCGCGGTCCGGCGAATCCAATGAGCGCGCCAGGTTCCCCAATATTCAGGTCGCCGAGCATGGCGAAGCTGGCTGTGACGCCGCCCGTCGTAGGATCGGTGAGCACGCAAATGTACGGGACCTTCGCGTCATCCAACTGGCCCAACGCAGTCGAAATCTTGGCCATCTGCATCAGGCTGACTACGCCTTCCATCATGCGCGCGCCGCCGGAGGCAGTCACCACGATCAGAGGCTTCCGGCTAATGCGCGCGCGATCCACGGCCCGGGCTATGGTCTCCCCTACAACTGCTCCCATTGACCCGCCGATGAAACCATACTCCATGGCACTCAGGACGACGGAATGGTGGTCCAATTGGCCGACGGCGTTGATAATCGCGTCGTCGTGCCCAGTG
>JBEKVS010000143.1:0-13567 GCA_049513795.1 Occallatibacter sp. | reverse complement strand
GTGCTCAGCGAATATGTTGTCGGCAACAAGGTCACCGTAGGCGCGCCTTTCTATAACCGCGTAGCCATACCCATCGGCATCTTCCTGCTGCTCTTGACCGGCGTCGGTCCGCTGCTGCCCTGGCGCGCCGCTTCGTTCAAAAGCATCCGCCGCAACTTTGTGCTACCCGTCATCACCTTCTGGGTCACGGCCATCGTCTGCCTCGCCGTTGGCGTACGGCCCTGGAAAGACGGCTCACTCGACCAGGGCAACTTCTATGCACTGGTAGCCTTTGCCGTCGCGGCTGCCGTGATGACGGCCATCGTCAGCGAATTCCTGCGCGGCGCCGGCGTCATCTCGCGGCAGACGGGCAAAAATCTCTTCGTCGCCACCTGGCTGCTCACTCGCCGCAACACGCGCCGCTACGGCGGCTACATCATCCATATCGGCGTTGTGATCGTCGTAATCGGCCTGGCCGGATCTGCCTTCAACCGCAACACAGAGAGCGAACTCGCGCTGCACGACAAGATGAACATCGGCCCCTACACGCTGGAGTGCGTCGGCTTCACCGAGGATTCCAACCTCAACTACAACTCCCAATACGCTCTGCTCGATGTCTACAAGGGCGGCAAAAAGCAGTTCCAGATGGCTCCCGAGAAGCGCGTCTATCTGGCTACCGAGCAGCCGCAAACCATGGTCGCCATTCATTCAATCCCCAGCTGGGATCTCTACGTGGTGTATGAAGGCACCAACCCCGACACCGGCCAGCCGATCATCAAAGCCATTCTCAATCCGCTCGTCGGCTGGATATGGGCCGGCCTGGTGGTGCTGGTTTTCGGGACTCTTGTAGCCCTGGTTCCCAGCATCAGCCCCTCCACCGCTTCCCTGCGCGCGCCCGCTCGACGAACCAGCGGAGAGCCCGCCCTGAAAGGCGGCCAGCTGTGAAGCGGATTTTGCTTTCCCGGCGATTTGCCTTTTGCTTGAAAGTATTGCAAGCGGGAACCTTGGCCGGCGCGGTTTGCTTCTCGCTCGGAGCCACCGATGCCGGCGCGCGCTACACCGACCTCAACCATCGGCTGATGTGCACCTGCGGCTGCGCCGAAATATTGGGCGAGTGCAACCACGTGGGCTGCCCCAATTCGACCGGCGAACTCAATGAGCTCCGCGACGGCCTCACCAACGGCCTCGCCGACCAGCAGATTCTCGATTCGTTCGTCGCCAAGTACGGAGCCGTAGTGCTGGCTGCGCCCACCGGCAAGGGGTTCGACGTAGTGGCCTGGATTGCTCCCTTCGCCGTCTTCGCCGCCGCAACATTAGGAACGATCCTGCTGGTGCGCCGCTGGTCGGTGGGAAGAACGCAGACCGCGGTGGCGGATACGGCCACCATGGACCCCGCTGAGCGCGAGCGCCACGAACAGATTCGCCGCGAAACCGGCGATGGAGGGTTTTGAGCCATGACGACATTGCAAGGCCTGTCGGCCGGAATCGCATTGGCGATCGCGCTGGGCATCTACACCTTCTGGCCGGAGAACGTCTTTGCCAGCCAGCGCGAAAAATCTCGCCTGGATTTCCTGTTGGAGCGCAAGGAACAGCTCTACGAAAACCTGCGCGACTTGAACTTCGAATTCCGCGCCGGCAAATATCCCGAAGAAAATTTTCACGCGCAACGCGCCCAGCTTGAAAACGAAGCCGCTTTGCTGCTCGCCGAAATCGAGCATCTCCAACAGGCCTGATACCTCGGTAGCCAGCGAAGCGAGTCGAAAGACCTGCGGGTGCTTCTTACTCTTCTCTAACAAGATCACCAAGAACCAGGAACATATCACGACCATGAAATCGAAACAGAACGCTCTTCTTGCCGCTGTCTTCTGCTCCCTTTTCGCCGCCGCGCTCGCGCAGGCCGCTACGGTCAGCGGCACGGTGACCGACAAAACTACCGGCAAGCCGGCAGCGGGTGACCCGGTGGTGCTGGTCGACGTACAGGCCGGCATGGGCGAAGTGGCCCACGCCACAACCGACTCCAATGGCCACTACTCGCTGGTCGAGCCCGGCAGCAGCCCGTATCTGGTTCGCGTTACGCACCAGGGCGCAGGCTACTTTGTGGCCGCGCCGCAAGGCCCCACGCCCGCCGACATCACCGTCTACGATGTGGCCGCCAAGGTGCAGGGCGTCTTTATCGAAGCCGACGTGCTGGAGATCGAGAGCGAGAACGGCCAGCTCAAAGTGACTGAGCGCTTCTTCGTCCATAACACCAGCACGCCTCCCACCACGCAATGGAGCGCCAAGTCATTTCAAGTGGTGCTGCCGGCCGAAGCAGAGATCGACGGCGTAGGCGGGCAGCGTCCCAACGGCCTTCCCACCAGCATCAAGATCGACCCCGATGGACCCAAGGGCCACTACGCCTTCAACTTTCCCATTCAGCCTGACGATGGCGAGAAGGACACGCTCTTCCAGCTCGCCTATCACCTGCCCTACGCGAGCAGCAAGTTCGCCTTTCATGCCCAGGTTACGCTGCCGGCGCAGAACCTGGCCGTCCTGATTCCGAAAAGCATGACCTTCACTGCCGCCTCGGGCGAAGACTTCAAGACGGTTCCCGAAGACCCAAACATTCAGACCTTTGTGCTCAAGAACGCCACCCCCAGCAAACAGGTGGACTTCACCATCGCCGGCACCGGCGCCATTCCACGCGAGCAGCAGGGCACGCCGGGCGGGCAAACCCAAGGCGCGGCTATGGGTGCACCGGATGCTTCAGGCGGCGGGGAATCGAGCGCTCCCGCAGCTGGAGGCCGACCCGGCGGCGGCATCGGCAACCCCATCGACACCCCCGATCCACTTTCCAAGTACAAGTGGTGGATTCTCGGCGGACTGGCGCTTCTGCTCGCTGCCGCAGCCGCCTTCCTGTTGCGCAAGCCGGTTGGCGCGCCCGTTTCCGGCGTTGCCTCCGCTGATGGCTCTGTTGCTGCTTATCCTTCAACTGGATTGCCGGGATTTGGCACACCAGCCGCGAAGAATTCTCAACTTCTCAATGCACTCAAGGAAGAGATGTTCGCGCTGGAGAGCGAGAAGATCAACGACGCCGTCGCGCCAGAGGAGTACGCCCGCATTAAGGCCGCTTTGGAGATCGTTTTGAAACGCGCGCTTAACAGGAAATAGTCTGAAGTCGGCAGCGAATTTCTTCCGCCTCGGGCATCGCGTTCTGCATTTCGCCTGAATCGATGCGTTAGTCTGAAATGCGTAAGATCCTGGCCCGCGTTTCAGGCGGCAATCTTTGCGCCGCCCTTCCGGAACTTGACCGCCGAAAGCTGCCCACCGAGAACTGAGCTTATGAAGACCCTGCTCCGCACTCTGCTCTACCTCGCGCTCATCGTCTGGCTGGGCGCAGAGATCTTCTTCCCCGTGGTTGCCGCCGTCACCTTCACCACGCTGCAACCCAACACCCATGCGGCCGGTACCGTGGTCGGCCAGTTGCTGCGAATTCTGCACGGCATGGGCCTGGTTTCGGGCATGGTTGCACTGGCTTTGCTGGCTCTTGCGCCCGCCTGGGGCATCTACAAGCCGCGCAGCGTGCTGGTTCCCATGGCGATGATAGTCCTGATGGTAGGTGCCACTGTCTACGCTCAGTTCGGCATCATCCCTGCGATGGAGCGCGACCGCATAGCCGCTGGCGGCGCCATCGACACGTTTGACACCGCCAACCCCAATACCGTCGACTTCAACAAGCTGCACAACCGCAGCGAGCATGTAGAAGAAGCCATCATGCTGCTGGGCCTGGCGACCGTGGTGCTGGTGGCCAAAGCGGAGACAGCAAGAAGCTAGGGACTAGGGGCGGAGGGACTAGGGGAACGATGTTCGTAGCCCAAAAAGCAATGACGATCACGGTTCGCGGGCATCGAGAGCTGTCTCGTCCTCAGTCGCTAGTCGCTAGTCCCTAGTCCCTAGTCCCTAATCCCCTAGTCCCTGATCCCTCCTCTTGTATCATCGAAGAGGCCCTGAAGCGCGCACTCGATCGTGCAGGGGCTCTACGGGACGTGCATGAAGACTGGCATCATCGGCCTGCCGCAGGTGGGCAAAACTTCGCTGTTCAAAATTCTCACCAAGGCCAAGCTGGAAGAAAAAGCCTACTCGAATCCGCGCGAGGAGCATATAGGCGTCGCGCGCGTCCCCGATGAACGGCTGGACAAGTTGTCGGCTCTCTACTCACCGAAGAAGACCACCTACGCCACCGTTGAATACGTCGACGTAGCGGCCATCGGCCAGGAGGCTCTTAAGGAAACGGCTTTCCTCACCAGCCTGCGCAACGTCGACGCGCTCATTCACGTGCTGCGCGCCTTCGAAGATGAGTCCATCCCCCACGTTGGTCCCATCGATCCGCTGCGCGACATCAAGAGCGTCGAATTCGACCTGATGCTCAGCGACCTTACACAGATTGAAAAACGCCTGGAACGCCTGGAAAAGGATTTGAAGAAAGGCCGCACCAGCGAGTTGGAACGTGAACAAGCTCTCCTGCTCCGATCAAAGGAAGCGCTGGAGAAAGAGCAGCCTCTGCGCGAATTGGAGATGACGCCGGACGAGAAAAAGCTCATCAAAGGCTTCATGTTTCTCTCCCAAAAGCCAATTCTCTACGCGGTGAACATCGGCGAAAGCACCACGCTGGGTGATGATCTCGAAGCCGCTGTTGGCCGTTTTAACCTCGACGAAGTCGCCGGCCGACCCAATGCAGGCGCCACCGCCATCTGCGGCAAAGTCGAAGCCGAGCTGGCCGAAATGGACGACGAAGAGGCTGCCGAGTTCCTAGGCAGCTACGGCCTGCGCGAAAGCGGCCTGGTGCGCCTGATCCGCAAGAGCTATGAGTTGCTCGGCCTCATCAGCTTCTTTACCGCCGGCGAAGACGAGTGCCGCGCCTGGACCATTCCGCTCGGCTCCAAGGCTCCGCAAGGCGCGGGGGCGATTCATTCCGATCTTGAACATCATTTCATTCGCGCCGAAACCATTCGCTGGGATGCCCTGCTCGACGCCGGCTCCGAGGCCGCCGCACGCGGCAAGGGAACGCTGCGCCTCGAAGGCAAAGAGTATGTGGTGCAGGATGGCGACGTGATGCACATCCGCCACAGCGGATAATTCCACCAGCAATGGGTGCCCCATCCTCGGCGCGGTTTCATCGCGCCTAGGGTGGGAAAGCACAAACCCAAACACCCCATTGAGGCGCCAAATGTAGCTTAGCCAAACTCCGCTCAGGGTGACATCCTAATCGGAAGGAACAGGAATTTGTTGAAGCTCTCTCTCTTGCTGGGCGCAATCGCCGCGCTGGCCGATGTGGCCGGCGGCCTGGTTCTGGTGCGCGCCCGCGGCGTCGAGCGTTACCTGCGCTACTTCGTCGCCCTCGGCGCGGGCTTCCTCATGGCCACAGCCGTCATCGAGATGGCTCCTGAAAGCCTGAAGCTGAGCCCGCGCCTGGGGCCGGTGCTCATCATGGCCGGCTACTGCGTCGTCCATCTTCTCGAGCACACCATCAACGCCCACTTTCATTTCGGAGAAGAGACGCACCACGGCGAGTTCATCTCGCGCCACACCGGCAATTCAGTCATGGCGGGCCTGAGCGTGCATGCGCTCTTTGACGGTGTAGCCATCGGCTCGGGATTTGTGGTGTCGCGCGGGCTCGGCGTGCTGATCTTCCTGGCCATCCTGCTGCACAAGGCGCCGGAGGGGTTCACCATGGCCTCGGTGATGGTGGCCAGCGGACGCAGCCGGGCAACGGCCTTTTATTCCGCCGTGGCTCTCGCCGCAGCCACGCTGGCTGGAGTGCTGGTGATTGAACTCGTGCCGAGCTGGCTGCCGTATGGCCTGCCCATCTCAGCCGGCGTGGCCCTCTATGTAGCGGCTACCGATCTGGTGCCCGAAGTCAATCGCGAACCCGGCATCCGCATGGCGCTTGTGTTCTTCGCAGGTGTGGGTGGATTTCTCTTGCTGCGGTTACTTCTCCCAGCAATCTAGCTACAGACGCTAGGCTCGCGCCCCGAAGCCGAGCTTGCCGGCATAGAGTCTCGCCAGCAACCGCCCATAATCCCAGGCCACCTTGAAGTTTGCTTTGCTCGCGCCGCGGTATCGCAGCCCAAAGGCAAACGGCACTTCCAACATTGATTCGAACTCTCCACGCACCAGGATTTCCAGCAGCAATTTGAAACCCGACTTCTGAAAGGCAGTTTGCGGCAGGCAGCGCCTCCGGACCATGAAGAAGCCGGACATGGGATCCTTGGCGCGCAGGCGTCGCTTCTGCAGCGGAAGCGTAACCCAGACCGCGGCCGCTGAAAGCATCCTTCTAAGTGGATTCCATTGGCCCAGGTCGCCGCCCGGCGTGTAGCGGCTGCCGATCACCAGGTCGCGCCCCTGCCTCATGGCGGAGACCAGTTCCGGCAGCAACTCGGGCGGATGCTGCAGGTCGGCGTCCATCACCGCAAGTACAGGTGCATCTGTCCGCTGCCAGCCGTGCAAAATCGCTCCCGACAAACCGCGTTCGCCCTTCCGAACCAGCAGGCGCACACGCGGATCGCCCTGTGCGATGGCTGAAACCACCGCGGCCGTGCCATCGCAGCTGTCGTCGTCGACAACCAGGATCTCGAACGGCACCTGCAAAGGCTCAAGCACCGAGCGTACCTGGCTAAGCAGTTTGCCAATATTCTCTACTTCGCAAAGCGTTGGAATCACGATCGCCAGTTTGTCCAAACCCCTGTAACCCAGGGGCGGAGACGGTCGTTGTGAAACGGCGACGGCGCCTATGGTTAAGACCTGAGACCCAATCATCGTTGAGGACATTCTCCTACTAGTGTATATGCAGTAAACAGTGGCCGGCCTCCAATCCTTAGACGAATCTGTTCTCGCAGGGTTAATTCAAGCGGAGCCATCGGGTCACGCGTCACAACCTCGAATCGTGTGCCCGAGACGTAGCTCAATAGGCACGCCCAAACCGTATGATGGTCTCAAGAGCCCTGAAAGAAGTGAGCAGGACCTGGAATGACATGACCTGGGATTATGACCTTGGATTCGAGGAACGTCTCCTTGTGGCGTAAGCGGCTATTCCAAGAAACGTTGCCCCTCGGGCTTTTCACCGCGCTGTCATTTCTGGTGATGGGTTATCATCCCGGCTTTGAAGACGACGGCATCTACCTGTCTGCCGTTAAATCACTCCTCAACCCCGCATTGTTCCCCCAAGGTTCCGATTTTTTCCGGCTGCAGCTGCAAGCCAGCGTCTTCGCCGGCTGGATGGCTCATTTCGTTAGCTGGACCGGCATTCCCCTGGACTGGGCCGAGTTGCTTTGGCAGCTTGTGTCCTTGTATCTGATCCTCTGGGCCTGCCGCAGAATCGCCGCTCACTTGTTTCCGGAACGGTGCGCTCAATGGGCCGCCGTGGCCATGGTGGGTGCGATGTTCACACTGCCCGTGGCGGGGACGGCGCTGGTAATCGCCGACCAGCATCTGCATCCGCGCAACCTGGCCACCGCGCTGATCCTGATCGCCGTTTCCCGCATTTTGGAAAAGAAGAGCTGGCAGGCAATCCCCTTCCTGCTTCTGGCTCTTGCGCTGCACCCGATCATGGGCGCTCTGGGCCTCTCTTTCTCCATCGCTCTCAGCCTGGCCTTGAGGGAGCGGGTTCCCTTTCGCCTGCGGGTTCTGGAGAAATCGGCAGCTGGCGCCATCCCCCTAAGCTGGATTCTCGCGCCCGAAAACCCCAGTTGGCGCCTGGCTCTGGCTTCAAAATCCTATTACTCTGTGTACCGTTGGCAGTGGTATGAGTGGCTGGGCGCGCTGGCTCCGCTATTCCTGTTCTGGCTGCTCTGGCGGGTGGCGCAAAAACGGGGCGAAACCCGCCTGGCCCGTTTCGCCCTGGCTGTCTTTGCTTATGAGACGTTTCAGCAGATCATCGCCATGGCTCTTCTCGCCCCGCCTGCGCTGGTCAGGCTCGCGCCCTTTCAGCCCATGCGTTATCTGCAGCTGGTCTACGTCTTCATGGCGCTTGCCGCAGGCGGATTGCTAGGCCGCTACCTGCTCCAGGCCAGTGTCTGGCGATGGGCGGCGTATCTGCTGATCTTCAATGGCGCCATGTTTCTCGCGCAGCGAGAATTGATCGACGATGGCGCGCATCTGGAACTGCCGGGCGTGGCCAGCGCCAATCCCTGGCTGCAGGCCTTTGGCTGGATCCGCCAAAATACGCCGGTCCGCGCTTACTTCGCCCTCGACCCGCTTTACCTGGCCACGCCCGGGGAGGGATATCACAGCTTCCGTGCTCTGGCGGAGCGAAGCCAGATGACCGACGGAATCAAAGACGCAGCAGTCGTGGCAGAAGTCCCAAGCCTCGGCCATGTCTGGCACGAGCAACAGTTGGCGCTCAACGGCTGGCCCCGCTTCCAGTTTGCCGACTTCGAGCGGCTCAAAGCGAACTTCGGTGTGGACTGGGTACTGGTTAACTACCCGCAGCCGCATGGGTTGGATTGCCGCTGGCACAACCAATCCCTCGCCGTCTGCCAGATCCCGTAGGATCTGCCCAGCAGCCAGACACATTGAAGGGCACGGGCTTTAGCAGAAGGATACGGGCTTTAGCCCGTACATCGAAACCTGATTTTGGCCTTCGGCTTTAGCCGCTGAGGGAATGCGGTTCGAAGGACAATTGACACCCGTATCGGCCTGCCTGCAAACGGTGAAATCGGAGCCATTGGCAACCGGATAAAGAACCCCGAAAAACGCGGTTGGTCACTTGAGATGTGTCCCCGCTGCGCCTCGGTTATGATTCAAAGTGGGCAAGCAATGAAGGACGAGCCGCTCGTCTTTTCCTGGAACACGGTCCCCTGCTGCGCTGCTCCGATACAGTAGAAATCCAGTTCCGGCGCGGAGGCCGGACCATGCTCAACCTGACACAACGGCTGATTCTCGGCTGCGTTCTGCTTACTGCCCTCGCCCTCGGGCTGCTGGCCGCTACACATCGCGCGCTGCAGGTGGCGGGGCAATTGGGGCTGGCATGGATGTTTGTCGCCGCGGGCATTCTGGTCGAATTGGTTACTGTCTATAGCGTCCTACGGCCGATCCATACGCTGGCCCGCGATGCGCGCAAGATTGCGCAGGGCAGCCTTGACCATCGCACCAGCTGGAAGAGCCGCGACGCATTCGGCATCCTGGCCGCCGAGCTCAATCGCCTGGCCGTCCGCCTGCGCGACTTGCACGAATCGGAAGCTGGACGCCGCCAGATGGAGTTTCAGCTCTCCGACGCCGTGTTGCAGTCCATCTTCGAGCCCATCATCGTCACCGATGGCAAAGGGCACATCCTCAAAGTGAATCAGGCCGCGGCCGAGTTGCTGGGCGAGGCGGCCACGGATCGCATGGCCCTGGCCAACACCCCCGGCGGCGACAAGATTCTCAGCGCCATTCGCAATGCCGTCTCGCTGCAAAAAGCAGTGGCCGCTGAAGACGAAGCTGCGATGCTACCCATGCGCATCGGCAAGCAGGAGCGCAGTTACCGCCTGCGCACCACGCCCATGCGCGACTCCGAGGGTCGCCTGCTGGGCACCGTGACCACGCTCGAAGACGTGACCAGCCTGCAGGACACAGATCGCTTCAAAACCCGCTTTCTCACCGTGGCCAGCCGCAAGCTGCGCGACCCGTTGCTGAGGCTGCGACGCGGGCTCTACGCGTTGGCCCAGGGATACGGCGGCGAACTCAAGCCGCTGCAGACAGAATTGGTGGTAGAGGCCAGCAATGAGTCGGAAAAGCTCGACGACCTGATGGCCGACCTCATCGAAGTGGCCGAGCTCGACACCGGCAAACGCGAGCTGAATCTGGAACGGCTTCGCCCCCTCGAAGCCCTCACCGAAGCCCGCGACCACTATTGCGACGAGGCGTCGCGCAAGCGAATTCGTGTCGACGTGCGCGCCTACGCCGATCTCTCCGCCGTGCGCGCCGACCGCCGTGCCCTTCGCTCCATTCTCGACAACCTGCTGGTCAATGCCTTGCGTTACACGCCCGAAGAAGGCGAGATTCTGCTCGCCGCCGAGGAAGTGAAGAATCAGGTCCAGTTCACGGTCAAGGACTCCGGCCGCGGCATTGAGGCGGAACGCCTGAGCACCATCTTCGACCGCTTCAATCCCATGTCGGAGAGCGGCTCCGGGCTCGGCCTGGCGCTGGTGCGCAGGTTGGTCGAGTCCCTGGGCGGCCAGATCGCCGTTGAAAGCCGCCTCGGTCACGGCACAACCTTCCGCTTCGCGCTCCCCGTGGCCGCAGCCGAGACTTCCCGCCATCCCGTCGAGGTGGGATAAAACAGATGGCTGAGATTATCCTCGAGCAGCAACAGGAACCCGCCCGTCTCCGCGTTTACATCGGCGCTGCGCCCGGCGTGGGCAAAACCTACCACATGCTCAACGACGCGCACCTGATGCTGCATCAGCAGAACGTCGACGTCGTGATTGGCCTGGTCGAAACGCACGGCCGCAAAGAGACCGAGGCCCGCATCCGCGACCTCGAAATCATTCCTCAGCGCATCATTCCCTATCGCGGCGTCGAGCTCAAGGAGATGGACGTAGACGCCATCCTCGCCCGCCATCCCAACACCGTTGTCGTCGACGAGTTGGCCCACACCAACGTGCCCGGCAGCAAGAATCGCAAGCGTTACGAAGACGTGCTCGAATTGCTCGATGCCGGCATCAACGTCATGACGGCCGTCAACATTCAGCATCTTGAAACGCTGAACGACGCCGTCAATCGCTCAGCGAATACGGTTATCCGCGAAACCGTACCCGACAGCTTCTTGAAGCGCGCCGACGAAGTGGTCAACGTCGACGTCACCGTGGATGAGTTGCGCACACGCCTGCGCGCCGGCAAGATCTACGCCCCGGAAAAGGTTGAGCAGTCGCTCGCCAATTTCTTCCGCAAGGGCAACCTGAACATGCTGCGCGAGCTTTCCCTGCGCACGACGGCCGAGCAGGTGGGCAACCGCGCCGCCGAGTACCGCCGCACCCAGGGTTTGGAACAGGCGCCCATCCCGGAGAAAGTGATGGTCTGCCTCAGCACGCGCGAAGGAACCGAAAGGCTGCTGCGCGTAGGCTCCCGCATCGCCGGCCGCCTGGCCACCAATTGGTACGCGGTACACGTCACCAAGCCCGACGACAAAGGCCACGGCGACCCCGAAGCCTATCACCGCATTGAGGAATATATGCGTTTGGCCCGCGACCTTGGCGCACAGGTGGTATCGCTTGTCGATCGAAACGTCTCCGACGCGCTCATCCGCTTCGCCCAGCAGGAGAGCATTTCGCATGTGGTCTTCGGCCAGCCCGTGCGCTCCCGCTGGGATATCCTGCTGCGCGGCTCGGTGCTCAATCGCTTTCTGGCCGAAGTCCGCGACGTGACCGTGCAGGTGGTTCCCATGCACAAGCCCGTCCGCAAGGGCTAGAGCGACTGGGCGCCTCAAATGGAAAGGCGAAGGCGGTCGGAATCAGCGTCAGCTTCCAATTAGGGTGTGGAGTATACTGTGGAGTGGAGTCGACATATGGAGACCGTCCAGATTGTTCTTGACGCAAAGCTTCTGAGCGCCACCGACAAGGCGGCGCGCCGAACCAAGCAGAACCGTTCTTCTCTGGTCCGTGAAGCACTGCGCGAACATCTGCAGCGGTTGGAGATCCGTGCCAAGGAAGAACGCGACCGCGAGGGCTATTCGCGGCAGGCGCAAACGACCAATGAGGGCAATCGTTGGGAACCAGAGTCGGCATGGCCGGCGGAATAGCCCGCGGCGACGTTCGCCTCTACCATTTTGCCTCGCCCGATAAGAAGCGGCCTGTGGTCGTCCTCACACGGGGCAGCGCAATCTCTTATCTCTCCACGTTGACGGTCGCACCCATCACACCCACGGTTCGCGGAGTTCCCTCCGAAGTGGTCTTGAACGAAGAGGATGGCATGAAGTCACCCTGCGCAGTAAACCTGCACAATCTGGTCAGCGTCTCACGCGAACGATTGGGGAAGCGGGTAGCCCATTTGAGCGCCCCGCGAATGAACCAGATTTGCGCCGCTATACGCTTCTCACTGGGCTGCGACCTGACCCACGGCTAGCCGATCGGCGACCGGAATAGAACAACGCGAAACTGCCCCCACCTATTCGCAAAACACTCGCACTTTGGTTGTGCCTTCGTCTTTCGAGTCCACATCCACGGTCAGATCTTCCAGGTGGTCGATCAGCTCTTCCAGGTTCTCCGGCTTGATCTGCGAAAGCGTAAGCGGAACCCCATGGCTGCTCAAAGCCTGATCGAGTTGCTGATGCGCCTGCGCGGGAATCAGGCTGGTGAGCCGCACTCCGGCGCGTAGCAACTGCATGGGCACGCGCACGTTGACCGATGTCGGCCCCTTGTTCCCGGTCATGGCTTCGTCGGCCTCGACCAGCACCCGCAGGTATTTGGCACGGGGCTTGACGATGACGCCATTCACACCGGAAGCCGAAGCTGAACGCTCTCCGGCGGAAGTTGCCGGGCCCGATTCAACGGCATTGATTAGCCGCTCCGCCTCGTCGGCGGTAATCTTGCCTGCAGCCAGCATCTCCAGAATTTGACGGCGATTCTCGTTCATTGCAATTCTCCTTTGCTCTCGATGGTTTTCCTGCGAAGAGACGTTGTGTCCGACCGGCTACAAGATGCGTACCAGCACATGATTCCCTTCCGCGGTCACGCGGACGTCTGTGCCCGGCAAACCGGAAAGAAAGCTCCAGAACAGCGCGATGATCCGCCAGATGTTGGTTCTGGCCGCAATCGCCATCGCCACCAGCACCAGAAAGATGATGGGCGATAGCAGAATCACCGGTATCCACAGCAGGAACAGCGGAATCCACAAACCTGGCCCATGCCACTCCGGAGTTTGAACCCGCACGATGGCGAAGTTGGGAGTCATTGCAAAGCCTCCAATGCGCGAATTGCCTCTTCGGCGTTGATCTCGCCGCTCTTGAGCCGCTCCAGCACCTCCGCGCGCGAGGGAGCGGGATCGGTTTCGACAAACTGCAACTGCCCCGAGATGCGATTGAGCCGGGCCTTGATGGTGGGATAACTGACACCGAAGGTCTGCTCCATCTCTTTGATCGAGCCGTGCGAGCGCAGAAAGGCGACGATGAAGACCTGGTCCTCCAGGGTGAGCCGCGCCAGCTCCGGCAGCGTAAACGCCCCTTCGATGGCAATCTGCTTCTCCGGAATCCGCACCCGCTCGACAACCAGCGAGGCACCCTGCGCCATGCGAAGCAGGTCTTGCCAATCGGAAGCGGGTTTGGAGGGGTTATCCATAGACGAGTTCGCTTTTGCTGAGTACAAGAAGAACAATAATCAAGTTTTTTAATTATTGCAATAGATATTTTTAACTTTCTTGTCTACGCATCTTCAATGGCAATCCCCCCAGCGTGTGAGAATGAACGCCGAGCTTAAGCGAGAGCTTGCCGTGGAACCTTGCCAACCACAACCAGCGGAAAGGAAGACCTGACCCTATAGAAAGCCCTTGCTGTCAAAATCCAAGACGATTTTCCTGACGATCCTGTGCATGTTGTTCAGCGTGGAGACGACTTCTTTCCCACGCATAGACTCGGGTT
>JBEKVS010000142.1:0-13642 GCA_049513795.1 Occallatibacter sp. | reverse complement strand
CGTTTGATCAACTCATCCACTAAGACCACATTGCCTAAAATATTCGCGGCGGCTAATTGATTCATGCCGGAAGGCGTGGAGTTTGCAGCCGTTTTCCCGATTACTCCACCTGCATTTAAAACAACTGCATCAATTGGTTCCTTGATTTCTTCTACCGCTTTTCTTACAGAATCTGCATCCGCAACATCCCCAATAACAATTTCAAAAATCTTTCCCCCCGTTTGCTTCTCAAGGTCCTTTTGTGCTGCCTCTGCTCTTGCACGATTTCTGCAGAAAAGAATTACCTTTCTTGTTTCCTTTTTCAATGCGAACTGTCGGACTGTCTCTTTCCCAAGCCCAGCATTTGCTCCGGTTATTAGGATACTGTCGATCATTTGGTTCTCCTTCTTAGGTTAGTTACTTGGCGAATGGAGGAATGCGACAGTCAGTTGATGATGGCCGCTCAATGTGGCCTGAGCCGCCTCGACGCCCGTCGCAGTGATCACGCGAGGCTGCCGCATAACCGAGCCCGGAGGTGGCGCCGGTGACGAGTGCGATCGAAGGTTCCAATGGGATCTCCTGCTTTTACCTGTCTTGCAGCGTTACATACGCGAGAGTACGATACTAATAGACGCGATGCAAGGAGTTTCGTACGCTATGGTAACTAATATTCCAAAGCGCCCCCCAGGACGTCCCAAAGGGTTCATCCCCGACGAAGCACTCGACCGCGCCGTTGAGATGTTTTGGGAGCATGGGTATGAAGGGGTCGACGTGGATCGGATCGCGCGCGCCGTGAACGTCACCAAACCCGCGCTATACCGAGCCTTCGGAGACAAGCCCACCCTGCTGCTCAGGGCGGTCGAGCGCTATGCGCTGACGTATGGAGCGCCCAGAATGGCAGCATTTCACGCGGAGCCGGACGTTCGCAAGGCCGTGACCGCCTTTTGCGAGGCTACCGTCAACACCACTACTGGAGACGTTCGCAGCGGCTGCATGTTGGCCGCCGCTGCGCTGGGACAGTCGGATCGGGTAACGGAAATCCGTTCGTGGCTCGGGAAGAGCCTCACCGCAGCCGCTGATACTTTCGCGAAACGTTTCGAGCAGGAGATGAAAGCGGGTCGCCTGACTCGCACAGCCTCTGCCAAGGTGCGAGCCCGTGTGCTCGTTGACTTGCTGCAGGGTTTGCAGCTTCGCGCCAAGGCCGGTATTGCGCGCGAGCAATTGTTGCAAGACGCCCGGAGCTATGTGCCCCTGATTCTTGGCGATTAAATCTAACGAACTTCTTTGGGAATTCGTTGGACAAGTACCAAATCGCCAATACACTTATAGAGTGGCTCACTGAGCGCGTTGGCCTGTTTTCGCAAATCGAAAGCGCCTAAGAAGAGTGGTTCCGAGAAGTCGACGTATCAGGGTGTTGATTAGCGGAGGTCGGCCTCGTTACCTCTGCCTTTCTTCTTCGAATTCAGCGGCGCAGTGTTGAAAGTGGTGATCTTTTCGAGCTCCGCCTCAGCGTGCTTCGCAGCTGCCTCAAGCGTTTTCTCTTCTCCCAGAAACCATGCGCCTATCGTCGCGTTCATCAGGGCCAACGTGATGCCGGCGAGCAATCTCACCCTGAGATCGTCGCGTCTGGCATTCCGTGCACGTGAGGCGAAGGCTTCGGCAACGGCGTCCTCAACCAGGTGCTTCCTCGATAGATAGGCCTGCCGCGCTGTTGGGTGACTCGTCGAAATGGCAATGAGCTGCCGCGCACGCGCTTCGGGCCGCTCGTTGTAGCGCACCCCGGCGAGCAGAGTCTGGTGGATCACTTCCAGATCGGTGGATTGTCGCGGTGCACTTCGTATAGCCGCAACCAGAACTGCGCCATATTCCATGACGCTTCGGGCCAGGAGATCATCCTTGGTAGCAAAGTAGCGGAAGAAGGAGCGCTTGGAGATCCCGGCTGCTTCCGCGATCTCTGCCACATCCGTCCGGTCGAAGCCCTTCTTTTCGAACAGCGCGATCGCCGCATCCAGAATGGCGTTCCTTACCAGTTCCTGCTTTCGGGACTTCAGGTCTCTCTTCGCGCCGGTGAAGATTCCACGCCAGTCATCATCGCCATCCGTCGGGTCGATGCCAGGCTTGTCAAAACGTGTCCCGCTCGTACCTTTCATGCGCATCACCCTCTCGATTACCTTACGGTGACCCGCATCGAGGCAAGGTTCTGAACCAGGCCGAAAGGCGTGTTCGCGTCGCCATCGCGCTGGGCTGTGACCCTGACTACAGGGAAGTAGGTTCCCGGACGAACGAAGCGATGCACCTCTTTGAAAGCGGACTCATGACCAATCGAGACCGGCTGCGCCGTGAAATGGCCATCGCCTTCGAAATCCCACTCGACCTTTACGATCATGCCGGCAGAATGCGGTGTCTGAGCCTTCGCCCAGAAAGTAATGTCCGTTCCTTTCTTCACCAGGGCTGTGGGATGGGAGGATGCATCCGATGTTCTGCCGACGCCTAATGTCACGACGGGCTGAATGCCGCCGCGCAGCTCCGCCTCAGGCGCAAGTTGCACCTGGTCGTCGGCATCGATGCGATAGTTGGTACTCTCCGCCGGCGGAATGCCCTTGGCAACCCATGCGTCCAGATCCAGCAGCGCCTGCTGTACCTCTCCGAGATAGCTTACGATGTGGTCGGCAACGTGAGCAGAATGCTCGAAGGCAACACCGGCACTCATGCCCGCAATATCGGGGCCATGATCGGCGTTGTCCATATACCAAAGCCGAAAGCTGCCGGACAGGTCACCCAACGCTGCTTGCGCCTGCTGCCGATACCAGTCCGCCGACCACGGATAGGCTGAAACATCCAGAACCGACTCCGCCATGATCATCTTTCCGTGGAATCGCCCGCTCGCCACCGACCCGGCGCTTGATGCGTTCAGCATCGGGCCGATGATCACGCTGCGCTGTGGATATAGCGGAGCACCGTCCTTCTTTACATACTGATCCCAACCGTACTGGTGCGTCGCTGGCACCTGGTGGCGCGAGTAGTACTGCAACGCGATAGCCCATGAGTTGTCCAGGCGGACCGCGGCTCCCGCCGTGATTCCCGATGCACTCACGACCTTGAGTTTGCTGCCCTCGATTCCAGTGATCACGACCGATTGGCCGGCCTTTGGACCGTCCTTGATCATTAAGTCACCGTTCAGCAGATCCTTGGACGGCTCCAGGCCAAGCGTTAATTCGTTGCCCTCGCCAACGTTCTTGACCGTCATGTCCTGACGAACCCGCGCAGCCTGAACTGAGGTCTCGCTCCCCTCATATCCCGGTTTGCTCCAGAAATCCTCCACGTAGCTCGGGTCGATGGCGCGGACTGCACCTTCCACAGCCCAAAACCCGCCGCCATTCAGGGTGGCATATTGCCACCAGCCCCTTAGAGGAAATCCAAGTCGCGTCACTTCTTTCAGAGTGTCCCGCTGCTCGGCACTCAGGCCGGCAAATGGATCTCCACTTCCTCCCGGCGAAACGGCATCGGCTATCTGCGGCAACTTGTCACGCAGCACTCGCAACCCGAGTAGTTGCGACGCCATAAAGTTGGGGATCGCATTGGGCACGCCGAACACCATGGGCACCGCTCCGTCCCACACGCCGCTGGTGTTCTCCATTGAGCCCACGGTCTGATACGCCCCTCCGCTTGCCCCGTAAATGTAGCCACGCGGCCGGGTGCTCGTCTTGTACATCTCTCTGGCGATGAGGCGAGAGTACTTGGCGGCTGCCGCATTCGTGCGGTATGCCGCCAGCGGTCCGCCGGCCGGTACGCCGCCCGCGTTGTTTGTCGACACCACATAAGCACCGCTCGACAGCGCGAACACTACTGAGCAGGTTGACGTACCGATCTCAGGACAGCCGGGTGCGGCATCTTCCGCGCCGATGGTTGGATAGGTCGTCTGGAAGAAGCGGCCTTTATACTTCTCTTCCGCTGGGAAATAGAAAGAAAACCGGGCTTTGGTTCCGCTGAAGCCGCCATGAACGTACGTAAAACTGACCGATACTCCGGAAGCCTCGTCGGTCAGGGTGCCGGGTTTCCGCTCATCGACGTATGGCTTGCTCAAGTCTGGATCGTTACAGTTCTCGGTGATGAATAGCGGGCCACCGACTGACTGCGCCTCGCAGGCAGATGTGACCGGTTGCTCTTGAGCCACGGCGCTGGCACTTTCTGGAACGACTGCAAGGCCCAAGCCGAAGGCGAGGAGTAGCAAGGAAATTCGAATGCTCCAACACATTTGGATCTGTATCGTCGCATAGTCAGCGTTGCGGACAGACCTTTCACTACGGCGACCATGTTTCACTTCGACACCTCTCCCCAGGCACCCAGTGCTCTGTGGACTATTCTGATGGCACTCAGTGCCATTGTCAACGTACTATGCCAAACTGACAATGATTGAGGCGTTCACGGAAGAGCAGGTGGAACCTTTTCAGCATCTCCTCGTGCAAACAGCAGTTCCCGAATAGGCCCTCAAACGCGCATCTCGTCCGGCTTTTCAAATGGTGGTAAATCGCCAATGCACTCACTGACATCATTCATCGTCTGTCCGAGTTGCCGCGAGGTCGCCGCTTAGGACAAGTGACACCAAACAATCTGTCTGGGGCTTGCCGCCCGACTTTGTGCATGATAAAGGACGTTATCATTCACTGATCGGCATCTGTCTGAATTTCCCGATGGCGTATACCTCGCGCGCCGCCGGCACCTGCTCGATATTCGCTTCAGCCCAACCGCATATTCCTTCAACCAAATTGCACAAGGACCTTCCCAGGGCGGTTAGCGAGTACTCCACCTTGGGTTGGACGCTGGCATAGATTCGGCGCGTCACGATTCCGTCACGCTCCAGACTGCGAAGTATGTCGGTCAGTACTTTCTGTGAGATCCCGTCCACCGATCGCCGCAACTGAGCAAAGCGCAGAGTCCCGTCAGGGAGGCGACGGATAATCAAGACAGTCCATTTATCTGCGATAAGATCAAGCACCTGGCGTGTTGGACAGTGGTGGTCGAAGACGTTCCAGGGTTGGGTGGTTTCCAAAAGGTGACTATCGCCCATAAAGGTGCCTACTTGCCCTAATATCCAAACGAACTGAAGATACTCCTGGGAGAGAATCAATGCAAAAGGCTTTGATCACCGGAGCGATGCGATTTCTGGACCGGGCAATGGTCGAGTCAACAGCGGATATGCGGCTCGCACTGCTGGCCATCACCTGGTTTTTCTTGAGCCCTCTGGCGTTCGCTGCCAACTGCGATCGGGCTTGCCTGCTTGAGCAGGCGAAGCAATTCAATGCGGCTATGCTGGCTCACATCCCGGAGAAAATTCCGCTTGCGTCCGACGCGCAGATTCGCGAGAACACCAAGGCCATCACGCTCGGCGAGAGCAAGTGGGTCGGGGTAACGAAGATCTTGTCAGAGGGCGTATTTGCCGACCCGATCCTCGGAAATGTAGTTGAGCACGTCGCGGCAGAGTCCGGGGCCGGGGCCGCAACGACCGTCTACATTGGCACGAGTCTCAAAGTGGTCAGCGGCAATCACCATTGATGGAAATGCGGGATCGAATCGCTCATGTCCCATGTGTGTCTATCCAGCAGTTCCTAAGTTCACAGGAAGGAAGGGAGCATCTGTTGATGACTTGTCGAATTTCAGCTGCGTTCGCGACTGAGCGGCACCGGTGACGAAATCATTTAGATACTATTGAGTTGTGCGGTGAGCCATGCGTGGCAGGCACGTAATGGGTGGTTATGGAACACCAATCAGACTGTCTTTGACGCCCGCATCCTGGAACCCGACTGGTCACAGACAATCCGAGTGAGATGGGAGAACACATGCTCTACCGCAGCGGTCAGCTCCTGAGAATTTCCTCGATGCCAGGAAATGATCGCAACATTCATCGCCGATAAAGTCAGGGTTGCGAGCAGCCGCGGCTCGAGTTCATCCTTTGACAAGCCCCCGATACGCTCAGCAAACGCCGCTGCGACGCTCGCTTCCACTTCGATCATCCGCGACATGTGAGCTTGCATCGCCGAGGCACTTCGCTGTGATATGTCGATTACCTGTCGAGTCCGCGGATGATTGACTGTTTCTTTAGCGACGGAAAGAACCGTTTGACGCATGACCTCGAAAGACGTGAACGATGGTGGGCATGCCTGGATGGCTTCGATCAGGGCGAGCCCGTACTTCATCACGTTCCGCGCCAGCAGGTCATCCTTACTTGAGAAATAGCGGAAGAAGGAGGCACGAGACACGCCTGCGGCTTGGGCGACCTCTTCGACCGTAGTTTCATCGAAGCCTTTCGCTGCGAATAACTCGATTGCAGCATCGAAGATCGCATCGCGGACAAATTGCTGCTTGCGGCTTTGAAGACTCGGTTTAGTCAAATCTCCGCTCCTGCCGTGGCGTATTTCACTCATTCTATTGAGGGTTCCAAAGCTCATGAAGAATTATAACATTTCTTGAGAATAAGTGTTGATATTGAGACTGAGTCTCATATATGCTTTGAAAAATGGCACACAGAGTGCCAATCAAACTATTGAGGTTTCGCAAATGAAAGTCCTGCTTCTATCAGCACTCATGGTGTCTGGCACGCTTACATCGCTCGCGGCCGACAGCCCGTCTCTAACAGGCAAGTGGAAGATTCACAGCAGCATTGCTGGCAACGATAGCGACAGCGAATGCACTCTGACTCAAACGGACAACGATGTCAGCGGCACCTGCAAGACCGCGGAAGGAAAGGATGCCAAGGCCACAGGGAAAGTGGACGGCGCCAAAGCCTCGTGGTCGTTCGAATCCGAATACAACGGCACTCCACTGACGATCAAGTACACAGCTACGCTGGATGCGACTGTTGGAAAGATCGCCGGAACAGTGAGCGTCGATCCATTCGGAGTCGAAGGCGACTTCACTGCCACTTTGGACAAATAAGAAGTTGAACGCGTTCGCGCTGCGTTGAATCCGGCCTCTCCAGTCGCGTTCTTCTAGAACCCTTCACCGGTTAAATTCGAATCGAGCTTCGCCGATCGTCATAGCCCAAATTGCGCCCGATTCAAGTTGAGATAGCGAAAAGGAACGGTATGGATCGCCGACTATTCTTGCAAGCAGCAACTCTCACAACTCTGGAATGTTTCGCTCCCAAGTTTGAGGGCTATGGCCAGGAGGCTGCCCACAAAAGCGAGCAGGTCATCTCCATCCAGACTCACGCTACGAAAGGGCCATTGCCGCACGTTTGGGAAGAATGCGTCGGTTCCGACAGAGCTGCCGTTGGCATGCGAGCGCAGTGGCTTTCAGATCTGGAGCTGGCGAATAAGACCGCCGGCTTCAAGTCAGTACGCTTTCATGGATTGTTCGACGATGAGATGGGTGTATGGACGTCAGGCACACACCCTGTCTTCCTTTACATCGACACGGTCTTTGACGCGATGCTGGAGCGCGGGGTAAGGCCGTTTGTTGAGCTGAGCTTCATGCCGAAAGCCCTCGCCAGCGGAGAAAAAACAATCTTCTGGTACAAGGGCAATACGACACCGCCGAAGGAATTGAAGGACTGGGGCGAACTTGTCGGCGCGCTCGCCAAACACTGTGTCGACCGGTATGGGCTGGAAGAAGTGAGGCAGTGGAACTTCGAGGTTTGGAACGAGCCCAACATTGTTTTCTGGGCGGGAACCAAAGCGCAGTACTTCGACTTGTACCGCGAGTCGGCGGAAGCTCTAAAGCGCGTTGACAAGGATCTGAGAGTCGGCGGTCCCGCGACTGCGCAGGCTGCGTGGGTCGGAGATCTTCTAGAATTTTGTTCGACCGAGAGCGTACCCATCGATTTCGTCTCCAGCCACATCTATCCAGATGATCCGCAAAAGATTGTCTTCGGCGAAGACCATCGCTATCCGATCGAGCAGGTGATACCCGAGGCTCTGGCGATGATGAAGAGGCAAATTGCGTCTTCGAAATTTCCGAGCCTGCCATTATTCATCACTGAATGGAGTTCTCAGAATCCCGCCTTCATTGCTCATACGATCAAGAGCTGCATTGGACTGGCCGAGATCATGTCGTACTGGACCTTCGACAATGTCTTCGAGGAATTGGGAACTCCAAGGAGCTTTCTTAACCGGACATTTGGATTGCTTGGGATGAGAGGAATTCCACGGCTGTCGTTCCATACGTTCGCGCTGCTGCACAGGCTTGGTGATGTGCAACTCGCAAGTGATGAAGGGCCAATTCTGGCGACTCGTCGAGCGGATGGAACTGTGGCGATTCTGCTGTGGAACCTGATTCCCCAAGACCCGAAACAGCGAAGCTCGATGGGTGACCCAATGGTGCAAACCGAAGCCAGCTTTGCGACGCAGGGGGAATCGCGGGAGGTCGTGCTGCATGTGCAGGATGGACGCAGACATGGGGCAGTAAAGATCAGCCGCGTCGATGGCGACCACGGAAGTTTCCAAAAGGCCTATCAGAGTATGGGGAGCCCGGAGTATCCAACCGCGAAGCAAATTGAGGAGCTGAAACGGGCGAGTCAGATGCCCGAGCCCGAGGTGATGCACATGAGCGCACAGGGAGAACTTGCGATCACCATTCCTGCAAACGGCGTGGCTTTGCTGGAGTTGGCGCAGCGACGAATGTGTCCTGCGCAAAGGGCGTAAGAGACAACATGGCTGCCAAGCTAATCGAATCGGAGTCTGCATGTCGAAGTTGATCAGGTCTATTGATTTTCCATTTCAGTCTGCGCCACGAACCATCTCGCGTCGGCGTGAATCTGTCAGTCCGGCGATTCGCAGCCTGTGGAGAGCACTTTTTTTCCTGACGGTGTTGAACGCGGCACTTTGCTGCGCTCAGGATGCGAAGGATCCGCTGCAAAAAGGATTTGAAGATCCGCCTGAGGCTGCGCGTCCGCGCGTCTGGTGGCACTGGATGAACGGCAACGTTACCAAAGAGGGCATAAAGCTCGACCTTGAATGGATGCAACGGGCTGGACTCGGTGGCTTTCAGAACTTTGATGCCGCGATGTCCACGCCGCAGGTGGTCGACAAGCGCCTCGCCTATATGACGCCCGAATGGAAGGACGCTTTCAAGTATGCAACCACCCTGGCTGACCAGTTGGGGTTGGAAGAGGCAATTGCCGGTTCTCCCGGATGGAGTGAGACTGGCGGGCCATGGGTTCCGGCATCGGAGGCAATGAAGAAGTATGTGTGGAGCGAGACAAACGTGGAAGGTGGCAAGCCTTTCACAGGAGTCTTGATTCATCCACCGACGAATACAGGCGAGTTTCAGAATCTGCCTGTTTCGGATGCCGGTGGAGTGATGAAGTGGCCGAACGGAATTCCGGAATTTTACGCGGACAGTGCCGTCGTTGCATTCAAAGTTCCGGAGAACGAGGTGGCGGCGCTGCTAACGCAACCGAGGATCACGGCCAGCGGGGGCACGATTGATCCTGCACTGTTGAGCGATGGAGATCTGGTGAAGAGGGTCACAATCTCACCCGCCAAGGGCGAAGAAAATCCGTGGATTCAGTTTGAGTATCCGCAGCCGCAAACCATTCGCGCCATGACTATCGTTGCGATTCCAAGGGCTGCGTTTGAGATGTGGATGCCGCAGACGGGCGATAGCGGCAATGCTCTGGAAGCCAGCGACGATGGGCAGAACTACCATGTTGTATTTCCAATGCCCAAGGGTGGAACGACAGAACACACGTACGCCTTCGCACCGATTACGGCGAAGTATTTTCGCGTGAGCTTCAAGGCGAAGCCCGAGGTTACAGTCGCCGAGTTGGTGCTCCATCCGGGCGCGCGCGTCAACCACTTCGAGGAGAAGGCCGCGGTTGACGCTGTGCCGGATCTCTACCAGTTTGCGACTCCGGATTTTGCGTCAACCGATGTGGTCGCCAAGGCCGACGTGATCGACCTCACAGCGAAGATGCACGCCGACGGCACGTTAGACTGGACGCCGGGTGCGGGCCGCTGGGTTGTGCTGCGGATTGGTTATTCGCTGCTCGGCATCACGAATCACCCGGCCACCAAGGAAGCCACTGGGCTTGAGGTGGACAAGTTTAATTCGCACTACGTGAAGAACTATATGGACGCCTATCTCGATAGCTACAAGGAGACTGTAGGCAAAGACATGATGGGCAAGCGCGGTCTCCGGTATGTGATCACCGATAGCTGGGAGGCGGGCTCACAGAACTGGACCGACGACATGATTGCGCAGTTCCAGAAGCGCCGCGGCTACGATCCGCGACCGTGGCTGCCGGTGCTGGCGGGGCGTGTCGTTGAGAGTTCAAAGGCCAGCGACCAATTCCTCTGGGATTTTCGCAAAACGATTGCGGACTTGATTGCCGACGAGCATTACGGTCAGATTGAGGCCTCACTCAAAGAGCGCGGCATGGGGCACTACGGCGAGTCGCACGAGTCAGGACGCGTGATGGTCGCCGACGGTATGGAAGTGAAGAAGCTCGATGACATCCCGATGAGCGCGATGTGGGTCCAAAAGCCCGGCGTGAACAAACCTATGTACGGGTACAACGCTGATGACCGCGAGTCTGCCTCCGTAGCTCATATCTATGGCCAGAACATTGCGGCTGCCGAATCCATGACGTCGTGCAATACTTCGACGGCGTGGGCCTGGTCGCCGGCCACATTGAAGCCCACCGCTGACCAGGAATTCTTGAACGGCATTAACAGAGTTGTCATTCATGAGTCAGCGCATCAGGCTCTGGTTGGAAAGGCTCCCGGAATCACGCTCGGGCCATGCGGGCAGTGGTTTAACCGTAATGAGACCTGGGCGGAGCAGGCCAATGTTTGGACGAAGTACCTGGCTCGCAATTCGTTCTTGCTGCAACAGGGACATTTTGCCGCGGATATTCTCTATTTCTACGGCGAAGATTCAAACATCACGATTCTTTTCGACAAGAAGGCCCCCGACCTGCCTGCCGGTTATAACTTCGATTACATAAACGCCGATGGCTTGATCCACGAACTAACTGCGTCTAATGGGCAGATTACAACGAAGAGCGGCATGAAGTATCAGGTGCTGGCGCTTGACCAAAACAGTCAGCATATGTCACTGCCGGTGCTTAGGGCGCTTTACCTCCTGGTTAAGCAAGGAGCCGTTGTTGCAGGCTCGAAACCAATTGGAGATCCAAGCCTGGCCGATGATGCGGCCGAATTCGACAAGCTGAACGATGAATTGTTTGGTGGCGGGACGGGTGTACATGCGGTTGGCAAAGGCAAAGTATTCGGGGGGCAAAATGCCGAGACTGCTTTGAATGCGCTCAACGTCGCACCCGACTTCACTTACGGCAAGAAGACAGACGATTCGGAAGTCTTGTTTGTTCACCGTAAGCTGGCGGACGGCGATGTCTACTTTCTGGATAACCGCAGCGATCGTGACGCTCGCGTAGAGGCGAGCTTCCGTGTAACGGGGAAGGCACCCGAGTTATGGTATGCAGAGACCGGCAAGGTCTTGCCTGCTTCATACACAATTGCAGACGGTCGCACGACGGTGCCGCTTCATTTTGAGCCGTGGGGCACTGAGTTCGTGATGTTTCGAACACCTACGCAAGTAATGTCGAAGACGGTTCCCGAGCCCGTGGAAACAGCGCTGACAACGCTGGATGGGCCGTGGGATTTGAGTTTTCAGCCAGACCGCGGGGCGCCCGCAGCCATCAAGCTGGACAAACTAATCTCCTGGAGCGACAGCGCAGACCCAGGCGTGAAGTACTTTTCCGGAACCGGGACATACGCGAAGATAGTCGAAGCGCCAGCTGATTGGTTCACACCGGGTGGGAAGCTCTGGATTGATTTCGGCGATGTGAAGAACTTAGCCGAGGTCAAGCTGAATGGCAAATCGCTTGGCGTGGTTTGGCACGAACCATACAGGGTCGATGTGACCGGCGTTCTCAGACCAGGCGAAAATGAGTTGGAGATCAAGGTAATCAACGCGTGGGTGAACAGGTTGATCGGCGATCAGCAACCCGATGCACAGGTGAAATACACTTTTGCGACGATAAAGCCATATATTGCGAGCTCCCCGCTACAGCCATCGGGCCTGCTCGGTCCAGTAACAGTGATCAGAGATTCAGCTCAATGAAAGATCGCATGACCAAACAAATGTCGTCGGAATGGACAGACTGATTCGCTTACACCCACCGCCAGAAAGCCACAAAATGAAAAGAGTTCTTCGTATTTCGAATTCGCTACTCGGCCTCGCAATAGGTGCGCTGCTTTTGGCAACTCAACCGTCAGCGGCCAGGCCGGCCTCGTCGCCCCGAACGGTTCTTTCGGCGGATGGCGATTGGAGATTCGCTCTTGGCGATCCCGCCGGTGCAGAGTCACCGGCATTCGACGCTCAATCGTGGCGCACCCTGACGGTCCCTCACGATTGGAGCATCGAATCAGCACCTGCCGAAAAGAACTCCACTGGAGGCGGAGGAGGATACTTTCCCGCCGGCATTGGTTGGTACAGAAAGACCTTCACGGCACTTGCGAGCTGGAAGGGCAAGCGCGTGAGCCTCGAATTTGACGGAGTCTCGTCGAACGCAACGGTCTATCTTAATGGCCATAAACTCGGCACCCATCCATACGCATATACAAGCTTTCGCTTCGACATCACGTCGTTGCTGAACCTCTCGGCTGCGAACGTGCTGGCTGTGAGGGTAGACAATTCTGAACAGCCCAACAGCCGCTGGTATAGCGGGTCGGGCATTTATCGTCACGTGCGCGTCGTGGTCACGGAGCCAGTCCACGTCGCTCCATGGGGTGTCTTCGTCAGCACCCCGGAAGCATCGGGCCAGTCGGCAACTGTTGTTGTAAAGACCGAGATTCAGAACGACTCAAACGAGAATTCTGATGTCACACTCAGAACGGTTCTTGTGGGACCATCAGGCATCACGACGCACGCACTGGAAAGCAAGATCACTATAAGCGCCCGCCAGGTAGCCGAGACCTCGCAGCAGATCGATCTTGACGAGCCGATGTTCTGGTCGCCGGCGACTCCACACCTTTACCGCGCGAGGACGCAGATTCTGAAGGCTGGGAAGCTGCTCGACGAAGTCGACACCTCGTTTGGTGTCCGGTCGCTTGCATGGTCTGTCGAGAAGGGTTTGCTGTTGAACGGCACGCCGATCAAGCTTGCCGGCGGCAGCGTTCATCACGACAATGGGCCGCTTGGGGCCGCAGCTTTCGACCGAGCTGAGGAGCGGAAGGTGGAGTTGCTGAAGGCCTCGGGCTTCAACGCCGTGCGAACTGCTCATAACCCGCCTTCACCTGCGTTTCTCGACGCATGTGATCGCTTGGGCCTCCTCGTCCTGGATGAGCCATTTGATGTCTGGACAGAGAGCAAACGCAAATATGATTACGCTCGCTTCTTCCATGATTGGTGGCAGCAAGACATTGACGCGATGGTTAAGAGGGATCGCAATCATCCATCCATCATCATGTGGGGCATCGGCAACGAGATCCCCGAGGTGTGGACGGCGAAGGGGGCGCCAATCGCGAAGGAATTGGCAACTCGCGTGCGCTCGTTTGACTCGACAAGGCCGCTGACTCAGGCTTTTCCGGGCGCAACCTACGGGCCGAACCCGGACGCTGCGATTTCGCAGGTTGATATCGCGGGCTACAACTACAATCTCGCGCAGAATCTGCCTGAAGATCATCGCCGCGTACCTGAGCGA
>JBEKVS010000141.1:0-13749 GCA_049513795.1 Occallatibacter sp. | reverse complement strand
ATCCGACCTGTACGCGTCACCGCATGCAAATATGACTCAGGTCCTCCAGCTTGCCATTTGCATGTTTTGAAGCCAGCTTGCTAACTTGCCCGCCAGCGAAGCGGCGCTAGCCTGCTGCCGGCAAGAACATGCATCGAATCAATCCCGCGGCGATTAATGGATACGGCGACACCTCGACTCGATCCTCAAAGGATCCGCGAGACCGATTCGTGAAGACCCGTGGCAGTGCGGAATACATTGACTCCCCGTCGACCCCAATCTTTCTTTTGCCTATTTTTATCGCGCCCGTTGGTATACTGAAAAATGTGACTACAACCGTGCTTGAATCCATCCCGAACGGAAACCATACCGACGCTCCCCCCAGTCAAAAAAGAGTGTTGTTGCTGAAGCCGCGTGGCTTTTGCGCCGGCGTGGTGCGCGCGATCGACATTGTCAAGATCGCTCTCGAAACCTTCGGCGCTCCCATTTACGTGCGCCGGGAGATTGTGCATAACCGCTATGTCGTGAATGAGTTAGCGGAAAAAGGCGCGATCTTTGTTCATGAAATCGACGACGTTCCCGATGGCCAGCGCGTCATCTATTCCGCGCACGGTGTTTCCCCCGCCGTCCGCGAGCGCAGCAAAGGCCGTAATCTCCGCGTCATCGACGCAACCTGTCCGCTGGTCACCAAGGTCCACATCGAGGCGGTCAAGTTCGCCCGCGACGGTTATTCGCTGATTCTCATAGGGCATCGCGACCACGACGAGATTGAAGGCACCTTGGGCGAGGCGCCCGACGTGACGCAAGTTGTCTCGAATGTGGCCGAAGTCGCGCAGCTCAAGGTTCCCGATCCGAACCGCGTAGCCTACCTGACCCAGACCACTCTAAGCCTCGACGAGGCCCGCGACATCATTCACGCGCTGAAAGAGAAGTTTCCCAATATTGTCGGACCCCACTCGCAGGACATTTGTTATGCGACAGAAAATCGCCAGGTTGCCGTCCGCAACGTAGCCCACGATGCCGGTTTGGTGCTTGTCGTCGGGTCGACCAACAGTTCCAACTCGAATCGCCTCGTAGAAGTTTCCCGCAACCTGGGAACGGTCGGCTATCTCATTGATAACTCACAAGCCATCGATCCCAAATGGCTTGAGGGCGTGAATACAGTCGCGGTCACAGCCGGGGCATCTGCGCCCGAAGTGCTGGTCGAAGACGTCGTCAATTATTTGCAACTAAACGGCTTCGATCGCGTCGAAGAGGTTGAAGTGATGCCGGAGAATGTGCGCTTCGGTCTTCCGCCGGAAATTGTTCAGGCAATCGGCAGCGCCGGCGGGTCCCAAACACATTCACTCAACTAAGCGGCTGATTGCGTAGGCGGGCTGATTGCGGGAACGCAATATGAAGTCTTTTTTGGAGATCGCTCAGCTTTCAGATCATTCAGGGTAGTTTGCAGATCGACTTTGTCCTTAAGAGTGACCTTCTCCTGAGCGAGGCCGAAGGCCAGCCCTGAGCAAAATCGAGGGGGTTTTCGGCCGTCTCTTCTTTGGTCGTCTCTTCTTTCGTCGCGAACAGGCATCGGGTAATTGGTCGGAGCGGCTTTCAAACACTGAGGCACAATCAATCGAATGAGTATTCAGCAGGCAAGGACGCAATCCACAACATCCGATAGCAAGGCATTTCGGCATGCTTCGGCAAGTGTTGCGGTGCCGCGCTTTGGCCGCATCGATGCCGACCTCGCGGAAGTCGAGTCGGCCATCGTTGGTTCGCGCGATTATCTTCTCTCCCGGCAGCATCCCGACGGTTACTGGTGCGGCGAGTTGGAAGGCGACTCGATGCTCGAAGCCGATTACATCTTCCTGCACACGCTTCTCGAAAGCGGCGACCCCGGCCGTCTGCATCGCGCATTTGTCGAGATGATGCGCTACCAGAACGAGGATGGCAGTTGGAGCCTTTACCCCAACGGCCCGGGCAACATCTCCTTATCGGTGAAGTGCTATTCGTCTGCCAAGCTGATGGGTGTCTCGCCCGACGATCCGCGCCTGGTCAAATGCCGTGCCTGGGTGCTGGCCCACGGCGGCGTTGTCGAAACCAACACATTCACCAAAATGTACCTCTGCGCCCTGGGCGAATACGACTACGACGCAGTCCCCGCCATTCCTCCGGAGATTGTTCTTTTCCCGAACTGGTTCTACTTCAACATCTATGAGATTTCCTCCTGGTCGCGCTCTATTCTTGTTCCCCTGGCCATCATCTACGCCAAGAAGCCCTTCAAGCGCATTCCGCCCGAGCATGGCATCGACGAACTCTACGTCGGCGGCCGTGCCAGCGCCACCATGCGCCTCAAGATGGATCGCAAGCGCCTGGTCTCCTGGCGCAACTTCTTCCTCATCGTTGATCGCGTTCTCCATTTCGCCGAAGCCGTACACCTGCGTCCCTTGCGCAAACTGGCCCTGAAGAAAGCGGAGAACTGGTTGTTGGCGCGCCTGGAGATGACCGACGGCCTGGGCGCTATCTATCCCGCCATGCTCAATGCGATCATCGCATTGCGCTGCCTGGGCTACTCCGAGGACGATCCGCAAGTCATCCGAGCCCGCGACGAATTCGAGAAGCTGGGCATCGAAGAGCCAGCCAGTGATTCCGTTCCCGAAAAAACCTTCCGCATGCAGCCCGCTGTCTCGCCGGTATGGGACACAGCGCAGGCGGTTTATGCTCTGGGTGAAGCCGGCATCCCGGCCAACGATCCGAGATTGATCAAAGCAGCAGATTGGATGCTGGCCAAGGAAGTGCGCCACAAGGGCGACTGGGCGGTCAAGGTCCCCAACACCGAGCCGGGCGGCTGGTACTTCGAGTTCAACAACGAGTTTTATCCGGATACCGATGATACGGCGCAGGTTCTGCTCGCGCTCAACAAGGTCGACAACCCTCGCGAGGCCTACCAGCACAAGGTCGCTCAGCGAGCCATCGACTGGGAGTTCGCCATGCAGTGCAAGTCCGGCGGCTGGGGCAGCTTCGACAAAGACAACACCAAGATGATCTTCCAGTACATTCCCTTCGCCGACCACAACGCCATGCTCGACCCACCCACGGTCGACATCACCGGCCGCATTCTGGAGATGCTGGCGGCTTATGGTTATGCTCGCGGCGACAAGCGCGTCGAAAGGGCCATTAAGTTCATCTTCAAGGCACAGGAGCCGGACGGAAGCTGGTTTGGCCGCTGGGGCGTGAATTATCTATACGGGACTTTTCTGGTGCTTAGAGGGCTAGAAGCCATCGGCATCGACCATCTCGAGCCGCAGATTCAGCAGGCCGCCGAGTGGATCCGCATGGTGCAGAATCCTGACGGCGGCTGGGGCGAAACCTGCGGCAGCTACGACGATCCCAACACCCGCGGAGTAGGACCCAGCACTCCCTCGCAAACGGCCTGGGCCTTGCTCGGACTGCTCGCTGCGGGCGACGACCGCTCCGACTCCATCGCCAAAGGCGTGCGCTGGCTGCTGACCCGCCAGCAAGCCGACGGCAGCTGGGACGAGACCACCGGCGCAGGCTGGACACGACAAGCCGTTTACACTGGAACTGGCTTTCCGCGCGTCTTCTATCTCTCCTACGAGATGTACAGGCAGTACTTCCCGCTGCTCGCCTTGACCGGCTACAAGCGGGCCATGGAAAAGCAGCTTCTAGCCGCTAGCTTCTAGCTGCTAGCTTTGCGTTTTCTAAGCAACTTTCACGGGCGCGTTTGTTTTGGCTAGAGGCTAGAAGCTGGCAGCTGATTTTCGGAGGATCAACCAAGAATGGCAATACCCATCTCGCAGGTCGCGACGGTCGTCAAGTACGTCTGGAAACAGAAGCTCAAGGGCAACAAGCGCTACCCGCTGGTGCTCATGCTCGAGCCTCTGTTCCGCTGCAACCTGGCCTGCGCCGGTTGCGGCAAGGTGCAGTATCCGCCCCACATCCTGAAGAAGCAGCTCACGCCAGAAGAGTGCTTCGCTGCCGTTGAAGAGTGCGGCGTGCCCATGGTTTCGATTCCCGGCGGCGAGCCGCTGCTGCACCCGCAGATCGTCGAAATCGTCAACGGCCTCGTCGCCCGCAAGAAGTACATCTACCTCTGCACCAACGCGCTCGAACTCAAAAAGCGCATTCACGAGTTCACGCCCTCAAAGTATCTGACATTCTCCGTCCACCTCGACGGCCAGCGCGACCATCACGACTTCTCCGTCTGCCGTGAAGGCGGCTACGACATCGCCATCGAAGGGATAAAAGAAGCCGTTAAGCGCGGCTTCCGCGTCACGCCCAACTCGACCTTTTTCGACGGCGCCGATCCCAACAGCATTCGCGCCTACTTCGACGAGATCATGGCCATCGGCGTCGAGGGCATGGTGCTTTCGCCCGGCTACAGCTATGACAAGGCTCCCGACCAATCGCACTTCATGGGCCGGGCCCGCGTGCGCAAGCTCTTCCGCGCCGTTCTTTCGAACCGCAAGAAGTCGTGGAAGTTCAACATGTCGCCCCTGTTCCTCGAGTTCCTCATGGGCGACCGCAACTACGAGTGCACCCCATGGGGTTCGCCCGCCTACAACATCTTCGGCTGGCAAAAGCCCTGCTATCTCCTCCAGGACGGCTACGTCGACACCTTCAAAGAGCTGATGGAAGACACCAAATGGGAAGAGTACGGCGTCGCCAGCGGCAATCCCAAATGCGCCAACTGCATGGTCAGCTGCGGCTACGAGCCCACGGCCGTGATTGATGGCTTCTACTCGCTCAAAGGCTTCTGGTCGATGGTCAAGGGCAACTTCAGCATGTACAAGAACGAGCACGCCCTCAAACAGCTCAACGAGTGGCCGTCTAACTCCTCCACGCCCCTTGTCCAGATCGGTTCGCCCGCCCACGCCGCGGAGGAGATAAACGCATAACACTGCTTTAGGTCGCGGCTAAAGCCGTACCTGGTTTCCTCGGTGAAGGGTACGGGCTTCAGCCCGTACATTGAAGCAGATCCGTTAGTCCTCGGCTTTAGCCGCCGAGGGAACGCAAATCGGAGAGCGCCACAATGACAGCTAGAAAAGCCGGGGCTTTGGCTCCTGAAGGAATCGAACCATGAGCGCCGAAGTCCTCAAGTACACGCGTGCGGAGATCGAAGAGCTTGAAGTCGCTCCCGGCTTCGCCCACGAGAATCTGGAAGGCTGGATTCCCACGCTGGCCAGCGACGAAGAAGTCCGCGAAGCGCTGGAGAAAGCCTTTGACTATCGCGGGGACGTGACGCTAACCCTCAAGTCCGGCGAACGCATTGAGGCCTACATCTTCAATCGCAGCACCGGTGCCACACTTGCCGACTCTTTCGTCAACTACTTCACCCCCAGCGCCAACGACAAGCGCAAACTGAGCTACGCCGACATTGCGCGCCTCGAGTTCACCGGCAAAGATCGAGCCGCCGGCAAGCACTGGGAGGCCTGGGTCGAGAAGTATAACCAGAAGAAAGCGGCCGGCGAAAAGAACATCGCCCTCGAGCCGGAGTCTCTGGAATAACGGCGATGGAAGGCCGAGTCCAAGATTGCGGTTGCATCGCCTTGCCGGAAGAAGTGCAAAGGCAAACGGGTCTCTATCCAGGCGCCGCATTCCAAATCGAAATGACGGCGGACGGGGCTGGGGTTTTTCTTCGGACCATCGAGTCGGCCCAGCCTCGCGAAGCTGAGATCGGTGCGACCTGCGGATGATTTTTCGGCGTATTGAGCCGTCCAAGCAAGCAACCCGAACGAATGAAAGTCTTTCTCACAGGCGCCACCGGATTTGTCGGCCATCACGTGGCGCATGCCCTGGCGGCTCAAGGCGCCGACCTCCGTCTCCTCGTCCGCAAGAGCAGCAATCTTAAAAACCTCGAAGGTATTCCAGGCGAGACGGTTGTCGGTGATTTGCTCGAACCCGAATCTTTACGTCCCGCTCTCGTCGGCAGCGATGCGGTGATGCACGTAGCCGCCGACTACCGTCTCTGGATCCGCGATCCCAAAAGCATGTACCGCGCCAACGTCGACGGCACGCGCGAACTTCTCCGCATGGCTCGCGAAGCCCAGGTCCGCCGCGTCGTCTATACCTCGAGCGTAGCCACCATGCACTTCCGCACCGACGGCCTGGTCATCAACGAAGACACACCCGTCTCGCTCGCCGACATGGTTGGCCACTACAAACGCTCCAAATTTCTCGCCGAGCAGGAAGCGATCAAAGCAGCCCAGGCCGGCCAGCAGGTCATCATCCTCAACCCCACCACCCCCATCGGCCCTAATGACGCCAAGCCCACCCCCACCGGCCGCATCTTCGTCGACTTCCTCAACGGCAAGTTTCCCGCCTACATGGACACCGGCCTCAACCTGGTCGACGTTGCCGAAGTGGCCCGCACGCACGTCGCCGCCCTCACCAAGGGCAAGCCCGGCAAGCGCTACATCCTCGGAGGCGAAAACCTTACTCTCAAGCAGATCCTCGACAAAATGTCCGCTATCACCGGCATCCCCTCGCCGACCATGAAGATCCCCTTCGCCGTCGCCGCGACCTATGCCTTCTTCGAGGAGTGGATCACCGGCCGCATTCGAGGCAAAGAACCGCGCGCCACGCTCGAGGAAGTCCGCATGGGTCGCAAGAAGATGTTCGCCTCCAGCGCCCACGCCCAGCAGGAACTCGGCTTCCGCATCGTCCCGGTCTACCCAGCCATGCGCGCTGCGATCGAGTGGTTTCGGACTAATGGGTATGCACCAAAGGGCCCCGCATGACCAGGGTCGCCATCATCGCCGCCATGCCCGGCGAATTGAAACCGCTCGTCCGCGGCTGGCCGCACAGTACTCGCAATAACATCCATTTCTGGGCTCAGCGTAACGAAGTGGAAGAGTGGATGGCCGCGTGCGCCGGAGTTGGCCAGGCAGCTGCTACCCGCGCATTCGCGGCTATTGAAGACGGAGGTCCCATCGATCTGGTCTTCTCCTACGGATGGGCCGGTTCGTTGAACGCCGATATCGCGCCCGGCAGCGCTCACAACGTGGCCGGCGTCATCGACATCCGCACCGGCGAGCGCTTCAACTGCGATGCCGGAGCAGGCGATCGGTGGCTCGTCACCAGCCCCATCGTTGCCGACGCAGCCGAAAAGAGCCGCCTTGCCGCTGCATACAAGGCCAGCTTCGTCGACATGGAAGCCGCGGCCCTCGCGCGCCTTGCCCAGATGCGCGGCATTCCGTTCTATTGCATCAAAGGCGTAAGCGACGGATTCCACGACAAGCTGCCTGATTTCAATCGTTTTATTCTCCCCGACGGCCGATTCGACCTGACCGGAATGGTTCTTTTTTCGATTCTCCGTCCATGGCACTGGCCCAGCCTCATCCGAATGGGCGAAAATAGCAATAAGGCTTCCCAGTCCTTGCGGGATACTTTGGTCGATTTTCTCGATGCACGAGGTGACATCCAACAGCGCAATGGCGACCCAAACATCAAACCTTGAAAGCCGGACCGAAACCGGGAACGGCAACAGGCTCCCCGCCACCATGCGCGCCGTCGTCTACCGCGGCGTGAATGACATGCGCGTCGAGTCGGTGCCGGTACCCAAAATCGGTCCCGGCGAGCTGCTGATAAAGGTCGCCACCTGCGGCATTTGCGGAACTGATCTCAAAAAGATTCACACCGGCTCGCACTCCGCCCCGCGCATCTTCGGCCATGAGATGTCCGGCACGATCGTTGCGACCGGCTCCGGCGTCACCCTCTATGAAGTCGGCGAGCGCGTGGTGGTTCATCACCACGTGCCCTGCGGCGACTGCTACTACTGCCGCAAGCAGACGCCCACCCAATGCGAGCTCTACAAGAAAGTCGGCGTGACGGCTGGTTTCGAGCCCTCCGGCGGCGGCTTTGCCGAATACATCCGCGTGATGCATTGGATCGTCGAAGGCCGAGGCGTCGTCCGCATTCCCGACGGCGTCCCCTTCGAGCAGGCCGCCTTTGTCGAGCCCCTCAACACCGTGCTCAAAGGCGTCAAGCTGCTCAACCTCGCCGCAGACGATACGGTTCTGGTCATCGGCCAGGGCCCCATCGGCCTGATGCACGCCGCACTGGCTCGACGCACGGGCGCAAAGGTCCTGACCTCCGATTTATACCCGGAACGCCATGCCATTGCAGCCAGATTCGGTCTCGAGCATCCAATCGATGCAGGCCGGGAAAATGTTGTGCAGAAAGTCTTCGAAGCGACCGACGGACGCGGGGCCGATGCGGTAGTTTTAGCGGTGGGCGGAAACGCGCTGATCAAGACCGCCATGGATTCGGTGCGCCCCGGCGGAAGGGTTATGTTGTTTGCCCAGACACAACACGGTGAAGCGAACATTGATCCCGGCGCCGTCTGCATGGATGAGAAAACGCTTATGGGATCGTACTCATCCTCGTTCGAGATTCTCGATGAGGTGACCGATCTCGTCTTCGGCGGGTATCGCACCGGTTTCGATTTGACACAGCTGATCTCGCATCGTTATCCACTGGAGCAAGCGGTGGAAGCGATCGAGATTGCTTCGCACCCCAAGGCGGACTCGATGAAGATCATGCTCGAGCCGGTTGAGGGCGGGGGAGCACAGTAGGGAGGCACTTGATGGCGACAACCATGAAGGCCGCAATCCTCCACGGTCGGGAAGACATACGCATTGAGCACGTCCCCGTGCCGGAAGCGTTGCCAGGCGAACTCATTGTGCGCGTCGGCGCGGCGCTCACCTGCGGCACCGACCTCAAAGTCTTCCGCCGTGGCTACCATGCCCGCATGATTGTGCCGCCTGCGTTGTTCGGCCATGAACTCGCCGGAACCGTGGTTCAGGCCGGGGATGGCGTTCTCGACTTCGCTCCCGGCGACCGTGTCGTCGCCCTCAACTCTGCCCCTTGCGGCCAGTGCTACTTCTGCGAGCGTGGCCAGGAAAATCTCTGCGACGACCTGCTTTTCAACAATGGCGCCTATGCGGAGTTCATCCGCATCCCCGCCCGTATTGTAGCCAAGAACACGCTGAAAGTTCCCGATCACGTGCCGCTTGAGCATGCCGCACTCACCGAACCTCTGGCCTGCGCCGTGCATGGCTTTGAAGATTCACGGCCTCGCCCCGGCGACATGGTGGCCGTCATCGGCGGCGGTCCGCTCGGCCTGATGATTCTCCACGTCGCCGCCCTCGCCGGCTGCGAAACTGTAGCCATCGTCAAGCACGACGGCCAGGTTGAAGCCGCACGCCAACTCGGGGCAGCCCACGTGGTGCAGACCACCAACATTCGCAAAGCCATCAAGGACACCCGTGCCCTCACGCCAAAGAATCGCGGCGTCGACATCGCCATCGAAGCAGTGGGCGTGCCCGACACCTGGCAGGAAGCGGTCGAACTGGTCCGCAAGGGCGGCTGCGTCAACTTCTTCGGCGGCTGCGCCCTCGGTACGCACGTCACGCTCGATACCAACCGCATTCACTATAGCGACATCACGCTGCGTGCCACATTCCATCACACGCCCGCGATTTGCCGCAAAGCCCTGGAACTGATCTCCGACGGAAGATTCCAGGCCCAGGCGTTCATCACCGGCCACGCCCATCTCTACGAACTCAACCGCGTTTTTGAGAAGCTGATGAACCGCAGCAGCGAGATCAAGACAGCCATTGTTCCCTGAGGCGAAGCCATGACGATTGCTACAGCGGAAATAGGCAACCTTGCCGTCGATCTCGACCCTCAAACCCTGGATTGCCGGACTGTCGGTCCGGTTGCGCTTGAATCGCGACTGACAAGCAAATTCGATCTCTCAACAAATGAATTGCCGGGCGCCCCATCCTTGCCACGTACTGTGCGGGAAGAGTGGCAAAGCACAACCCCACAGATGGACGTGGCCGAAAAAAACGAACCTCCGGGTGCCCCATCCTTACCGCGCTCTCTGCGGGAAGGGTGGGAGAGCACAGAATCAACAGAGCGGCCAGTCGACAAAGACGAATTGCCGGGTGCCCCATCCTTGCCGCGTACTGTGCGGGAAGGGTGGGAAAGCACAGACTTCACGGGGGCATCGGTCGACAAAGACGAATTGCTCGCTCGCGGCTGGGCAGCCTTACCTGAAAGCTACCGCATCCCCGCCGTCGCGCCAACGCTCGACGAGGCGCGCGCCTGGTGCCAGAACCTGGCCGAGACGCATTACGAAAACTTTCATGTAGCCACCTGGTTCCTGCCCAAAGTTCTGCGCCCGCACCTCCATGCCATCTACGCCTATTGCCGCGTTTCCGACGACCTCGGCGACGAGGTCGGCGGCGCGGCCGAAGCATTGAGTTTGCTCGAAATGTGGGGCGAAGAACTTGACGCCTGCTACGCCGGCAAAGCGCGGCATCCCGTGTTTGTCGCCCTGGCCGAGACCATCCGCCAATGCAAAATTCCCAAGCAGCCGTTTGCGGATCTGCTCGTCGCCTTTCGCCACGACCAGGTGGTCACTCGCTACGAGACCATGGATGAGGTCCTCGAATACTGCCGCTATTCGGCAAACCCGGTTGGCCGCCTGGTGCTGTATGCGTGCGGCGAAGTAGAGCATGATCAACAAGAAAAATTCCGCCTCTCCGACGCCACCTGCTCGGCGCTCCAGTTGGCCAATTTCTGGCAGGACGTGCGCCAAGACTACGCGCGCGGCCGTGTTTATCTGCCGCAAAGAGATATGGAGTTCTTCCACGTCAACGACAGAACCATTGAAGAGGGAATCGCGACGCCAGAGTTTCGCGGCCTGCTGCGCACGGAAGTGGACTATGCGCGCAGCTTGTTCGAAGCAGGTCTGCCTTTGATCGGAATGGTGAACCGCGAGCTCGCCCTCGATCTCGATCTCTTCAGTCGCGGAGGCCTGGAAATTCTGCGCGCCATCGAGGCACGCGATTACGATGTGCTGAGCGCGCGCCCTGCCATCTCCAAGACCACCAAGGCGACTCTCGCGCTGCGTGCCGCGACGGCCAAGCTGCTGCCGTTTCTCAAGCTCGGCAAGCGCCGGCGACATGCCGCGCTGCCTGATTGACGGACGCGCCGACGAACAGACGGATTAACAGATTGACAAGACTGACGCAGGAAATCCAAGTGGATGCACACACGGCAGGCTCAAGCGAATCGGTGAGCACGGCCGAACTCAGTGCCGCCTACGCCGTCTGCCGTACCATCGCCCGGCGCGAGGCAAAGAACTTCTACTATGCTTTCATTGCGCTGCCGCGGCCGAAACGCAATGCCATTTGCGCCATCTATGCTTTCATGCGCCGGGCCGATGACCTGGCCGACGACGAGAGCGTGCCCATCGAGTTGCGCCGGCGTCAGCTGGATGCCTGGATCGCTGAGTGGCGCTCGGCCAGCGCAGGCGGCGCTACAAGCGATCCGGTCTTTCTCGCGGTCCGCGACGCCACATCCCGGTTCCAGATCCCTTTATCGCTTCTGCAGGAGTTGGTGGCCGGAGTGACCATGGACCTGAACTCCGCGCACAGCAACGCGCCTGATACTTACGCCACCTTTGATGACTTGTATCGCTACTGCTATCTCGTCGCCTCTGTCGTCGGCCTTGTCTGCATCCGCATCTTCGGCTACACCGACCTGCGCGCCGAAAAGCTCGCCGAAGAGACAGGCATTGCCTTCCAGTTAACCAACATCCTGCGCGACGTCGCCGAGGATGCCCAGCGCAATCGTGTCTATCTTCCGCTCGCAGATCTCGAATCGCACGGAGTCCCGCCGCAAGAACTATTGACGCGGCAACCGGCAGCCCCGCCGTCCGCGCAAGAGAGAGCCTTGCTTGAAGACATTGGCCAACGTGCAGAGCGATACTACCAGTCGGCGCAAGCCCTGATGCCACTGATTGACGCAGAAAGCCGTCCCGCGCTCTGGGTTCTGGTGCGTATCTACCATGCGCTTCTGCATCGGATCGAGCGGGCGCACTATGATGTCTTCACGCATCGCGCCAGCGTGCCGCTGCCGGAGAAGCTCGCCATTCTGGCGGTGGGGTTGACCCGCATGGCGTGGGTTCGCGTAATGGGTTGAATTGAAGTCAGTGAAGGATTCTATTCCGGAACTCGCCAAGACCGTCACCGTGATTGGCGGCGGCGTCGCCGGCATGAGCGCAGCCTGCGCGCTGGCCGATGCCGGCTTCATCGTGCGCCTGGTCGAGCGTCGCGGCTATCTCGGCGGCCGTGCCTCTTCCTATATGCATCCCGGTGTTGGCGAGGTCATCGACAACTGCCAGCACGTGCTGTTCGGCTGCTGCACCAATCTGCAAGGCTTCTACGGTCGAATCGGCGTCGCGGACAAAATCCGCTGGACAAGCGCGATGACCATGATCGAGCCCGGTGGCAGGCGTTCTACGCTGGGGCCATCGCAACTGGGTCCCTTCACGCTGCCCGCGCCATTACATGGGCTTCCCAAACTGCTTGCATCATCTGCATTTTCAATTCCCGACAAGCTCTCACTGGCTCGCGCATTCGCGGCCATGCTGCGCCCCATCGCGCAAGATTCGACCGAGAACCTGGCCGATTGGCTCCGCCGTCACAAACAAACGCGTGGAGCAATCGACCGCTTCTGGCGGCTGGTGATCGCCAGCGCGCTCAACGCCGAAATCGACGAGATCGCGTTGCCCTACGCCGCGAAAGTCATCCGCGAACTCTTCATGAATTCGGCATTCGCGGGCAGCATGGGCATGAGTACGGTGCCGCTCAGCGATCTCTACACGCCTGTCAGGGCTCATTTAGAGCAGCGCGGCGGCAGCGTGCTCTTGAATGCGCAAGTCGACGTTGCGGATTGGGACGAAGAGACTTCGCAATGGACAGTGCAGACCCGCGCCAGCGCTCTCTTTTCCGATTTTGTTGTCGTCGCCCTGCCGTTCGAGGGATTGGCAAAGTTGCTCCCGGGTTTGCCTCCGGCCGAAAACGCAGAACGGCTCGAGACGCAGATCGAGCGCCACGAACATTGGCCTATCTGCAGCATTCATCTTTGGTTCGATCGCGATATCACGGAGCTTGAACATGCAGTCTTACTCGATCGCGAAATTCACTGGCTCTACAACCAGTCGCGACTGCAACGACGCGGCGGTCATTACATCGAGCTAGTGGTGAGCGCGACGCGAGCCTTTGCGGCGCTGACTCGCGAAGCAGCGATCGAGCAGGCTTTGCGCGAATTGGCCGAGTTTTTCCCGCGCGTGAAGGAAGCAAAGCTGGAAAAATTCGCGCTCATCAAAGAGGTGCGCGCCACCTTTGGCGTGCCTCCGGGAATCGATTCCGCGCGACCATCCGCCGAGTCCCCATGGCCCGATCTGTTTCTCGCCGGAGACTGGGTTCAGACCGGCTGGCCCTCCACCATGGAAAGCGGCGCGCGCAGCGGACACTTGGCTGCCGAAGCGATCTGCGCAGCGGTCGGACGGCCGAGACAGATTCTTGATGCGGACTTGAAGCCGCAAGGATTGATGCGGCTGTTCGGCGGCTGATCTTTAGTGAGCCAGCAAATAAACCCCGACGCAGACCAGTACCGCTGCTGTCCATCGGCGTCTGTCGACATTCTCTTTCAGAAAAATCTTGCCGGCAATGGCATTTGTAACCAGCGTGAGCGAGGCCGAGGCGGGCGCGACCAAAGACAAGTTGAGGTGATTGAGAGCGAACAGCAGGCAGAAGAAGGCCAGCGCCAGCAACCCAACGCCGCCGACGACAAGTCGACAGGTCACTACCGCCCGAATCGCACCCTCCATTCCCGATTGTGCCCGAATCTCGTCCAGGTCGTCGAAGGATTTCATCGCCGCAGCTTTCTTTACCTCGACCACCG
>JBEKVS010000140.1:0-14828 GCA_049513795.1 Occallatibacter sp. | reverse complement strand
ATGTGAGCCTCGACAAGGCGCGCCGCCTGATCTGGCCCATCAAGCAGAAGTATGGCCGCAAGCTCTCCTGGGCCGACCTGATCATTCTCACCGGCAACGTGGCGCTCGAGTCCATGGGTTTCAAGACCTTCGGCTTCGCCGGCGGCCGCGAGGACGTATGGGAGCCGGAAGAGAACATCTACTGGGGATCGGAGGGCATGTGGCTGGGAGATGAGCGTTACCGTGGCAACCGTGAGCTTGAAAATCCTCTTGCCGCCGTGCAGATGGGCTTGATCTACGTGAATCCCGAGGGACCCAACGGCAAGCCGGACCCAGTGGCGGCGGCCATTGACATTCGCGAGACGTTTGCGCGCATGGCCATGAACGACGAAGAGACGGTTGCCCTCATCGCCGGCGGACACACCTTCGGCAAGGCGCATGGCGCTGCCGATCCCGTGAAGTATGTCGGCCCCGAGCCCGAGGGCGCGCCCATTGAAGAACAAGGCCTGGGCTGGAAGAGCAGCTACGGCAACGGCGCGGGCGGCGATGCGATATCGAGCGGCCTGGAAGGCGCATGGACCAACAACCCCATTAAGTGGGACAGCAACTACCTTGAGGTCCTTTTCGGCTTTGAGTGGGAGCTTACCAAGAGTCCCGCCGGCGCGCAGCAATGGAAGCCCAAAAACGGAGCTGCGGCGAATGCCGTTCCCGACGCGCACGATCCCAAGAAGAGGCACGCCCCCATCATGTTCACCACCGACCTCTCGCTGCGTTTTGACCCCAGCTACGAGAAGATCGCCCGCCGCTACCTTGAACATCCAGACGAGTTCGCCGACGCCTTTGCCCGCGCCTGGTTCAAGCTGACCCACCGCGACATGGGGCCGCTCCCGCGCTATCTCGGCCCGCTGGTTCCCAAAGAAGTGCTGCTGTGGCAGGACCCCGTTCGGCCAAGATCCTGGCTTCGGGATTATCCATCTCGCAGCTCGTCACAACGGCCTGGGCGTCGGCCGCAACCTTCCGCGGCGGCGACAAGCGCGGCGGAGCCAACGGAGCCCGCATCCGCCTCGCGCCGCAAAAGGATTGGGAAGTCAACCAGCCGGCCGAGCTGGCCAAGGTGCTTGCCAAGCTCGAAGCGATCCAGAAGGAATTCAACGGCGTTCCATCCAATGGAAAGTCAGGCGGGAAGAAGGTCTCGCTTGCCGACTTGATTGTTCTGGGCGGCTGCGCGGCTGTCTCCGAAGCCGCGAAGAAGGCCGGCTATGACGTGGAGGTTCCGTTCGCCCCGGGCCGCACCGATGCCTCGCAGGAGCAGACCGACGCGCACTCCTTCGCACCTCTGGAGCCAACCGCCGACGGGTTCCGCAACTACGTCCGCAAGGGGCAAGAGGGATCGGCTGCTGAACTGTTGATCGATCGCGCCAACCTGCTGACGCTGACCGCTCCCGAGATGACTGTTCTCGTCGGCGGCCTGCGTGCCCTGAATGCAAACTTCGGCCAGACCGACTATGGGGTCTTCACCAAGCGGCCGGGAGCCTTGACCAATGACTTCTTCGTGAATCTGCTCGACATGAACACGAAGTGGCAGAAGTCAGGTGCACCTGCAGGCTTGTTGGAGGGGCATGATCGCGCTACCGGCGAGCATAAGTGGACGGCAACTCAAGTCGATCTCGTCTTCGGGTCGAACTCACAACTCCGCGCTCTCGCCGAATTCTATGCCTGCGCCGACGCGGAGCCGGTGTTCGTGCACGACTTTGTGGCGGCCTGGAACAAAGTGATGAATCTTGACCGCTACGACCTCGCACGATAGCAGGGTGAAAGTCTCACGGGTGGTTTCCCAGGTCTCGAAAGCGAGACCTGGGCACTCGGCTTCGATGCACCTCTAGACATGCTCGCCCGCAATCATTGGACGATCAGGCCCGCATGCGCGGCTACGACCTGCCATCGCTCCTCTTGTGAGCGGGCCCACACTCGTGTGAAGCGGAAATCTCCATTCGCAGGAGCACCCTCGTAGCTTCCGGTCAACTGCATTCGGACCGATACCACCGCTACGTCGCCCAAGGCTCTGACGTGTTGTTCGGATGGTTCCAAGCTCGCGATCTTGAGAGCGCCCGAGCGATAGCCAGCGAGATCGTCCTCTTTGCCGAGCAACTGCCCGAGATGATTGGTAAAAATCAGATCAGGGGCTAGTCCGAACCAAGCATTGCGGTTCTAAGCCGGTCTTCGACTTCAGCAATCTGCGCCTGCAATGAGATTTGCATGGGTCTCCGGCCGGACGCGGCCTGATGCTGGAAGTTATGCGCGCGACGCGATGATGCTGCGCAGTTCGGCGGCGCTCGATGCCAGTTGCTTGGCCAGCTCCGGATCGGGATGGTTCGGGTTCGAGTAAACCGTCTCCAGCTCCCGCGCCACTACGGTGCCGCGGCTCAGCCCAAACGTGCCCAAAACCCCGGCGAGTTTGTGCGCCGCGACTTGTGCGGCCTCATGCTGGTCCTCGGAGAGCTTGCCCGCGGCAAGAGCCTTGGCCACCGCTTCCAGCACTTCAACGCGAAGTTGCATTTGCGGCAGGAACTGGGTCCACAATCGATCCAAGGCGGCAGAAAGTGCATTTGTTTGAGCGTCGCTGGCCATCAATCGCTGTTCGGTCTTCCTTGAGGCAGAAGTCGATATCAGCCTTCCAATTTACGTGGACGCGCCACCTCGACGCAAGGCCGCTTTCCCATGGCGGATGAGCAGCTTTGCGGCCAGGCTCGCCGTCCGCGGCGCCAGGAGCCTGTTCAGCTCCATCCAAGGACAGTGGAAATCTGCGTTGAGAGTGTCATCGGGTCGAAAGGTTTAAAGAGAACGGCTTCAACCCCCAGGTCGGCAAATCGACGCTGATCGGAGCCCTGCACTTTGGCCGTCAAAAGAAGCACCGGGATGCCGGATGTCGCCGGGTTCTTGCGCAGTTCACGAAAAGTCGTAGGGCCGTCCATGCCCGGCATCATCACGTCCAGCAGGATGGCGTCCGGCTGCAGATCGATGGCGCGTGCCAGCCCCTGCGTTCCGGAGTTGGCTACGAAGACCTGCCATCCGGCGACTGTCTCCAGACTCAGTGCCGCCACTTCGCGAATGTCGTCTTCATCGTCGATTACCAGAATGCGATGCGTCATAGCTGAAAAACCTCATGAATCACTGAGCAGAGAATACTGCGCCCAAGCAGTTGCGAGTCAGCCGGCGATCGAATCGACCGGTCAGTAACTACTCTATGGCAATTCTCAGGGGTCTGCACCGGTCTGTCGATGGCCGAGGCGCGAATGCCATGGAGCGGGGAACTCTTCAAGCAACACCAAACCACATGCTGAGAGACACGGCAAGAGCATTTCCGTGCCCGATGGGCACAGGTTCTGAGTCAGGAATTGCGATGCAGAGAATGGGAAGGCGCCATGTCTTCGGCCTGGCGCGAAGTGCGCAGCATGGTCAGCACCAGTGCCTCCAGATCCTGCGGGGCGAGGCGCGCCTTGCTCAGGAACTGGGTTGGGCCCGGTTTGAGCTTGTACCAATCTTCGGTTGACAGGGCGCGGCCGGAGTAAACGACCAGGGGCAGGCGGTCGAGGCTTTCATGTTTGCGCAGCCAGTCCACAACGTTGAAGCTGTCGCCTTCGGGCAATTCGATATCCAGCACCAGCAGGTGCGGCTGGAAGTTGAAACAGCCGTCGAGAGCCTCCTGCAGGGTGTGCGCCAGTTGAACGTCGATCGCATCGCGCGCGAACACGTCACCGATCGCGCTGGCCAGCGCCGCATCGTCTTCGACAATCAACACACGCGCGTTTTCACCTGGCACGCAGAGCGCGCGGGCCAGTTCGCCCAGCAAAACGTCGTCGCTCAGCCGGTTGGTCACCCAGGTCTCCGTCTCGCGGGGAGCCAGGTCGGTCTCGAGGTGCTTCTCGACGCTGAGCAAAACAATCGGCGTGCGGCATTCCGGACGCAGCCGGCGCAGCAGGGGAAGTATCTCCCAGCCGTTCATGCCGTCCAGCGAAGTATCGAGCAGGATCGCTTCGACGCCATCGTGCGCCGCAGCCAGCGTCTCTTCGATGCTGGTGGCTTCCACTACGCGATACCCATGGCTGCTGAGCAGGTTCGATATATAGGGGCGCGACGACGGGTTGGCGTCGGCCAGCAGAACCGTGCCGTAGCCGGTCTCGTGGTCGATGGCCGATCGCGGAGGCTCGATGGGCGTGGGCTTATAGGGCAGGAAGACGCGGAATGTAGAACCGCGCACCGGGTTGCGTTCGGCCCATATGCGGCCGGAATGCTGCTGCACGATGGTGCGGCAGATGGCCAGGCCCAGGCCGCTGCCGCCTTTCTGGCGGGCGTCGGAAGCGTCCACCTGCTGGAAGCGGCCAAAGACCGCCTCCAACTTGTCGGCGGGAATGCCGCGCCCCTGATCGATCACAGACAGAGTGACACCGTTAGTGCCCGGACGCACCATCACCGAAATGGTGGAATTGGGCGGAGAAAACTTGACCGCGTTCGAAAGCAGGTTGGTCAGCACCTGCAGCATGCGGTCGGAGTCGGCCTCGATCTCTGCCAGCGTGGTGTCGTGGATCAATTGCACGCCAGCGGCGTCCGCCACGGGAGCCATCCCCTCGATGGCCTGGCGAATGATGTTCGCCAACTGAACCGGGCGGAAGGCAAGCGGTTCCTTGCCGCTCTGGATGCGTTCCAGGTCGAGAATATCGTTGATCAGCCGCACCAGGCGATCGGAGTTAGTGAGGGCGATGCGCAACAGGTTAGCCGACTTGTCGTTGACCTGGCCGAGCATGCCTGAGGAAAGCAGCCCAAGGGCGCCGCGAATCGAAGTCAGCGGGGTGCGCAGCTCATGGCTGACCGTGGAGATGAACTCGTCCTTGAGCCGGTCCAGAGCGTAGCGCTGGCTGATATCGCGGAAGCTCAGCACAGACCCGGGAAAGTGACCCTGCTCGGCTATAGGAGTGAGAGCGTATTCGGCGGGAAACGAGCTGCCGTCGGCGCGGAAGATTGCGTCTTCGCCCGCGGCTGCCTTTTCCCGCCCGTAAGCGCGGCGCAGAGGGCATTCTTCGCCGCACCTGCGGTTGGCGGGAGCTGCTCCGTGCAGCAGCTCATGAACAGGCCGGCCGGTCAGGCTCGCCGCGTCCGCGCCCAGCAGGCGGGCGGCGGCGGGGTTGGCAAAGCTGATCAGTCCGTTCCGGTCTACGCCGCAAATGCCGTCGGCCACGGAGTCGAGCAGGATCTCCTGTTGCCGGTAAAGCTCTTCGGCTCGCCCCCGCTCCTGGGAACGGGCCAGCATCTGGCCCAGCGACGCAGCTACCGTTTCCACAGCGGCCAGCGCCTCGCGATCTTCGCTCAAGCTGAAGTGGCAATAGAACTCGAGTATCGCCAGCACCTTGTTGCCCTCGCGGACCGGTACCGCCCATCCCGAGGCCATCTCGTGATTCAGTGCGGTTTCGACGCGCTTCGAGGCCGGCTCGGATGCCAGGTCGGCGAGCCAGACGGGACGGCCCTCAAGCCAGGCGCGGCCGGGCAGGTCCGCGCCCTTGGCGAGCATCAGCCCCATGCTCTCCTGGATGAACGTTTCGGCCCTGCGGCCGGGCGCGGCCCAGGCGGCGCCAAACTCAAGCCGTTTTTCCTCCTCGTTCACCGTCCACTTCACCGCCATGTCCCAGCCCTGGGAGACGCACAGAGCTTCAAGAATGCGCATGCCGGCTACGTCGGACGAAGCATTTTCTCCAACGATCTGGCTTACCACAAGCTGCAATGCCAAACGGTGCTCGCGTTGCTTTTGCTGGGTCACATCGCGCATCAGGCAACGAATGGCCAGCGGATTGCCCGCCCTCTGCCGCTGGCTCAGACTCAGCTCCAGTTCCAGAACGCGTCCGTCCGGCGTGTGGTTGCGCAGCGGAGCCCGGTCGACCGGCTCGCCCTCCAGGGTGCGCCGCAGCAGCATCGCCACTTCATTCCGGCAACTGGAGCCAAACAGTTCTTCGAATGACGAATACTCGCTTAAATCCGAGTTTTCCTTGCCGAAACATTGCCTGAGCGCCGGGTTCGCATAGAGAATCTTGCCCGCGGGACTGAGCGTGGCAATCATCTCGCTTGAGTTTTCAAACAGGTCGCGGTAGTGCTCCTGCGACTCGCGTTGCGCCTGGTCCTGGCGCAATGTGGCACGCTGATCGAAGGCTATGGCCACCATTCCGGTGATGACGCCAAGGCCGTCGCGAAGAGCCGACGTGTGAATCGTCACCGGAATCAGTTCCCCGTCTTTGTGGCGCAGCTGGGAGTCAAAGCTGGGCACATGGCTCGGAGGCAGACTGCTTACGCATTCCATGTAAGCGGCCAGTCGCCCGGCCCGCGTGGATGCAACCGGCCTTTCGATTCCACACAGCTTTTCCATCTCCGCAAGCAGCCGCAAACCCTCGCCAGGACCGAGCAGGTCAAAAGTGCTCCACTCCTGCTTCAATTCATCCGCGTGGTAGCCGAGCATGCGCTCCGTCGCCGGGTTCACGAAAGTGAGGCGGCCATTCAGGTCGATGGAAACAATGGCGGGTCCGGCCGACTCGATCAGGTCCTGGCGCGGATCCGAAGCGGGAACTGCAATGGCTGCGGGAGCTTCCCTTTCCCCAACCAGCAAGCGCATGGCGAGAACCAGGGCAGCGGCGCCGGCGGCAAAGACCAGCAGGCCGTCGAATCGCGGGCCCGCGACCAGTCTCGTAATCACAGCTCCCACGGCCAAAGCCCCCGCCAGGGTTGCCAATGCCGGCCACAACATGGAAATGCCCGAGCGCACTGGAGCCGCGGGATATTCGGGAGCCCTGGTTTGATACACGCTGGCGCTTTCTTGCATCAATCCCCCGGAGCCTTGGCAAAACCAGGGGATGCGCCCCGATCGCGGGGCTGCCGGATGGCTTGTTCCAGTTCAGCTTCCCGGCAACGATCAGCAATTGCGGGGTAGAACAGGAAGGCCACATCGAAGAATCCGGGGAGACTTCGCAAACTCTGGTATCTGCTCAAATACTCTGCATTCGGCCTTGACGCGGCAATAAGAAAGCCGCAAGCCGGCCCTGCGTATCCAAATGAATCCCGAATATTTGTACCTCAACCACTTCACGCCTATTAGATGGCGGTTAATTACTGATTAGTATATTCATCGTCTCAAAGGTGCATCAACAAAAACATCAAGTAATCTCAAAGGAAGCGTTGAAGTAACCAGAATGCAAAAGCCAGCTCGCAACAGAGAGCCAGTTATTAGCCTGGGGACCATTCCCGGTGAACATGCTTTCCATCACCCGAACAATTGCGGTTCCATTTGGGTGCCGCCGTATACTGGCCTCATGTTGCGCTCAACCTTGTCTTTCTTTTATTCCCGGTCAAGCTCGCGTTCCCGCCTAAGCTTATCTTCCCGGCTAAGTGGGTCATGCCTGGCCGTTCCCATACTTCTTTGCATAACGGTCAACTCACCCGCGGCCCGCGCCTGGGGCAACGGCGGCCATCGCATGATCAACCACCTGGCGGCGAGCACCCTGCCAGCCACAGTCCCCGCCTTCCTTCGCTCCGAGGCCGCGGTGAATGAAATCGAATACCTGGGGCCGGAGCCGGATCGCTGGCGGTCCCCTGCCGAACCGGAGTTGAATGCGGCGCAGGCTCCGGAACACTTCATCGATCTTGAACCGGCCGACGCTCTGGGCCCGCTGCCGCGCAGGCGCCTCGACTTCGAAGCCAAGGTCTTCGCCGCCCGCCAACAGCCGGACAAGGTCGGGTTGCAGCCCTGGGAGGCCACCGAGGTCTGGGAGCGGCTGAAGGCCGCGCTGCGCGAGTACCGCGCGCTCGAAGCAGCCCATAAGGATACCCATGGCGTCGAAGCCGCGGCCATCTTCTATGCCGGATGGCTCGGCCACTATGCCGGTGATGCCTCGCAGCCACTGCACACGACCATCAATTACAACGGCTGGGTTGGCCCCAATCCCAACGGCTATACCACTTCGCACCAGATTCACTGGCAGTTCGAGGGCCCCTTCGTCGAAGCCAACATGCATGAGGCCGAGGTGCGCGCCAAGATGACGGAGCCCAAGGTAATCGAAGGCGACATGTTTGACGACTATGTGGCGTATCTTCGCCAGACAGCCACCCATGTCGAACAGGTGTATCAGCTTGAAAAGGCAGGAGGGTTCACAGGAGCGGGAACGCCCGAATCGCGCGAGTTTACCGCGGAACGGCTGGCCGCCGGTGCATCCATGCTGCGCGACATGATCTACACCGCGTGGGTAGAAAGCGCGCAGCCTGTGCCCGATCCCTATGCCGGCAAATAAGAGCTGGAGATAGCTTCAGGAAATGGAGCGGGCTAGTCGCCGGCTTCGGCAGCAGCCAGGGAAGGAATGCGCCGCAGCAGCAAAGTCAGCGTAAAAGTCAGCAGCAAAACGGCCGGAACGGCGAGCACCACCCAGGCCAGCAGAGCCTGCCCGGCGATCCAGCCCATCTGCGTCAGCAGCCGCATGGTCGGAACTTGCAGCAATGTGGCCGCCTGAAAGGCCTGCGTCGGCCGGGCAGCCACCAGCCACCCGCCCAGGCGGACAAAAGGCACAATCAGCAACAACTGCAGGGGCATGACCGCGTAATTTGCCGCCTGAATCGCGGGCTGATTCAGCCCCAGCGCCAACGCCAGCGCGGCGCACACCACGGTAGGGATGCCCACCAGCGGAATGCACCCAATCGCGAAACCCAGGGCCAGCGTCAAAGCCAGGCGCCGCGGCGAGAGACCTTGTTGCAGCCACAGAGCCACACTTTGCCTGATCGAATCGACAGATTCGCGCAGCTTGGCCGGGACTCTCAATGGGCTCAGGGTCATAAAAGGGCTGTTCTCACCCTCACCTTATCGGTGCGCATGTGGGCAATCAATGGATTGGATGTGAATATTTGCGAGGTGAATCAAATTCGGCAGTAAATATTCGACGAATTCCCATTCTCTGGTAATGCCGCGAATGGGGGAGCCCTGGTCAAGGATTTAAATATCGGTCAGCTGGCGCCAAGCACCAGCAGACCGCGGGCGCGCATCTCCGTCAACACGCGCTCCACTTTCCAGTCCAGCGCGCCGGTTCCGTCTACCGTAAGGTCGGCATGGATGGCCGATGGGCGCACAAAGGCCAAGCTCGCCGGCCGCACCGTGGCATCGTACTGGCGGCGAACCGACTCCGCCGTGCGTCCCCGCTCGTCCATATCGCGCTTCAGCCTGCGCTCAAAGCAGACATCATCGGGCGTATCCACATAAACCCGCAACTGGTATAGGGGCAGCAAGTCGGCATAATGCAGCGCGAACAGCCCTTCCACCAGAATGAAAGACGCAGGTTTGATGGATTCAGTCTGGTCGGGAAAGCGAATGTAGGTGGCAAAGTCATAGAGCGGCCGCTCGATGGCCCGGCCCTCTGCCAGGGCGGTTACGTGCGCGATAAGAAGAGGGCTTTCGATGAGACTCGGGTCGTCGAAGTTCTCGAGTGGCCGCTCGGCCAGTGGCAGGTGCGACAGATCGCGGTAATAGTTATCGAACTGGAAGTGTACGCCGCCGAGAGTGCGGGCAAGTTCGGCGCCGAGAGTCGTCTTGCCGGATCCGGAGCAGCCGGCGATGGCCAGCAACACGGGTGGAAATGGCAGGTATGTCGCGCCATCCCCATCGCCAGCCGCAACACCCGGGCTCACGATTCCTGCTCCAGATATTCGGCCATGCGCGGCGCCAGACGCTCCAGCAGGCGGGCCAGCCGGTGTTCTACCTGCCGCCCAGCCTCAAAGACCTCTTCATGGCTCAGCTGCGTTACGCCTAGCCCCGCCGCCAGGTTGGTGACACAGGAGATGCCCAGAACCTCAATGCCCATATGCCGGGCGACGATGGTCTCCGGCACCGTGGACATCCCCACCAGCGTGGCTCCCAGAGAGCGGAAGGCGCGAATCTCAGCCGGAGTTTCAAAGCTCGGCCCGGGCACAGCGAGATAGAAGCCTTCGTCCAGAGCAAAGCCTTCCTCTTGAGCGGCCGTCTTGGCCAATGTTCGAAGCGGCTTTGAATAAGCCTCCGTCATGTCGAAGAAGCGCAGGCCTGCGGCCGGCAGCGCCGCGAAACGCGGCTCATTCGGCCCCACGAGCGGGTTAAATCCCATAAGGTTGATGTGGTCGGCGATCGCCACAAGCTGCCCGATGCTGTACCCCTCGGCAATGCCGCCCGCCGCATTGGTCAGCACCACTACTCGCACACCCAGACTGCCCAGCACGCGCATGGGAAAGGTGACCTGCAGCGGCGTGTAGCCCTCGTAGAAGTGGACGCGCCCCTGCATCACGATTACCGGCACGCCTCCCAGCATTCCTGCAACCATGCGCCCCGAGTGGCCCGCCACCGTCGACTGCGGGAAGTTTGGAATCTCCGCGTAGGGGACCACGGTCGGATTCACAACCGCCTCGGCCGCAGCACCCAGCCCGGAACCGAGCACGATCCCGATGCGCGGATGCATGGCGCCGAGTTTTGTCCGCAGGAACGCGGCGGCCTCTGAGACTTGTTCGAAGTAGGTCATGGTGGGCTTGCCAGTGTGCTTCTTCACACATTCTATGGTTCCGGCGCGCTCAATGCACCTGGACCTGCGCCTACCCCCGCGCGAAGGCCTGCAAGCCCGTTCATGACAGGACACGATCGGGCCCGCTACGGCTTGGCCTGAAACTCCGCGTCGGCAAGAGGCTGAATCAGGTCCACATTCGTATATCTAAAGGTCGTATCGTTAAAAGTGAAGTGAAGGTAGAACGGGAACTTGATTGCGCCGACCTGCCGGTAATCGTCGAATTGAAATTTGACGGGATCATTGTTCGGCGGGAACCCGGTATGGACTTCCCAGGCCTTTAGAAGTCCGCTCGCCGCGTCGAAGTAAAGGGTGTCTTGGCGCTGGTTGCGCAACAGCCGGAACTGATTTGCGCGCACAACGCAAAGTCCGGAATCCCCGCCTGAACCTGGGTCGGCTTCGAAGCCGGTGTACAATTCGTTGGCGCGCGTAACAATGAGGGGGTCGGCAGCGACCCTGAGTTCCAGAAAATAGGGGCCCTCGTTGTATGGATACTTGGCCGTCAGCTCGCGCTGCCGCTGCGGCAAAGCGTCGTCGTTGTGCGATGTTCTGCCCAGGAAATTGCTCCAGCTATTGCCGTCGAATTTGAAGGTTCCATTGGGATAGTAGATCGGAAAGACACCCATCAAGTAAGGCACGCTCCCGGCCGTAACCTTGTTCGGCGTCTTCCACTTGAACTTGTAGATGTAGTGCTCAGTGCCAAAGCCGGCGTTCGTTTCCTTCGCCGTCATGCTGCGGCTCTGGGTGTCGAGTGCTCCCTTCCCGCCGACCGCATCGATATAACGCTGCAAGACCACCTCCGGCGATGAGCAGGCTGGGGCGTTGGTGTCGGCTTGCGCTGCGACACAAGTGGAGATCAGGGTCAGAAAGACGGCGAGCTGGGCCTTCTTCAATCCGAACGAAATCATTTCGCAAAGCCTCCATAAAATGGCAGCCATGACGCCGAGCGCAGACGCTGCCGACAGTAATTAAGATAGACGCGCCCGAGGGGCCGTCGAGAGCGAATCAAAGTCTTGGCTCATTCCTCATGTTGCAGGCAATTGCGCGAACTCACCTTGCAGCGGTTTCGACCATAATTGGATTAGACGTGCTCAACCTGCGTTTTGAACCAAGAATTCTTAGACCGACCGAATTCGAATCGATGGAGGCCGAACCAACATGTGCCGCAATATCAAGATGCTTTTCAACTTCGACCCCCCGGTGACGGATGAGGAGATCCGCGCCGCGAGCCTGCAGTTTGTCCGCAAGGTAAGCGGCTTCAACAAGCCCTCGAAAGCCAATGAAGCGCCCTTTCTGCAAGCGGTCGAAGAGATCGCGGCGGTCTCGGCACGCTTGCTCAGCTCACTCGAAACCAATGCACCGCCGCGCACCCGCGAAGAAGAAGCAGCTCGGGCCAAGGCCCGCAACGCCATGCGCTTCGGCGACGGAAGGCGCGCCTGAATGAACGGAACAGGAGTGAAAGAAATTGTTGCGGTGATCTTCGGCCTGGGCCTGGGGTGCAACGCCCTTTTGTTCGTGCCCCAGGTGATCGCGGTGTGGCGCAAGAAGAGCGACGAGGGAATCTCGCTCATCACCTTCGGCGGCTTCAGCGTGCTGCAGGCCATCGGCATTGTGCACGGAATCTATCAGCACGATTGGTCGCTGATTCTGGGCATGGCGGCCAGCTTGCTTACTTGTGGATCGGTGACTGGCTTAACGGTTTTCTATAGATTGAGACGAAGCCGGAATCATGCAGCGTCGAGTTGAACCCATGTTTCGACAGGAGCAAAACATGGGGTGCCCCACCCTCGCCGCGCCTTTGTTTTTGCGGCTAGGGTGGGAGTAGAATTCCCTCGCCATGCCTTCAGGCCTTGAACGTTTCCAACACACGGGAGATTCTCATTTCCTTACATTCAGTTGCTATGGCCGACGCCCCTATCTGAACGACTCTAAGATGTGCAACGCTTTCGAAGTCTCCCTCGAAGTCATCAGAAGACGATATGTCCTGTTCGTCTTCGGCTATGCTGTTATGCCAGAGCATGTGCACCTTCTCGTCTCCGAACCCAGACGCGGAACTCTGGATCGCGCCATCCAGGCGTTGAAGACTTCTGTTTCCAAGCAGTCCGAGCACCGGCCGTTCTGGCTAGCCCGTTACTACGATTTCAATGTTCATTCAGAAGACAAGCGTGTCGAAAAACTCCGGTATATGCATCGCAACCCGGTAACGCGGGGACTGGTCAGCCGCCCCGAAGAGTGGGAGTGGTCCAGCTTCCGGCACTATCGCACGGCAGAGCAGGGTGTTGTGGAAGTTGAATCGCAGTGGACTCTTAGCCGACGGCTCGGATTGAAAATGCCCGACGCATTGTGAATGTGAAGGACGTTGGTCTGCGACGGCCCACCCTAGCCGCAAAACAAGAACGCGGCGAGGATGGGGCACCCAAGTTTGTACTTATATATGAGCGGGCCCTAGCCCTTTATCCCAAAAACATTCCCGCAATCGAAGCACTAATCAAGTTAGCCATCGTACCCGCTAACATGGCTCGCACTCCTAACTTGGCTAGGTCATTCCTTCTTTCCGGGACTAATGCGCCGATGCCGCCAATCTGCATGCCGATGGAGCCCAGGTTAGCGAACCCGCAAAGCGCAAAGGTCGCAATGGTAAAGGAACGCGGAGCAAGCGTAGCCTTCTGCGCGCCGAGAGATATATAAGCTATAACTTCGTTCAGCGCCATGCGCGTCCCCAGCAGGTCGCCGATGGCCAGACAGTCATGCCACGGCACGCCGATCAGCCAAGCTACCGGCGCGAAGAGATAGCCAAGTATCTCGCCGAGGCTGCCGGGGATGAAGTGTAAATAGCCGTGGGTCCAGAGCAGCAGGCTGTCAAGCAGCGCCACCAGGGCCAGAAAGCTGATCAGCATGATGGCCACATTCATGGCCAGCTTGCCGCCGTCGATGGTGCCGCGCGCAATGGCCCCAATCAAATTCTCTTCCTGATGTAACTCGTCCTTGGGGATAACGACCTTGCCTTCGGTGGCGGGAATCTCGATCTCCGGCACCAGCATCTTGGCAATCAAGATAGTCCCGGGCGAAGTCATGATAACGGCGGATAGAAGGTGCCGCGCCTCGACACCCTGCGAGATATACATGGCCATAATGCCGCCGGAGACATGCGCCATGCCGCTGGTCATGATTACCATAAGTTCGCTGCGCGTGGCCCTGGAAAGAAACGGCCGGATGGTAAGCGGAGCTTCGGTCTGGCCCATGAATATCGATGCCGCCACGTTCATGCTTTCGGCGCCTGAGATGCGCATGGTCTTGAGCATGACCCATGCCATCGCGCGGATAATGATCTGCATAAGTCCGATGTGGTAAAGCACGGCGAAAAATGCGGAGATGAAGATAATCGTTGGCAGCACTTGAAAGGCAAAGATAGAGCCCGAGTTAGGCGGAAGTAAATTACCGAATAAGCCTGAGTTAGGCAACCCGAGCTGGCCAAACAGAACCCGTGTCCCGGCAAATGTGGCCGAGAGCATGTTGTTGACTACATTGCCGGCCCAGGTCATGGCGCGTTGCCCGTAGTCGAAGCGCAGCACCAGGAATGCAAATGTCACCTGCAGGCCGAGCCCCCAGGCCACGGTGCGCCAGCGGATGCGATTACGGTTTGTCGAGCCCAGCCAGGCCGCGCCCAGCACGGCGAGTATGCCTAGAATTCCCGTGAATCGATCCAACTCGATCTCTCCTTGAATGCAAACTGCTCTCGAAAGGCTTTCGATTACCTTAACAGCATTGCGGAGATCGTCTTGAGTATTTTCATGCGCCGGCCGGGATTGGAAGGCGGAACCGCGACCCGAACGGTCGGCGATTCTCTTCTGCTCGGCAATCGATTGGCGCTATAGTGACGATGTAAATCGGGGAGGCCAATATGGATAAGACTGTCATCCATGCCTTCATGGCGCAATGCCGCTACGGCGTTCTGTCGAGCATCGCACCGGACTGCACACCGCAGTCGGCGCTGGTCGGCATTGCGACAACCGCGGAGTTGGAGATCGTCTTCGACACCGTGAAGTCTTCGCGGAAGTATCCGAATCTTATTGCGCGCCCGGCGTGCTCATTTGTGGTGGGGGGATGGAGCGGCGAGCAGACGGTTCAGTTTGAGGGGGTCGCGCGGGAGCCTGTTGGCGAGGAGTTGAAGCGCTATCAGGAGGCGTACTTTGTCGCCTGGCCGGATGGGCCGGCGCGCATGGCGTGGCCCGGGATCGCTTATTTCGT
>JBEKVS010000139.1:0-13963 GCA_049513795.1 Occallatibacter sp. | reverse complement strand
CACTCACCATTTCAAGCGGATCGACGCCATACTCGCGCGACAGATGGTATCCGCGACGGCTCAGTTTTTCTGTGAGAATCGATCGGGGCATGACCAGAGAAGTCACCAGGTACGAGGCCGTACATGCAAGTGCCAGCGGCAACATCGCCGGCAGGGCATGGGTCAATTCGAGCGAGAAAAGAATCGCGGTGAGGGGAACGCCCAGCGCTCCGGCGAGCATGGCGCCCATCCCCATCAGGGCCCAGAGCGCTTGCATCTCCGCTGGCATGTGCGCCAGCCTGGCCACCGATTCGCCCAACGCCGCACCAATCATCAACAGTGGCGCAAGCACACCACCTGAAGTTCCCGAACTCAACGAGAACGCCCACATCAGCGACTTCGCGACCAGCAGGCCCACGAGCAACGCGATCGAAGCATTCCCGCGGAGAAGCTCGGCAATATTGTCGTAGCCAACTCCCAAGCCACGCGGGAAGAAAATTCCACCCACACCAATGCCGATGCCGCCAATTGCCGGCCACCACATCCAGTGAATTCCCAGCCGGCCGCAAACGTGCTCAAAACCATCTTCAAAGCCATACATCAAACGGCTCAAGCCTGCTGAGGCAAAGCCCACGAGCATTCCAAGTGGAGCGGCCAGAAGCAACGTGCGCCCCATCGGATTTGCGGACTGGAGTTCGACGGGGAAAAGCGGTCCTGGCCCAAGCCAGCTCACGCGCAGCGCGGCGGCGACAATGCTTGCCACCGCAACCGGCACAAGTGAGCGTGGCCTCCACTCGAACAGCAGCAACTCAACCGCAATCAGAATTGCCGCAATGGGCGCCGCAAAAGTGGCCGACATGCCGGCTGCCGCACCAGCCACCAACAGCGTTGTTCGCTCGGCATCGGTGAGGTGCAGCCACTGCGCGACGAGAGATCCAAAGGCTCCGCCGGTCATGATGATCGGCCCTTCCGCGCCAAATGGTCCGCCAGAACCAATTGCGACTGCCGCGGAAAGAGGCTTGAGCAACGCTACCTTTGGATCCACGCGCGCGCCGCGCAGCAAAATCGCTTCAATTGCCTCTGGAATTCCGTGGCCCCGTATTTTGTCCGATCCATAGTGGGCGATGAATCCTACTATCAGTCCGCCAACGATTGGTACCAGGGGAATGATCCAAATTGAAAGCGGCGACCCCGCTGGTCCCACCATGGCCGCGCTTAGACGATGGTAGTAAAAAGCATTGGTGGCCAGCGCAATGGCGCGCAACAAAAGCACAGCTAGAGCGGCACCGCCTGTGCCAATGACCAGGGCCACGGCGGACAGCAGCCACACACGCCCATCAACAGTGAAGTCGCGTAAGGCAGACGGTCGAGACCTCATCGAGCCTCCGAGTCGCCCGATCTCGGCGCACTCAATGAAATCTCCCGTAGGGCCTTTGTCAGCCGAGGCGCCAGTTCATTCAACTCCTTCGCATGGTTGGCGGCGAGGCGGCCAAGGACCGATCTTCCTCTTCGCGTGACTCGTAAAATTGCCCTCCTTTTGTCGTTCACATCTACCGTACGTTCCAGCAGCCCTTCGCGCTCTGAGCGGTCAACAAGTTCCACGGCACTGTTGTGCTTGAGCCCAAGCCGTTCGGCTGCATAGGCAATCGTTACGTTGGCATCTTCGGAGGCGCCTGCCACCTGGAGAAGAAGTTGGTGCTGCTGCGGCTGCAACCCTGCTTCCAGAGCGGCGCATTCGCTGAAGAGCAAGAAACGCCGGAGTTCATAGCGAAATGCAGCTAGCGTTTTGAGAAGCGATTCCGACCCCGAGGTCGCGGGATGATTATCCATGTATATATCGTGACACGATATTTATTGCGACGCAAGTTTCCTGAGAAACGACGCCGGCAGACCCGCCTCGCAGTGCGAGGAAATTGAATCCCATGTCGCTCATTACTCAGTGGCTATGCCAGCAGGCACGCCCAACCATCTTCCCCAGGAGGATCGCTGATGCCTCGCACAATGAAGTTAGTTGCTTTGTAGTTCACGCCGCTGCCCGCGGTAGCAAGCTATCGGAACGAGGCTCACAGAGCGCAAATTCACTCCTGTTTGCGGGCCACAATCTCGAATGAAAACTTCAGCTCATCTTTAAGCTTCAGTGCCCCACCCGCGACCGATATCGGCTTGACGCCGTAATTAGATTGGCTCAATGAGAATTCGCCGGATGCGCGCAGCATCGAGCCCATCGATGTCACGCGCGTGGTTATGGCTTCGCGGCGGCTTACCCCGTGGAAGCTTAGGTCCCCATTTAACTGGGCGGAGAATAACATGTCGCCTAATCTCGTGACGACGATTTGCGGCGCCTCGTAGCTAATTGTTGGAAACTTGTTCGCCTCCAGGACCTGTTCGTTCATAAGGCGTTCCATCTCGCGGCGATCTTTCTCGCTGATGTCGTCCTGCACACCAAGTGATGACGACTTGATCGTCAACTGGAATGCGCTCGCGGTAAGTTGTTCGGGATCGAATTTCATTTCCCCATCGAAGTCGCGAATGCCGATGGTGGGATTGTGGCCCATCGAAGACAAGATGCCCGTTGCGAATGCACGTACGTTGAAGCGGCTTGCCCGCTTGTCGATGACAAACCGATCCATGGCGACCTCAGCCGCGATTTCAGCGGCAGTCAAAGCCGGCGACATGCGCTTCCCTCTCCGGCGCACTCTCAATCTTCGCGCGGATTCTACGGCGCCATATGGCTTCCCGCCCGCCGCGCGCTTACATCGCTCTCAGCTTGAGGTACCGCTCTATATCAGGCACGGCGGCCTGAGCCAAGTCGCCCACTCCTAATTGAGACATGTAGCGGCGAATAACCGGATTGGAAAGAATCATTCCCGCTCCAAAGATGACCATCGCCACGCCTCCAAGAAGGAAGAGCGTGTTCTTATCGGTAGTAAGCTCATTGCTGCTGGGTTCGAGCAGTTCCATAGCCACTTTGAATCTCCTCTCATTTCACTTCATCGATATGCTGACTCCACTTCACGTCTCAGGTTCAGTTTCACGCTCTCTGAGAAGCTTCTCCACCAGGTCCGTAATCACTTTCACGGCCTCCGGAACAGCGGCTTCCACTGGAGCGCTCAATCCCATCGTTCCCTCTTCATTGCCAAAGGTCGCCGGCTCGCAGCCAACGAGAAGAACATGCTTCAAAGGTGCGTGCATGGCCGTTGCCATCCGCAGCACGCTCACGGGATTCATAGCATGCGGCTCTACAAAAGTTCCCTCTGCGACACTCAGGCATGGATCGCTCAGATCCGGCTCAACTACGTACACGGTGCCGGGCGCTTCTCCGTGCGGAAACGCATCGACAAGGATGGTGGTTTCGTACCCGTTCTGCAACGCGTAAGCAAGGTCCAGGCCGCGCAAGCCAAAATCCACGACGCGCACGGTAGCAGGTAACTCGGCCCCGGCCAGCCGCTGCGCCACTTCAACCCCAAACCCATCGTCTCCAAGAAAGATGTTTCCAATTCCTGCAACTAGAATAGTCGGCGCCGCAATTGCATTTCTTGCGCGCTGCTCGCGAACCGGCAGGGGCTCAACCTCGCTTGCGTCAAAGAAGAAACGATGCCCTGGCTGCCGCATCATTCCTAGATCGCGCCCTGGATCATCATCAAGGACAACGCACACGTGCGCCGTGCCCTCATAGTCTTGCTCAATGCTCTCGACAGTTGCAATTTGTCCACGCAGCGCGAGGTCAAGAATGTCACCCCCTTTGCGCGGAGAGAGTCGCACTCGATCACCCGTTCTCACCTCAACACCGGATATGAGGAGGTGATCTACTGGCGCTCTGTCTTCGAGTAATTGCCACTCCCACTCGTTCATTGCGTCTCCTCGAACAAGGGGCGCACACTGCGCAGTACGCCATGGAGCTTCATGAACCGCTCCGGCGGCATGTTTTCTGTCCGCTCCAGAATCTCGCGGGCACGCTCATCGGATTGCCGCATCTCCCTTTTCTCTTCGTCGGTCATGGTAAGAATGCGCAGAGATAATATCTCGTCGATCTCCGTTCCATCGAACAAACTACCTGGGCTCTCTGGAGCGATTTGCGGGTAGTCATAAAGAATGATGGGCGAAGAGAGCACCGCCTCACGGGATCCATTTTCTCCGGCCAGCACTGGCCAGGTTCCGATGTTCACGCATCCCGATGCAAGGCTGCGAAGACCCTCAGGTGGGTCCAATTGCGAAACAAATCTGCCGTCTTCCGCGCCGAGAATGATATGCGCGGACAAAAAGGAGTGCTGAAGAGCATCGGTGCGACTTTCCTGCCGGGGCAACTCATGGTCGGTCAGGTTACGCAGGCAAACTGTAACCTTGTAAATTCCTTCCCGGCACATCTTCAGATCGATTTCAATTTCCCCAGAGAGCGTCTCCCACTCCCGAATAACTACCCCTTCAATCATCCCGTTTGCATTTTCGATTGGCTCCAACTCCCGCTTTGCAGGAAACTCGAAGAAGGAATGTCGATGTAACGAGAAAGCAGCCGGCCGCAGGCCTGTGATGGTTAGCTTGCGTTCCATGGCTTCCTGCCACGGAGTCATTGTTCGGCCGCCCGCAACGAGCTTGTCAACCAGCGCGAATGCAGGTTCTTCGCTTTGAGGATGAGTCTTCGAGGGCCGAGGACACCTTCCGATCGATCGATTTACAATTTGCAAGAATCTTATCTCGATATTGAGTTGCGTGGACGGCTTGGCCTCGAGAAGACACTCGGTCTGCATGATCCAGGCTTCCGTGCCGCGCTGCTGCTCGCTGTACGATCGTGGGCAAAGTACTCCAAAGTTCCAGCGTTGCTGGTTCTTGACGGCCGATGCCCGGTACGGATAGAGCATGTAGCCCTCGTAAAGAACCGCCTCGGCAATCCTTTCCACCCTCTCGAAGTTCATGAACTTACCGTCTCCTCTACGGGCAAAATTCGTTCCAGCGCTTGCTCCCAGGTGGGAATTCCATGCTGCGTCTTATATTGAAGCAAGCGCTCGAACACGTCCCTGCGCAGGCTCAACCACGCGGTGTTCGGGTAATACGAATCCATCATCTCCCGCCAGATGGACTGACGAAGTTTGAATGTCGCTTCCTGCTCCCACGAGATTGGCGACACCTGCAACGCACCATCTTCGCCGGCGTAGAAGACCGTGCCGCTAAACATGAGGCGCAAGGGTATGTCTCCGTCCCCCAGGCTTGCAAAGTATTTTGTGGCGGCCACATTGAAGTCGAACGTGCATGGAACGTGAAGATCAGTCAGCGTCGTGTTTTCAAACCCCGGCACCACCGAACTGGCGTGAGTCCAAAGCAGCGAGCGAAGAGTTTTGCCCCAGCGCTCCGGCTCTCCGAACAGGTCGAGCATCCCTCTCTGTTCCTCGGCCGCGTAGCGCCTGCGCGTGGCCTCGATTTGAATCTGGCAGCGCAGAGCCACGGTATGAATTCGCTCGCCCGTCATTGCATTCGCGATGCGCAACCTGAAGGCCAGTGTGGGTACCACGGCGAACGGCACGACAGATGCATCTTCCACTTTGAAGCTGAGATCAGGCATGGTCCTCCCCGCCGATGATGGTGGCGCGCGATCGCAGACTGGAGAAGAAGTCTGCAATTTCCTGCCAGACCTCGGCGCCCCCGGAGAGGCCCTTCCAGTGTGTTCGAATTAGACCAACCAGGCGATAACAATCGTCCATTGGCGCGAAGAAATACTCAGCGGGCGTTCCAGCGTGTGCATATCCCACACGGTTGACAAGCAGGGCTTCAATATCCGGGTCCATGGTTTGCAGGATGGGGTTAGCCTCTACGATCTCACTCCACGCATCGAGCGGCAGCAGAGACTCAACTGCCCCGGCAGGGCTCGGATAGAGTGCGACCATGCGTTCGTGAACGCTCGAGTAGAAAAAGAACGCCATGTTGATGGGAATAAGCAGCGAATCCCACTCCCCATCTGAAATATGAAAGGGGTCCAGCAGCAAGGTACGCCTGGAAACGCGCTTGTATTTGCCGCACGCCTTTCCATCGAAGAGCATGGAACAGGCGTCGCACGCACAGATGATCTGTCTTGATCTGAGTTCCAGCAAATGCGGGTGCTCGTGAGCCAAAGCCCCGCTGCATAACTCACACCGCTCGGCCGGAAGGCGGGGACGCGCAAACCTGCGTAAAGTGGCGAACGACTGATCCAGCGGCAACGGAGCAACGGAAGACATGATCAGCACCTCACCGCACGCAAGCAGGTCTGGCTCAATCGGCACCCACCGTTTCAGCGCTACGGACATTGATTGCATGCGGTAGCATGGCAGGTTTGAGCAGGCTCTCAATGGAAACAAATCCCGAGGAAGCCTGATCTTCGTGGCCGATAATTTCAAGAGAAACCAAGTCGGGCGCCTGGTCGTATACACATTCTTCAATCAGCGACTGCACTGTTTTGCCTGTCGACCCGCAGGCATGCCCGGTGGTATGAACCTTGATCTGAATTACGCCTTCGCTGATGCCGATGAGCTTAGCCTCGCTGTTATGCTTGCGCAGCCGAGGCCGTGCAGATTCCAGGGCCCTCAGCACGCGCGTTTCGAGCCCATCCGGGTGAAGAGAGTACAGCAACATTAGCTGCCGAACGATGGGATCTTCACTGGCCTGCAGGATGATTGCTTCGCCCACTGTGCCGCTATCGAATACGATCTCCATCAGCCGTTGCAGCGCCGTGCCATGGACATCCATCAAGAGGTGGACCAGTTCGCGGGCCGCAGCACTACTCTGGTCGTTTTGCGCAGCATCGAGTTCGCTCACCAGAGCGCCGATTTGCCGGAGTTTGTCCTGGAATGCTTCGCTCTTCGCCACGCCGGTCCTTTCTCCGCGTCCTATGATAAGACCGGTCCACGGCCGCGCATTCTTGCATTCCGTGGACCGGACTTATGGTTGGCATTAATCGACGGCGCTATGAAAATGACCTGCGCCGGTTGGGTATGAAAGTGCGTCAGGGTTGCAATCCAAACATCGGAGCGTGATGCGTTTCAAGCACCTTGCCGTTGCCGAGATACATGTGCACACCGCAGGGCAGGCATGGGTCAAAGCTTCGCACCGCGCGCATGATGTCAATTCCCTTGAAATTCTCCGGGCCATTTTCTTCGAAGATCGGCGTGTTCTGCACTGCGTCCTCGTAAGGCCCAGGTGTCCCATAACTGTCACGCGGATTCGCGTTCCATGGCGTCGGCGGATAGGGGTGATAGTTAGCAATCTTGTGATTCTTGATCACCACATGGTGCGACAATACGCCGCGCACTGCTTCGTGGAAGCCGCAGCCGATAGCCTCTTCGGGAACCTTGAAATCATTCCAGGTCCTGGTTCGCCCGGCATGCAACTCCCCCAGGGCTTGTTCGGCAAAGTGCAGGGCACAGGCAGCCGCATAGGCCTGGAAGTAGGTGCGCGCCCGATCGCGTTCGATGGCGTTACTCCACTTCGGGATTTTCCATTCCAACTCGACCTCGGGTAACGATGTTGTCTTGGGGAGATAGATCTTTACGCTGTGGCCGGTTGCCTTGATATAGCCGATGTCCACAATACCGGCCAGCGCCGTGGCCCAGAAGCGCGCGATAGGTCCGCCTCCGGTATCCAATGCGAGATAGTCCCCTGTGCGCTGATCGTACCAGCGAGGCGACATAACCCAAGTATATTTTTCTTTAAAGTCGCGCTTCTGTGGCTTGGGAAATGTGCTCTGATTCCAGGGATGCCGTTGATCTACTGGATTGCCAAGCGGATCCTTCTTTACAAACGTCTCTGCGCTCTGCCAATCGTCATAGTAAGAACTGCCCAGCAGAATGCGGATGTTCAGGTTGATGTCGACCAGGCTTGTTGTGACTAACTGGCCGTCGACCACGACACCCGGAGTCACATACATGGCGCGACCCCAGTCTGCCATGTTTTCGTAGGTATAATCGCACACATCCGGATTGTTGAACGATCCCCAGCAGCCCAGCAAAATGCGCCGCCGGCCAACTTCTTCATAGCCGGGCAGCGCTTCATAAAAGAAGTCGAATAAGTCGTCATGAAGGGGCACCACCTTCTTCATGAACTCAACATACTTCATTAGTCTGACAATGTAATCGGTGAAGAGCTGAATCGTAGGCACGGTTCCGACTCCGCCTGGATAGAGGGTCGACGGATGTACGTGGCGACCCTCCATCAGGCAGAACATCTCTCGTGTCATGCGGCTCACTTGCAGCGCTTCAAGATAAAAGGCGCCCGTAAACGGATTCAAGGCCTTCATGATGTCGGCGATGGTCTTGTAGCCGTGCAGGCTGGCATGCGGGGACTCGGTCTTGGCGGCTTTCTCGTAGACGCCAGGATTGGTCTCCTTCACCATTTTTTCGCAGAAGTCTACGCCAACCAGATTGTCCTGGAATATGTTGTGGTCGAACATATATTCGGCTGCTTCGCCAAGGTTGACAATCCACTCCGCGATTGCAGGCGGCCGCACGCCAAACGCCATATTCTGTGCGTAGGTGGCGCAGGTAGCATGGTTGTCGCCGCAGATGCCGCAGATACGGCTGGTAATGAAATGGGCGTCGCGCGGGTCTTTTCCCTTCATAAATATGCTATAGCCGCGAAAGATCGAGGAGGTGCTGTGGCACTCGGCTACGCGACGTTTGCCGAAGTCAATCTTGGTGAAAATACCCAGGCTTCCGACGATCCGAGTTATCGGATCCCAATTCATTTCCACTAGCTGGCCGGTCTTTTCAGCCGCGCCCTTGTGTTCAGCGACGATGGTGCTCATGACAGTGGCTCCTTTGCCTGGCTTCAGTTTTCCGGGTTATGAATTAACCCATTCTGAGTTAGCTCGTCTCATGCTCAATAGGTCCTGGGATGATAACCGGTCGTGAGTTCCGCACGAGGATGGCGCCACTTAGGCTCCTTGTTCACCGTGGCATTGGTGAATGCGCGAAGCGCGCGAATCCCTTTGCCGTAGGCGCCGATCGCGGAACTGGATAGCTTGGCCCCAGGTGGCTCGTCCATGAAAGGCATAAACTTGTCCGGGAATCCCGGCATGGTGCAGCCGATGCAGATGCCACCAACATTCGGGCAGCCTCCAATTCCCGCCATCCAACCGCGCTTGGGAACGTTGCAATTCACCACCGGGCCCCAGCAGCCGAGTTTCACAATGCATTTGGGAGAGCCATAGCTAGTGGCGAAGTCGCCGCCTTCGTAGTATCCAGCGCGGTCGCAGCCCTCGTGTACTGTATTGCCGAACAGCCAAGTCGGGCGCAGCTGATCGTCAAGGGGAATCATCGGCGCCAGGCCCGCGACTTGGTAGAGAAGATAGAGCACCGTCTCCATGAAGTTATCCGGCTGCACGGGACACCCTGGAACATTGACGATTGGCAGCCCGGCCTTTGACTTCCAGCCCCAGCCCAGATAGTCCGCCAGACCCATGGCTCCCGTGGGATTCCCTTCCATGGCATGAATGCCTCCATAAGTGGCGCAGGTTCCACACGCAATCACCGCGAGCGCCTTGGGAGCAAGACGGTCGATCCATTCATTGGTGGTGATCGGCTGCCCCGTGTGCGGATCGGTTCCAAGCCCCGCCCAGTACCCTTCTTTCTTGATCTTCTCGTTAGGAATCGAGCCCTCAACCACGAGAACAAAGGGATCGAGTCTTCCCTTCTCCGCCTCATACCAAAACTTCAAGAAATCATCACCACACTCGTAAGCGAGCACCGGGTTGTGCAGGTGCACCTTGGGTAGACCGGGAATCGCGCCAAGCAGCACGTCTTCTATGCTTGGTTGGGTTGCAGCGGTGATCGATACCGAATCGCCATCGCATCCTAAACCCGCCGTGATCCACAGAATATGCACTTCCGCCACCGCGGGTTTCTTCTGCGTAGTTCTGCCGTAAGGAACTGTCTCCGCTGCCATATGCCGGATTCTCCTCTCATGGACTACTGCGGCGAGCATTCAGGAACGACGCATGCTGCCCTGAGCGCTCCGTCGGGGGCCTACTCGCCAACTTTTTGTTTCGTGCGGGGATCCTGGAATAACACTTATTGCCGAGGAAAAAACGCGACCTCCGCGTATCTCGTCAACTGGTACATACAAACAGAGTGATCAGACAGTCGACAAGCGGGAGGAGCCCTAATCTGAATGCGTATGAGATACCTGTGCACCTATCGGGGATTCCCCGATGGACGCAACGGCCGCATTTTATTCTCTGCATTAGAGTTATCGATCGCTGCGGATGGTGAGCGGGTGGCGCTTTCCGGTAGCCCTTGCGGGTAAGAACCTCGTCCTAAGACGACTTATCGTTCAGCTTCCATTGAATGGCATGTTGCATTAATTCGCGACCGGTTCGAAGCGAGAGTTTTTCCTTCAGATGCGCCTGGTAAGATTCCACAGTTTTCATGCTCAGGTGCAGGGCCTCGGCAATCTGGCGCGTGCCGAGTCCTTCGCCAATCAGCCGAAATACTTCCAGCTCCCGGTCTGACAGCGCTGCAAGCCTTGAATCGGTTTCAACCGTCTGGCCACTCATATATTGCTGCAGCAACTTGTTGGCCATGCGGCTGCTCAGGTAGATCTCGCCATCCAGAATGCGGCGCACGGCAACGAGAACCTTCTCTGTTGCCTCCTGCTTCATGATGTATCCATTGGCCCGAGCCCGAAGCGCGCGCTCCGCATAGATCGACTCATCGTGCATGGAGAGAATCAGAACCGGCAGATCCGGATAGAGAACGCGCAGGTTCTTCAACAGGTCAAGCCCGTCCGGACCATTGAGCGAGATGTCTGCTATCAGGATGTCTGGCTTGGCCCCGGCAATCGCGCGCATAGCCGCGGGCGCTTCTTCGGCCTCGCCGCACACCATCAGATCGGGCTCGCGGTTGATCAACATCGCAAGTCCCTGGCGTAACAGAGGATGGTCATCCACCACGAAGACAGTCTTCTTCTGCGCCTCCACCGCGCTCGAAGATTTAGGCGTCTCCGTCATGTACACCCTATTCAATCTGTTTCACTGGAAAGTTACAGATAACAACGGTTCCGCGCACTTCCCCGCGCCTGATTTCGAGAGCGCCGCCAATCTCGCCTGACCGGTATTTCATGATATGCAGCCCCATGCCGCTGGAACTGGAAGCTCCTGCCGGAATACCGCTTCCGTCATCCTTGATCATCAATCTGCCTTGTTCGCGTCCTGCTGTCAACTGAATAACTATCTCCCCCGCCCCACCATGCTTGATAGCGTTGTTCACTGCCTCCTGCGCAATGTGGTAGAGATGAGTTGACATGGTGTAATCATGAATCAAAACGGGCTTGTCACACTGAAAGACACATGATATGCCAAACAGATCTTCCACCTCGGCAGCCCACAGCAGCAAGGCTGACATCAGGCCCTGGGCATCCGAGACTACAGGCAGCAGCCCCCTGGCCAGCTCGCGTGTCTTGTGAATAGCTTCGTTCACCAGCCGCACAATCTTGGCAGCGTCCTCGGTTTCCTGGCTGTTCTTGTCCGCAAGTCTTGCCTCATGTACCTTGGCCATGAATGCAATGCCGGTCAAATGCTGACCCAGACCGTCGTGCAAATCCTGACCGATGCGGCGCTGCTCGCGCGCACTGATATCCAGAATCGCTTTTTCTAATTGCTTCCGCTCGGTTATATCGACGCCGGCAGCGATTACATAACTCGATGTGTCTCCACTGCCCGGCAGCAGGCTCGTCGTCCATGCAATCAATCGCCGGTCTCCATGTCGAGTTACCCACGAAGTCTGATGATGCTGAGGCAACATATTTGTGCGCAGTACCTCGAAGACAGCCCTGAAGCGCTCCGCCTCATCCGGAACCAGGAATAAATCCCAAAAACACTTGCCTTGTACCTCATGCACGGCATACCCGCTGGTGATTTCGCACGCCTGGTTAAAACGGAGGATTCGCCCTTCGTGGTCCAGAACCATGACCAGCGCGGCCACCGTATCAAGAATTGCGGAAATAAAATTGCGCTCTTCTTTCCGCTCCTCATCGATGCGTTTGAGATCCGAGATGTCGAACGCAACGCCATGGATGAACCATGGACGGCCGTCTTCCCGCCGCATCATGCGGGCGTCGCATTGAAACCAGACGACGCGACCGTCCCGCGCGATCACTCGATACGCCGACCTCAGCGGCTTGCCGGAGAGAAACATCTCGGCAGCCTCCAGGCTCCAGCGCTGCTTGTCTTCCGGGTGAATGTGTTCATACCAGCGAACCGGGTCTTCCAGCCACTCCTCTCGCGAGTATCCAAGCACCGATTCGATTTCGGGACTCACATAGGCCTCGCTGATGCCTCGATCGAGATAAGCCATGAAGACGACCGCAGGCACCTGCTCCAGCAGCGCTCGATACTTGGCCTCAAGGTTTGGCTCGCGCGCATCCTCCGCGGTGGCATTGTTGTCGTCCGCCGGGGGACGCACCGGATCCGAAAGACCCGTGTCTGATGAAGAGAAGACACGCGCCAGGTCCAGAAGCACGGCTTCCGCGTCAGCCAGATCGGGAAAGCCGGCACTTGCGTCGGAGACTCGGTTCGGATTGTCGCCGTGTTTCTGAACCGCCGTCGCAAACGAAGTCATCACTTACTCCAACTGCCGAGCATTCAACTCCTGATTCTAACCTCAAGGAGTTACCGCCGAGTTATCTTTTGTTCCTCGACCATCGCGCGGTTTCCGCCAGCTAGGTTCTTTATTGAGGGAGGCCTGCGTAAACCGCCGCAGCGCATGAACGGCTCGCCCATAAGTTTGAACAGCGGCGGAGGAGAGCAGAGAACCTGGCGGCTGATTCATGAATGGCATGAATTTATCGGGAAAGCCCGGCATGGTGCACCCGATGCAGATTCCTCCGATGTTCGGGCACCCGCCAATGCCACCCATCCAACCGCGCTTGCCCACGTTGCACTGCACCACAGGCCCCCAGCAACCTAACTTCACAATGCATAACGGCGAGCCGTATTCTTCTCCGAATTGAGCCTGCTCATAATAGCCGCCACGATCGCATCCTTCATGCACCGTGCTCCCAAATAGCCAAGTGGGTCGTAAAGCATCATCGAGAGGAATCATAGGAGCGCGGCCGGCGGCCATATAAAGCAGGTAAAGGAGCGTCTCCATGAAGTTATCCGGTTGAACAGGGCAACCAGGCACGCAGACCACGGGGATGCCCGCCGGCGAACGCCATTGCCAGCCGAGATAGTCGGGCAGCCCCATGCACCCGGTTGGGTTGCCTTCCATCGCGTGAATGCCGCCATAGGTCGCGCAGGTTCCGGCAGCAATGATCGCCCACGCTTTCGGAGCCAGACGGTCGATCCAGGAGCAGGTTGTAATTGGCTGGCCGGTAGCTAGATCCGTGCCGAAGGAAGCCCAATACCCATCGGCTTTATTTCCTTCATCTGGAATCGACCCCTCCATCACCAGAATGAACGGCCTCTCTTGACCCTCGGCCGCGCGGTGAAAGTGAGCCATGAATTCATCGCCATTCTCATACGCGAGAAATGGGTTGTAGAAATTCACCTTCGGAATCCAGGGAATCGCGCCGCGAACAATATCTTCAATGCTCGGCTGGGTTGCAGCCGTCATCGCGATCGTGTCGCCATCGCAACTTAATCCCGCGGTGATCCATAGGACGTCGATCTCCGCAATGGACAAGGGGTGCTTGACCGAACGGCCGGCAGTGTCCATGAGCAGAAAACATTCCTTTCAATCTGTCCCGCATTCGCCGCACAGAAAAATCACGCGACCATCTTCGACTTTCTCATCGCAGCCGTCAAGGCCTTAGTTGCCAAGCGAGGAGCCACATCTGGCCATCCATCTCCCGAATGCCAGCTTGACACCACAAACGGCAGCGATGAGTGGGCCCTCACATGTTCCGAATTCTCATGTAACGGCGAATATCGGGTGCAATTGTAGCTATCAAAGCTATGACACTCAGAGTGGTCAATGTCCAGATGGTTGCCTTCGTCATTTTGCGTACCTCGGGATTTTATTCG
>JBEKVS010000138.1:0-13970 GCA_049513795.1 Occallatibacter sp. | reverse complement strand
GATGAAGTCATGACTGGCTTCCGTATTGGGCTGGGTGGCGCGTGCGAGGCGTTTTCGATTGATCCCGACCTTGTTACATTGGGCAAGATTGTGGGCGGAGGTCTGCCGGTAGGCGTTTTTGGCGGCAAGAGCGTCTTCATGGACCAGCTTGCACCGCTCGGGCCGGTTTATCAGGCGGGAACGCTGAGCGGCAACCCACTGGCAATGGCTGCCGGCCTGGCCACCATCAGCCATCTGCAGGCCAACGCCGCGGAGATTTATCCGCGGATCCAAGCCACTGCGGGTGCCGTTGCCGACGGTGTGGCGCAGGAGGCCCAGCGAGCGGGCGTGGCCGTGGGCGTAAACCAGGTGGGCTCCATGTGGACGTGGTTCTTCACGTCCGGGCCGGTAACGAACTACGAGCAAGCGGCGCGATGCGACACGGCCGCTTTCGCGCGATTCCATCGCGGCATGCTCGATCGGGGAGTTTGGCTCCCGCCTTCGCAATTTGAGGCGGCGTTCCTGGGGACGGCGCACGGAGAGGAAGAGATTGCGGCTACGATTGCGGCGGCGCGATGGGCCTTTGAAGCAATGAGGGCAGGCTAGTCGAGCCTTGCGGTGTCGTCGCTCCAGGCGTCGATGGGAACAAAGCGATGGGTGGGTTTATAGCGAGCGAGCAGTTGCTCGACCGCCTGAACCGACGGCCCGCGATTTGCCCCAAGTGCAAGGTGGCCGCCATCGTGGAGCACGATGTTGGTGGCCCAGCCTTTGCGATCATGGCGATCGATCTTTCCCATCAGGCGGCTGGCAATTCGATCCCCGGATGGCTCGCTCCAGTCGGAGGTGATGGCATTCCACAACACGGGCGTCATGCCCAGCGAGCGGGCGATTTCGAGCACGGCCGGGCGGCGCGCGCCGAAGGGGGGACGAAACCAGCGCACCGGGAGGCCGGTAGTCTGCTCGAGCGTTTCGCTGGTTTGCTGGAGCTCCTGGCGAACAAGATGGGTTGGCGTAATGGCCAGATTGGGATGAGACCAGGAGTGATTGCCGATCAGGTGCCCGGCGGCGAGGATGCGGCGCACCAGTTGCGGCTCGGCCTGGGCAAACCGGCCAATCAGGAAAAAGGTCGCCGGCGTCTCGTAACTATCCAGCAAATCCAGGAGTTGCGGCGTCCAGGCCGGGTTGGGGCCATCGTCAAATGTGAGCGCCAGTTCGAAGGGCCGGTGCGGGGCGGTTATGGTGGGGCCAAAGATCTGGGAACCGGGCCACAATGCGGCGTAAGCCAACCCGCCCGCGGAAAGACCTACGGTGGCCGCGGCGCCCAGGGCAACGGTGACTCCGGTGGCCATTGAGGTCAGCATCATTCCTTAAGTGTGCAGTCGCTGGAGAGGGAATCGCAAGCAGCGGTGAATCCGCGGGACTTTGCGGCGCGGCTACTCGGACGTGGTGGGGTCGATGGTTGAACGCACCTGCGCGATCTTATTGGCCGGGAAGCCTCCCTTCTGGGCGTGTTGGCGCACTGTTTCTTCATCGGGCGCGATGTAGACGCAATAGATTTTGTCGTCGGTGACATAGCTGTGCAACCACTGGATCTGCGGACCCATCTCGCGCAGGACGCCGCACGACGTCTGCGAAATAGCCTGCAGTTGTTCAGCCGAAAACCTGCCGGCCTCGGGAATCTCTCTTTCAATCACGAACTTGGGCATTCGGTTGATCTCTCTTTCGCACTTGTGGTTGCTGTTGAGTAGCCAGGATTCTATCCCATCCAACCGGCCACGGGACGTTGTGAAGGCCACGGAACGTTGTGAATGGGAGGCGGCGATGGATTTGGGGAGTGTTCGGGCGTATACTCGGATTTGTTCGGGTCGCATCCTGAGTAGACGGAGCGGCACTGGAGACAACATGAGCATTACGAACCTCCCGGGCGCACCCTTCCCTGACTCGGTAAGCCACGCCCCTTCCGGCATTCCCATCACAAAAGTTACAGTTCCCGCACTTGCCGAGATGAAGCGGCAGGGCAAACCCATCTCCGCGCTCACGGCGTACGACTACTCGTCTTCGCGCCTGGCCGACGAAGCGGGGATCGACCTGCTGCTGGTGGGTGACTCGCTGGCCATGGTTGTGCTGGGCCACGAAAATACGCTGGCCGTCACCGTGGACGAGATGATCCATCACACGCGGGCGGTGCGGCGGGCGGTGCGGCGCGCCTTGATCGTGGCCGACATGCCGTTCGGCAGCTATCACGGTTCGGGACCGGGCGGTGTGGCGGTGGGGTTGGCCAATGCAATCCGATTCGTGAAAGAAGCGGGGGCCGAAGCGGTGAAGATCGAGGGGCCGCGGGTTGACCTGGTGCGCGCTCTGACCGAGGCGGAGATTCCCGTGATTGGACACTTGGGCCTGACTCCGCAGAGCATTCACCGCATGGGCGGCTACCGCGTGCAGGCGAGGACGGTTGAGAGCGCCAGACAGCTCAAGGATCAGGCGCTGGCGCTGGCGGATGCCGGAGCGGGAGCGGTGGTGCTTGAAGGCGTTCCCCGTGAAGTGGCGGCGGAGATTACGGCCGAGTTGCCGATTCCGACCATTGGCATTGGCGCCGGGCCGGAGTGCGATGGGCAGATTCTGGTCTTCCACGATTTGCTGAATCTGACCTTTGCGCCGGCAGCGAAGTTTGTGCGGCGCTACGCGGATGCGGGCACTCTGATTCGCTCGGCGATCGAGCATTATCGAGAAGACGTGGAGCGCCGCGCGTTTCCGTCGGACGAGGAGAGCTATCATCTGCCGCAAGCGGCACGCAAGAGCATTGAGGCCGCCGAAAAATCGAGTGCTCTCTAAAAAAGCTGTCCAAAAACTGCGCTGGTTGAAGGGTGCGGGCTTCAGCCCGTACGTGAAAAGCATGTTCTGGTGTTCGTCTTTAGCCGCTGAGGGAATGCCGGTCCCTGAAAACCCTCTCTCAGGGGCTGAAGCCCAATCGTTTTGGGAAACGTTGTACGGGCTGAAGCCCGTACCCTTCACCCGACGGGAAGTCATTGGGTAATTCGATGGAGATTCTTCGCACCGTGGCCGAACTGCGCGAGTGGTCGCGGCTGGAACGCAATGATGGTGGCAACACGATTGGCCTGGTGCCCACCATGGGCGCGCTGCATGAGGGCCATGCTTCGCTGATTCGCGCCGCCGTGGGCTCGGTCGGGTTTGTGGCTGTCAGCATTTTTGTGAATCCCACACAGTTTGGGCCAAATGAGGATTTCGCGCGTTATCCACGGTCGTTTGAGGCCGACTGCGCGCTGGCCGAACGGGAGGGCGCGGACGTGGTGTTTGCGCCATCTGTCGAAGAGCTTTATCCGGCGGGAGCGGCTACCTTTGTTGAGGTGGAAGGCTTGAGTGGCCGGCTCGATGGCAAATCGCGGCCGGGACATTTTCGCGGCGTGGCGACGGTGGTGGCGAAACTGCTGATTGCAGCGGAGCCAGACCGGGCGTTCTTCGGGCAGAAGGATGCGGCCCAGGTGGCCGTGCTGCGGCGCATGGCGACCGATCTGCGGCTGGCGACGGAGATTGTGGTTTGCCCGATTGTGCGCGAGGCGGACGGGCTGGCTTTGAGTTCGCGCAACATCTATCTCAGCGCGGATGAGCGTGCCCAGGCGCTTGTTCTCAGCCGGGCTGTTGGCAGAGCGGAGGCGCTCTTCGTATCCGGCGAGCGCAACGGCAAAGAGTTTGTCGAAGCAGCACGCGAGGCGTTTGCCGCTGTACCGCAAGTGCGCGTCGATTACATTGCGCTGGTGGACTGGGCAACGCTGGAGCCGGTGGAGGTTGCGGCGCCGGGGTCATTGTTTGCCGTTGCCGCGTATGTCGGGGGCACGCGGCTGATCGACAACACAATTCTCAGTTTGTAATAGGCAACAGACCCGCTCCTTTCTCAAGATCAACGCGGCCGTGGAACCAATTCAATCCCCATTCCGTACGGGCAAGCAGGTGGGCTTGCTTGGGCGATCAAAAAGGATTTCATTCTAACCACGAGGGGGCTTGGCCCGAGACTGGGCCGGGTCCGACATACAACACCATCGCGCTGCTCATATGGCTTGCGGCCGGGGCCGTAGCGTTTCTTCCATTCGCATTTGACACATCGGCCTGGGACGCGGTCACGTTGCACGTTCCAGGCAACCAGGGCAATTGGTGGCACTTCCTTGCCGGTGCTCCGTTCTTTCTGGCCTATCCGATGATCTGGCTTCGGCTGCGCGCTCTTTTTTCAGCGCGACCTTCGACCGCGATGGGGCGGCGTGTGATTTGGTGTTTTGTTGGTCTCTCGATTGTCGGCACGATTTTGGTGGAAGTGCCATTTCTGTTGCATCTGGCTGGAACCAGCGAATGGCAACGGTTCGCGGTCCTGAGCCTGGGCTTCGGCATCGTAGTCGCGAGCGCCGTGATTCTGTTCCTGCGCCGTCGCTCCATCTCACCCACACGGGCTTGCATTGCCGGTCTCGAAACCGCCTATCTGGCCAACGCCGCGCTCTGCCTCGTGGTCTATGCCGGAGCAGCTGGGAATCTGGGTTCAAGGTCGGGCTGGTTTGTGGCTGCGGTGATTGTCTGGCCCATTGCCGGGGAACTGGTTTGGCTTCTCATTCAGGCTTTCTAGACGGGCACGCCACAGATCAGCGCTCACGCGGCGTGACGCAGTCTCTCGGCTCCTGAAGCCGGCGTTTCCTCGGAAGGTTCACCGGCACTCGTTCTAACGGGTTGAGAAATAGCCCTTCAACGATTTGGGGCCGACGAAGACGGTAGTTGCGCAGTGGAGCGCTTTGGTTGCAAGCTGAAGTGCATGCCGGAGTTGCCTGACATATCCGCTTACATCAAGGCGCTCGAGGCGCGCATCATTGGCCAGCCGCTGGAGCGGGTGCGGCTAGCGAGCGTATTTGTGCTGCGCACCGTCGACCCTCCACTGGGATCCGTCGAGGGGCGAACGGTCGTCGGCTTGCGGCGTATCGGCAAGCGCATTGCGATTGGCGTTGAGCAGAACCTGTGGCTGGTGCTGCATTTGATGATTGCGGGGCGGCTGCACTGGAAGCCGCCCGGGGCCAAACTGGCGGGACGGAATGCGCTGCTGGCCATTGATTTTCCGAACGGATCGTTGACGCTGACCGAGGCCGGCAGCAAGCGGCGGGCTTCGCTGCACGTGGTGCGCGGCGAAGAGGGATTGCTGCAAGTGGATCCGGGCGGAATCGAAGTCTTCGCGACGGACCTGGACGGTTTTCGCGACGCGCTTATCTTGGAGAATCGCACACTGAAGCGAGCCTTGACGGACCCGCGGCTGGTGAGCGGCATTGGGAATGCCTATTCCGATGAGATTCTGCACGCGGCGCATCTGTCGCCGGTGACGCTGACCCACAAGCTCAAGCCAGAGGAGTGGGAGCGGCTATTTGCGGCTACGCAATCGACGCTCACGCTGTGGATGGAGCGGTTGGGCAAGGAAGCGGAGAAGTCGTTTCCCGAAGGCGTGACGGCATTTCGGCCGGAGTTCGCGGTGCATGGAAAGTTCGATCAGCCCTGCCCGCGCTGCGGGGAGAAAGTGCAACGGATTCGCTACGCCGACAATGAGACCAATTATTGCGCGCGCTGCCAAACTGGCGGAAAGGTGCTGGCGGACCGCAGTCTTTCGCGGCTGCTGGGCGCGGACTGGCCGCGCACCCTGGATGAGCTGGAGGCCTTGAAGCGGCGCTGAGCCGGGCGCCGATTACAATCGAGGCATGAGCAAAGTTGTTATTGCTACCAACCAGGCTCCGGCGGCAATCGGGCCTTATTCGCAGGCCATTCGCGCCGGAAATCTTGTCTTTACGGCGGGACAAATCGCGCTCGATCCGGCGACGCAGTTGGTTGTCGCTCCCGGCATCGCGGAGCAGACCATGCGGGTGATGGAGAACCTCAAGGCGATTCTCGAAGCCGCGGGCACCAGCCTGGACCGGGTGGTGAAAGCCACTGTGTACCTGAAGGACTTCAACGATTTTGCGGCTATGAATACGGTGTATGGCGCGTATCTGGCTCCAGAAGGCGTGGCGCCGCCGGCGCGCTCGACGGTGGAGGTCTCCCGGCTGCCGAAGGATGTGCTGGTGGAGATCGATCTGATCGCGGAGATCTGATTGGAAGATCCGATTGGGACAGACTTTGAGGAGGCTGCGGGGGCTTCCGGTTACTTTGCCTTGGGCTTGAGCATCCAATGGAGGCAAAGGAAAGATGCAGGGGATCAAGATGAGCGAAGTAGCTGACAAGGTTGTGCGCACGGAAGCGGAGTGGCGTGCGGCGCTGACTCCGGAGCAGTATCACGTATTGCGCGAGAAGGGCACGGAACGGGCGTTCACCGGAGCCCTGACGCAGAACCACGAGACGGGCAACTACCATTGCGCCGGGTGCGGGGAGATGCTGTTCATGAGCGGGGCCAAGTTCGACTCCGGCTGCGGCTGGCCGAGCTTCATGCTGCCGGCCGATTCGAAGTCGGTTGTGGAGCACGAAGACCGCAGCTTTGGCATGCGGAGGGTTGAGGTGACGTGCGCGCGCTGCGGCGGGCACCTGGGACACGTTTTTCCCGACGGGCCGAAACCGACCGGGCTGCGCTACTGCATCAATTCGGCGTCGCTGACGTTTGAGCGGGCCGAGTAAGTTGGCCGCTTGAGACTGGTCACAATAGCGCAGAAGGCTCGGGCGCGCTAGTCTCGTTGCATGGCCGTTTTCTCTTCGAATAGCAAAAGACTGCTGGCATTTTTCCTGGCCGGCTGGGGCGCGGCAGCGTTGTGCGCTCAGCAATCTGCCTTGCCGGAAGACACGGCGCTCGACCGGCAATTGCAGTCGATTGCGGCTAGCCATCGCGGCATGGTTGCCGTCTACGCGCACAATTTGAAGACGGGCCAGACGGCCTCGCTTGCGCCCGATCAGCCGGTGAAGACGGCGTCGGTGATCAAGCTGGGCATCCTGCTGGACGCGGCGGAGCAGGTGCGCGCGGGCAAGGCCTCGCTGGCTGAAAAGCTGGTGCTGACTCACGAGAACCAGGTGCAGGGCTCGGGCGTGCTGGGACAGTTGACTGCGCCGCTGAGCCTGACTCTCGGCGACACGCTGCACCTGATGGTGGTGCTGAGCGATAACACGGCTACCAACCTGGCCATTGACCGGCTGGGCCTGGAGCACATTAACTCGACCTTGCGCGCTGCGGGCCTGAAGAACACCGTGCTTTACAAGAAGGTCTACATGCCGCCGCAGGGCCCGATGCCCGCGGACCAGCCGCAGTTTGGCCTGGGCAAGACGACGGCGCGGGAGATGGCTTCGATCATGGAACGGCTGGCGGAATGCCGGTTGAATCTGGACGAGCCGGCCTCCGTGCCCGTGGCGAGCGACGGGCCGCTGTGCGGGGCGCTGCTGCATATGCTGCGCAGCCAGCAGGACCGAAACAGCCTGCCACGCTATCTGGAGTCGCTCGACACCAGCGAGCATGGGTCGGCGATTGCCAACAAGACCGGGGCGCTCGACCAGGTGCGCAACGACGTGGCTCTGATCGCCACCAAAAACGGGCCGGTGGTGATCGCCGCATTTACCTGGGAGAATGCCGACCAGCGCTGGACCGGAGATAACGAGGCGGAGAAGACTCTGGGCCGCATGGCTGAGGAGATTGTGCGGCGCTGGTCGCCGGGCGGATTGGGTGCTGCGGCGTTTCCTTGGGAAGATCCACTGGCTGGGGCGGCTGCCAGCCACTGAAGAAGGGAACCCCGAAGAGCATACGTAAGGGGCTGAAAAGCCCCGCCTGCCACCAAACCGAGTTTTTTCTATAGCCTGTGAACTCCGCTTCCCTCCGTCGTGCGCCTTTCAGCATGCATTTCTGCAAACTCAGCTCGGTGAGGGGGGGACAGTAGAGGCCTTCGGGCAAGAGGCCTTCGGGCACAACAAAACCCCGTCCGGATAAGGAACGGGGCTCGTCTCGACCTTACGGGGTGTCCAGGAGATTGGTAAGAGCCAGCGCCTTAGGCCTTGGCGATTTTGCCGGCCTTGATGCAGCTGGTGCAGACGCGAATGCGCTTCGACGCGCCGTTGACGAGAGCCTTGACGGCCTGTAGGTTCACGTTCCAGCGGCGGCGCGTGACGTTGTGCGCGTGCGAGATGTTGTTACCGAACTGCGGGCCCTTGCCGCAAATATCGCATACCTGTGCCATGACTTCACTCCAACTTGATTGTTTTTCGCTTGTCCGGGCCGTCAACGCGCGTGGTTAAAGCGCTTCCTGAACGGTCTGGCCGGGAGAGCGGCGGGGCATGTTTAGACGCAACAAGCCGCCTGCTTGCCGAACTTTCAGTATATCGCGAATCCGGCCCCGCGCCAAGGCGGCGGGTGGCGCCCGTGGCGAGCGAGCTGATTCTGAGGGGAAAAGAACGCCACGACCACAGATGGAATTATGGAGTGTCTGAGCCGGTTCCCTATTAGGATTCGAAACCGTCGCGGCCTGCCAAAGCCGCGAGTTCGCCGCGGACTCGCTGTACCACGGGTTGCCAGTCGCCAGAGCGGGTTTGCCGGAACAGACGCATGGCCGGATACCAGGGGCTGTCTTCGCGGTCCATCAGCCAGCGCCAGTCGGGCGCGAAGGGCAGCATAACCCAGGCCGGCTTCCCCAACGCTCCCGCCAGGTGCGCCACCGACGTATCCACGGTAATGATCAGGTCGAGATGGGCCATCAATGCGGCCGTGTCGGCGAAGTCTTGGATTGCGTGGCGAAGGTCGACAAGCGGAGCCTGAACCGGAGCCGGCATTGCGGCCAGTTGCAGAGCGGCTGGGCCGAGTTGCAAAGAGAAGAACTGCACGCCATCAAGATCGAAGAGAGGCTGCAGAGTCGACAGCTTCATTGAACGCATGCGGTCTACGGTGTTCTTCAGATCACCACACCAGACGAGTCCAACGTGGAGTTTTTGATCGATCAGCTTAAGGTCCTTATGGGCTCGCATCGCATCTTGCATCGCCTCTTCGGGAACGGTGAGATATGGGCATTGATTGGGGATGCTTTCAAAGCCGGTTTTGAAGGCAAGCGGCAGACTCATCAGCGGAGCGTGCCAATCGAAAGGCGGCAAGGGCTCGTCGTCAACCGTCAGGGTTTCGACGCCCGGCAGTTGTGCGGCCAGGCGCCTGAGAGAGGCAGGAACGTTCAGGATCACCGTGCCGCCGGCGGCGTGAACCATGGGCACGTAGCGCACGAATTGGAGAGAATCGCCCAGGCCCTGCTCGGCGTGAAGCAGGATGCGTGCGCCATGGAGCGGCTCGCCGCGCCATATTGGTTGGGGAAAGCTGCGCGGCCGGTTCTCGTTGCGCTGGTGACGAGCTTCGTACCCCAGCCATCCGGCGGCGAAGTTCCCTTCCAGCAGATCGAGGAGCGCAAGATTCCATCGAATCTCGGCGTTCTGCGGCTCGAGCGCCAGCGCGCGGTTGAAGCTCTGGCGCGCCTCGGGCAGCTTGCCTTGCTTGCGCAGCGTATGGCCAAGATTACTGTGCGCCGCGGCGAAGTTCGGCCTGATCGCGACTGCTCGACGGTGGCTGGCTGCGGATTCATCCAGCCGGCCCAAATCGCACAGGGTATTTCCCAGGTTGTCGAGCGCCTGGGCAGAATTGGGAGACAAACTGAGCGCTCTTTGGTGACAGGCGAGGGAATCTTCCAGACTGCCTTCAAGGCGGAGCAGCACTCCCAGGTTGCTGTGCGCTTCGGCGTAGTTTGGCCGGAGAGCCACGGCGCGCTCGTAATGAGTTTTTGCCTCTTGAATCTTCCCTTGCCCGCGCAAGGCCAGGCCCAGGTTGTTATGGGCTTCGGCAAAATCGGGCTTGATGGCAAGGGCTTTTCTGTGACAGACGACAGCGCCCGAGAAGTCTCCCTGATTTTTGAGCAGCGCTCCCAGGTTGCAGTAGGCTGCGGCATAGTCCGGCTTTGCAGCCACGGCGCGCTCGTAGTGGAGCCTGGCTTCCTCCAGCTTTCCCTGCTGTTGCAGAAGAGCCGCGATGTTGTTATGCGCGCTGGCGAGTTTCGGATTCAGCGCCAGGGCTTGGCGATATTCGTTGAGAGCTTCGTCTATCTGCCGATGAGCCTGCAAGGCGCTGCCCAGGCTGAAATGGTAGCCGGCATCGCTGGGATCGATTGCAACTGCCTGCCGAATCGATCTAATTGCGCTTTCGAGATCGCCGGTTTGCTGGGCGATGAGCCCCAGTCCGTGCAGGCTCTGGGCCTGCTTTGGAGAGGTCGCGAGCACGTCGAGATAGCGCCGCCTGGCTTCGTCAAAGCGCCCCGCTTCGTGGCAGCGAATTGCTTCGGACAGCAGGCCCTCAGCTTGCGACGGCTCCGCGGGTCGATGTTGAGTGTGCGCCAAGGGTGCTCTTTTCCCGGAGAAGATTCTGGGTGTCCCGTATAGAGTATGAAACCGGGATGAGCTCGTTCTATCCCCAAAAGGTGCACTTGTTCATGCCCCGTTACGCGCGGCTGGCGCGAAGCTTGCCGTTGCTTTGCGCTGGTTTCCTTTGCCTGGAACGTTCGCTGCCCTGCGCGGCTTCTGCCAGGCGCAGGTGCTGGGTCATGAGTTCGCGCGCCTCAGCGGGCTTTCGCGCGCGGATAGCCCGGTAAATCTCGCGGTGCATCTCAGCGGATTCGCGCAGGTCGGTCGAGCGTTCCACGGTTCGGCGGCGATTTTCGTAGAGCGCGGAAGTGATGGTCTCCATGAGCGCGGCGAGAATGGGATTGTTCGAAGCTTGCGAGATAATGCGGTGAAAGAGCACGTCGTGAATCAGGTAGTCGGTGGGGTTTCCAATGGCGGCAAACATCTCGGCTACTTCTTCAGAGAGGGCAGCATGGTGCTCCTCTTTTCCGCGCTCGGCGGCGAATGCAGCCAGGCTGCCTTCAAGGATCATGCGCGCCTCAAACATCTGCCAGGGCTGGAAGCCATGCAGCGCACCCATGAAGCTGAGGTATGCCTTGGCGAATTCGGGCGGCCCATTGGCGACGAAGGTTCCCACGCCGTGGCGCACCTGCATGACGCCCATGGCCGCCAGATAGCCAATCCCCGTGCGCAGACTGGCGCGGCTGATCTTGAGCGTCCGCGCGAACTCCCGCTCCGGTGGGATTTTGTCGCCGGGTTTGAGAGTGCCGTTCTCGATCAAAGAGCGGATGTGGTTAACCACATGCATCGTTCGATGGGTATCCACTACGTCCTTTTTCATTGCCTTCGTCCTTGAAAATCCTCTTGAACCCCATGAAATGGGGCAGGCCGAGATGAACAGCGGCGAGCAGTATGTGGTCCAAAGAATGCACGCAGCAGGGCCCAGTCGCTGCTTCAGCGCCCATATTAGTGGTCTGACCTCAAAATTTCAAATCGAAGCGGTGATTGTCAAAAAATATAACAGAGAAATTGTTCGGGCGCTGTATTGCACCTGTGTTCCTGGAACGCGATCCCAACTCGAAGTCAGTGCAGCGAGACCTTCGCTCCGGCCTGCTTCGAGATTGACGGCCCTTCGGCGGAATCGACCACCACGCCTTCGCCAGATACTTCCGCATATGCAATGGTCAAACCGGTTCGCGCGCTGATTCGCACGTGGCGCAGAACTACGCCGGAGATGGGGGCCTCGGGAAGTCCTGCGATCGCCCCTGCGGAAGTGCTTCCTGTGGCGGTCAGGTTCTCGATCGTGATGTCGTGAAAGTGTGGCGTCAGCCTTGTGACCGGCTGCGGCGATTCTGAATCGGGCGGGAGGATTTTGGGATAGTACTCGCTGATCACCAGCGCATTCTTCACATTCTTCATTTCGATATCGCGAAAGATCAATGGGCCGACCTCGTTGCCGCGGTCGCGGTTCGCCTTCACGCGGATGCCATTATCGGTGCCTTCGAAGCGAATGCGCTCGGCACGAATGTTGTGAGCGCCGCCGGCGATTTCGCTGCCCACCGATATGCCGTGACCATGAAGAAAGACGCAATCGTTAATCGTAATATCGCGGCTTGGTTCATCCGGGCCAGGCGATGCGATGGCGCCGGATTTGATCGCGACATCATCGTCGCCTACGTCCGCAAATACACGGTCAATCAGCACATTCGACGAAGAGAATGGATCGATGGCGTCTGTGTTGGGCGAATGTTCGGGAGCCAGAATTCTGACGTTGCGAATGATTACATCGTTCGAGTAATAAGGCACCAGTTGCCACATCGGAGAATTCTGGATAGTTATCCCTTCGACCAATACGTGTTTGCAATGGTCGAAGACCACCAGCCTTGGCCGGGGGTGGTCGGACCCCATGACGCCCGCATCTTTGATGGTCCTAGCCATCTGCCACCAGGTTTCCCCCGCGCCATCGATCACGCCTTCGCCGGTGATTGCGACATGGGATGCATTGGTTGCACTCACGAGCGATTGCAGGCCTGGTTCGCGGAATTCGGTCTTGGGCGGGTAGTCGGCGTGATTGGTGGACCCGAGCAGCGTGGCGCCCTTGTCGAGTTGCAAAGTGATGTTGGTCTTCAACGCAATGGGCGCGCTGAGATAGGTTCCGGCAGTGAGGCGAACCGTGCCACCGCCTTTCGCCGCGCAGGCATCGATGGCAGCTTGAATCGCGGTTGTGTCCCTGGCGACACCGTCACCTTTGGCTCCATACGCACGCGGACTACACAAGGGGGACGGCTCAAGAGCCTGGGCAACACGCGCCGTGAATTCGGTTGCCAGCGCCAGACCGAGCATTAGCGAGATGGTGTGTCGAAGCATGCAGAGTTCGGCAGTGGGCGTCGGGGAGTAAACAAGGGTTTTTTATACTCCATCGAATGGGGCTTGACAACTGTGGTCTGACCTCTTTATAAATTCGCTCCAGAATGCGACGCCGACGAAGTCGGTCGGGGAAGACTGTGGCCACGTGCGGCCGGCCACCGAACGATATCGCCAAAGCGGTCTGGCCAACAGGCGTTTGCGCGGTTCTTGTTCTGGGCCAAAAATACTGGCGATACAAAGGCCACGGAGGGTTCGATTTTCCGTAGCCACATGTTGTGTTTCGATCCCATTTTCTGGAGGCAAACATGCATCCTGACTACTCCCCCACTCCCCGGTTTGCGGTCAAACTGCAGGTCTGTTTTCTAACGATCCTGCTTCTGGCTGCTGGCACGGCGCGCGCGCAACTCGCGGGTACCGGCAACATTCAAGGCACCGTCGTGGATGCGTCGGGAGCGCTGATTCCCAACGCCACCGTCACCCTGACCGAAGCTTCCACGCACGTGACCCGCACCACCGCCACCGACCAGGCCGGTGTCTACCTCTTCCCTAACATTCGCATCAGCACTTACAACCTCAAGGTGGGCGCAAAGGGCTTTGAGACGTACGCGCGGACGGGGATCGTGCTTGAGGTCGGCAGCAACATCTCCATCGATGCGGTGCTGAAAGTCGGCGCGGCCGATGTTACGGTTGAGACCCATGCCGATGAGTTGTCGCTGCAGACCGAGGACACGTCGTTCAAGCAGACGATCGATCAGTCGACGGTGCAGGAGATGCCGCTCAACGGCCGGCAGATGACGAACCTGATCACCCTCTCCGGCGGCTCGACCACGGCGCCGGGCGGCGACTTCACGGGCAGCAAATACTCCTACCAGACCATCGCAGTTTCAGTTGCAGGCGGCATGGGCAACACCACGGAGTGGAAGCTGGATGGCGGCGACAACAACGAATACATGGGTAACGGCAACCTGCCGTTCCCCTTCCCCGACGCTGTAAACGAGTTCAGCGTGGAATCGACGGCGTTGGGAGCCCAGAGCGGCAGCACACACTCCGGCGGCCTGGTGAACGTGGTCACCCGCTCAGGAACGAACCAATATCATGGATCGGGCTTTGAGTTCATCCGCAACAACTTTGTGGACGCTACCAACTTCTTTTCGACCAAGCCGGACACGCTGCACCAGAACCAGTACGGTTTCACTTTCGGCGGGCCAATCATTCCGCATCACAACAAGCTGTTCGCCTTCGCCGGCTATCAGCGT
>JBEKVS010000137.1:0-14388 GCA_049513795.1 Occallatibacter sp. | reverse complement strand
ACATGGTTGAAACGACACGGGGAAAGCCGCTTCTCCCTCCTGACGATCTCAGTCGGGCGCTAAGGTTCGCACAGGTGGATGGGGGAACAGCTCAACATATCGGTCTGGCCGGAGATACCTACACCATCACCGTCGCCGGAAAAGATACCAACGATCAGTTTTGCGTAATCGACATGTATGTGCCGCCCGGCGGCGGCCCCGGCCCACATCGCCATGACTTCGAAGAGACCTTCATCATGCTCGGCGGGGAGATGGAAGTCACATTTCGCGGCAAGAAATCCACTGTGCATGCGGGCGACACGATCAACGTTCCGTCCAATGCTCCTCACCAGTTTCATAACGCATCCTCCGAGGCGGTTCGAATGATTTGCATATGCTCTCCCGCCAGGCAAAGGCAATTGCCCCGGAGTACCAAACAGAACTTTTGGATGAAGCGTAAGCAATAGGTTCAAATAATGCACAATCGCCGAGGCGCGCTTCCAACGGGATAACTTCCGGATTGCCGACCAACCGCCCGGAATCGTGAAATACGCCTAATTCGTCTCTATGAGCGCGTTGGCCTGGAGGTGTCAGTTGACATCGCCACAGACGGCGAATGAGCCGTTTGTCAAGTCGTTATTTCCCGATTGGCGGTAACTCGACAACACCTCTGAAAAACACGCTGATGCAAACGGATTCCCCGCCGCTCAATTGGGAGAAGGCTTCTCGATGTGATCGACGACAAGAACAGGCACCGGGCCTCTGATCGCAATAAGCCTGAGCCCGAGCTGCTCGTGAATGGCCGTAAAGAAATCTACGTCAGACTCCTCAACGGTGCCGCCTCCATCCGGGCCGGAATGCGAACCGTCGGGGCGCCACCGCAGTTTGATGTCATATTTTGCAGTAAGCCCAGTTTTGTCGATCACTGTTCGGCCCGAAAGGTTTGAAAGTATTTCCAACAAAACCGTCATTGGGACTGCCTCACAATCCACGGTACCCAAGCCAACGCGCACAATACCCGGGGAGCTTTGCCCCTGATCGTCTTTCAGACCATCAGAATAAGTGTCACCTGGTTTTGCTTCGCGAAGTTTGGTGCCGCCGTTTGCCGCGACCAGTTCATACTCGGGAAGCTCCCTGGTTTCCCAATGCGACCTGAAGCTGAACCGATTCACCAGTACCGACATCATCATCTCGTCCTTTTCAATGCGGCTCAGCTTCGTCATTTTTGGCACATCTGAGGCGTTCACCTTGCCCTCGATGTCATATCTCTCCGCCTTCACCCAGGACGGAGCCCCTATGATCTGATCGTCGTTCGCGTTTAGGAGTCCAGCCGCCAGATGGATGACGAAAATAAGCGGAGCGTTCCGAACCCAAATGTCGTCCGGTGTGGCTTTCGTCATGACCATCGTGGCGTCCGGTGCGCTTGGCTTCACAGTTGCCACTTCGAACGCGGGAAGGTCTCTGCGGACCTCCTGTGCCCATGAAGGTGACGCGCGCAGCAACCCAAAGAGGATGGGGAGGAAAACTGCCACCGCGCCCGCAGATGTCAAAAGCAGCTTTCTCTGCCATCCCAACCGCCGCGCGCTGGCCCCAGCCAGGATGCGCGTGATGCGCCTATTTAAATTGGATCCCGCAACTCCCGATGCGCAGGCCAACGGCAGTTCGAGGCAAAACCTGCAGACGTTGAGAATGCTCGCCGCGTAGTCCTTGGCCTCAATACCGGTCCCCAATACGGCTTCATCGCATGCACGCTCCCGCTCTTCGATTAGCCGGGTTCGAATCCACCAGACCGGCGGATAAAACCAGAACAGCATTTCGACCGTCATGTGGAATGCAAATGTCAGGTTGTCTCGCTTGCGGATGTGATACATCTCGTGCATCACGATCGCCCGCAACTGTTCAGCACTTAGCCGTGCGAAAACCCCTTCGGGCAGCAACAGGACCGGCCGGAGAATGCCGACAACTCCAGGCTCCATCCTTGCCCTCGACAGGAAGGTCGGCACATCGATACCAAGCTCGACTGGTTTTGCAACACGCATCACCTGATGCACACTCCACCATTGGCGCACAAAGCAGCTTAAAATCACGATTGTTCCGGTGGCCCACAGCCCGAGCAGTATCCACGGCAACGAATTCAAGTGATGTGCCTGAACCGGCTCCGCCGAAGAAAAATATTTGCTGGCCGCAAAGGGCTGCGAAACCTTCTGTATCAGAATCAATTGCGGGACAGCCGGTTGTTCCAGGCCCAAAGCCGGTACAAGGGACCGCAGCCTTTCGCCTGCGGCATTCAGAAGCGAGAATGGCAGCAGGAACTTCATGCTTGCGGCGAACCATACCCAATACCGGACGCGTGCATCGTTCTTCCGGACTACGACGGTGAGCAGCCACGCCATACCCACCAGCAGGCTTGACTGCAGCAAATGATTCACCATGCCCGCTATCAAGGTTTGGCACCAATTCAGGGGAATCGTCATGACTATTTCTCCTTTCCGGAGAGCTTTTGCAGTGTTTCCTCCGCTTCCCTCACGTCCGCAAGGGTCAATTTGCCAGTATCCACCAGGTGCGCTATCACAGGCTGCGGGCGCCCTCCGAAGACGGCGAGCAATTCATTAATCAGTCGGCGCTCGGCCGCTTTGCGGGCGATGGAGGCGGCGAAAACATGCACGTTTCCGACCTTCTTCACCCGGTGAAGGACCCCCTTAGCCTCCAGACGATATACGATAGTTTGGATCGTTGTGTAAGCCGATCTGCGCTTGCCCGGCAGCGCCTCCAGAATCTCGCGGATCGAGGACTCGCCGCTCGTCCACAGTGCCTCCATGATCTGAAATTCCAGCTTCGTCAGTTTTGGGGTCGTCATCAACCGTTCTCCTACATGCGTAGTATATCTACTACGTTCGTAGGCGTTGTGTCAACTGGCTCGGTTGAGATAGGCGTACGTGAAAAGCAGATGGAGCGGATGGGTTGCCGGCGCCGCGCCAAAAATCTGATGGGGTGTCGCCCTCGTAAGCAATCCGAGCCCGTCTTTGGATGCTACTTTGGGCTTGCGCTGAAAGCTGAGGCAGATGCGTGATTTGACCGGTATTCCTCAATTTAGGCATTGCGCGAATCGCTCGATGAGGACAAGCCGAGAGCTTTATTTAGGCTCGCGGGGAAATATAGTCTTTGAATGCGAGCAAGTGGGCTCAGCGAAAATCGACAAACGTGAATGCACAGGACCCGACCGAAATGAGGCCGGGTCCGCGGGAAGGTTGCGCACGGCTTGCGCTGAGACGACCAGGCAAATTAGTCGATCATCACCAATGCATCCTCGGGATAGGCCGACATTCCGAATTCGGGCACATCGAGCCCTTCCTGCTCTACTTCCTCTGTAACGCGAATGGATTTGAACTTGTTGACAATCGCGAACACAAGATACGTAGCGCCGAATGCCCATGCCGCGCACAAGGTAGCCCCGGCAAGCTGCATCCAGAACTGCCGCACGTCACCGTGCAGCAAACCCGTCACGCCTTGGCCGGCGTGGCCAAGGTAGCTCGTTGCGCCCACTCCGTTCCAGCCACTGCCGTAAGCGCCGTCGGCGAATATGCCGACTGATACGGCTCCGAGCCACCCACATAAACCATGTACTGAAATGGCTCCGCAGGGATCGTCGATCTTGGCGACCCGCTCGAGGAAGAGAACGCCGAGGCAGACCAGGACTCCAGCAAGAACGCCAATGATTACAGCTGAGGTCGGCGACACAAAGGCGCACGGAGCTGTGATTGCTACGAGTCCCGCCAGCATTCCATTGCAGGCCATGGTCACATCGGGTTTGCCGAAGATGAAATACCACAGAATCATGGCTGCCGCCGCACCCGCCACCGCCGCGAGATTGGTATTCATGGCAACCACGGAGATTCGCAAATCGGTTGCCCCCAACGTTGACCCAGGGTTGAACCCCATCCATCCAAATAAGAGGATGAAAGTGCCTGTAACTACGTAGACGAGGTTATGAGCTGGAAAGGCACGTGGCTTGCCATCCTTTCCGTATTTGCCAAACCTGGGTCCCAGTACTACGGCAAGAGCCATCGCACAAAATCCGCCCACGGCGTGAACGACTGTCGAACCCGCAAAGTCGACGTACCCATGTCCGAGATTCCAGGTTGTGCCAAGCTGCGACATCCAGCCGCCGCCCCATACCCAGCAACCGAACACGGGATACAGGATTCCGCCGATGAATAGTTCTGCGAGAACAAAGCCCCAGAAGGTAATGCGCTCACAAACAGCGCCGACGATGATATAACCTGCCGTTTCCATGAATACGAATTCGAATAGGGTGAGAGCATTACTGCCTGCGTCATATGCCGGCCCGCTGAGAAAGAACCCCTTGCCTCCCAAGAATCCCCAGGAGCCGCCGCCCAATAGAAATCGGTTCAGAGTGGGGACTCCCCCAATGTTGCCTGGCGCTGCATTGATGGCGACCGCGCCAAACTGGAATGCATATCCGATCGCATAGTACGCGAGTAGCGCAAAGACGAATGCCGCGAAGTTCAGCATCATCAGGTGCGCAGCATTCTTTTTTCGGACCAGACCGCATGTCAGTAGGGCAAATCCTGCCTGCATGAATAGGACTAAGTAGCCGGTGTTGAGGGTCCATCCGAAGTTCGTTGCAATGCGAAGGTGACCGACTGAATCAGCTAGCTTGGTTGCAAGCGGCTCCTTCGCAGTTGCGGCCTGATACTCGTCATATGCCTTCTTCGCGGTTGCGTAGTCTGGCGCGCTCGGGTCCGTCGGCGCGGCAACGACGAAAGGGTTACCTGAAGCATCGACCACTGAGTTTTTGTCGCCTGTCACGATGCCAGCTGGATCCGGTTTTGGTTCTTGTGCCTGGCTCAGGTGCGAAATGCCGCAGGAGGCGGCCAGAGCAATTAAGAGTGCGGTGACCCGCAGGATTCGGCGCAGATTGCATTTCATAAATTGCTCTCTCATTGTTTCTTCTCTCTCCTTTTGAGTTTTGTGCCTTACGGGTATGGTTCTCGGTTCAGATCGCCGTTTCGCCGCGTTCGCCGTTGCGGATGCGGATCACCTCTTCAACCGGCGCAACGTAGATCTTTCCGTCGCCCATCTTGCCGGTGCGTGCGCCAAGGGTGATGGCTTCGAGGATTACCTCGCCTCCGTGTGTCCCCTCTGCCTGCCGAATCCGCGAACCTCCGCGACTGTCATTCCTTCCACACCGGCGTCAATGAGACACTTTTTCACCTCATCAAGTCTGTTGGACCTGATAATTGCGCTTATCCGTTTCACTCAGAATCCTCCTTCGCGTTTCCGCGACAGCTCTCTCAAACCTTTGAAAGGCGTTCGGTTGTCTGGTTAAGTGGCTTTTTAAGCCGATTATTTGAGTCCCAGATGGATGAACGAGCTTGCAGCATCCGCGCCGCCATATTCTGGACTTCTGCTCGGAAGCGGACGTTGAATAGGCGCCACTCCGAGCAGCGGCAACAGAAAACAAAACCCCATTACGCAAACATTGATTCCCATCTGCCGCAGTCTGCCTCTCGGAGAGGCGTCCGCACTGACCTGCCGGAGAGAAGGCCGTGCAACTCGGCCAGAGAGAAGCTCAACATCCGAGTCGGGCCCGACTACTCGGAATTGGATCTCATCGAGAACCGGCAATGCTGAAAATAGCCGGAAGATGGCAGCTTCCGTGTCAGAGAAGCACTGCTCGTTGAACAGCCGCTCTTTCTCTTCAGGGGAGCAGCGGCGATCGCGATCCCAGGGATGGATGTCTCTTGCGCGCCATTCGATGTCGAGTTGACTGAATGCCTTAGTCAAGGTCAAACCGTCCAGTCTCACTTCATTTCTCTTATGAAGTGCGAGTGCGTATTCAATATCTGAATGGTCCGCCAAAGAAGTGTTTTTCTTGAACAATGCCATCGTGGATGCTCCTTTTTCGAAACATCTGTCACGACTCTAGCCGCGTGGAGTTTAAATGCTGGCAATTTTCGGACACCATGTATCCTCGGGCGACCATGATGGCCGAAAATAGCCAGTCCGCAAATATGGGAAAGAACGTGTCGCCAGAATGTACTTGTCCACATTGAAGATAAAGAACTCGTAAAGACTGCCGGGCAAATATGTAATGTCCGAAAATAGCTAGTTATGAGGGAGAAAAAGAGTATGGTGGAGATATGATGGCGGACAACGCGACAATGCCGGGCAAAATCGCCCGTCGCCTCCCGAGCACCGGAGAGGCGAAGGGTCACGGCGCTGCGGAAGTCGATCCTGCGGTTTGCTGGCCGGCATTCTACAGCCGGGATGCGAGGTTTGACGGGCGCATATTCGCCGGCGTCGTCACGACAAATATCTATTGCAGATCGATTTGTCCAGTACCATTTGCCAAGCCGAATAACATTGTGTGGTTTGCGACAGCCGCGGCCGCCGAGGCTGAGGGTTTTCAGCCCTGCCGGCGATGCCGGCCCCAGGCGGCGCCCGGAACGCCGGCGTGGCAGGGATCGTCGGCAGTCGTTTCCAGAGCGTTGAAACTCATCATGGAAGGCGATCTCGATACCGGCGACGTGGATCAACTCGCCGAACGCGTGGGAATTGGCTCGCGCCAGCTACGCCGGCTTTTTGTGCAGCACATGGGCGCATCGCCGATCAAGATCGCGATCACGCGCAGAGTTCATTTTGCTCGCACCCTCATCGAAGAGACCGCGTTGCCCATTACGGAAATTGCGATGTCGGCTGGATTTCAAAGCGTACGTCAGTTTAACCACGCTATTCACACAACCTATGGACAACCCCCAAGGAGACTGCGAGAGCTGGCAGGAGAAATCGGAACATCGTCAAAGGCAGGCGGTCTGTCAATTCGACTGTCATATAGGCCTCCCTTTGATTGGGTCTCAATCCTGAAGTTCCTGCGCAATCATGCGATACCTGGAGTGGAGTCCGTGGACGAAGTCTCGTACCGCCGCACCGTTGAAATTGACGGCATCTGCGGCGACCTGGATGTGCGGCACGATCCTGTTCAGACCCAGCTGATCGTAGGCATTCATTTGCCGCGTTACGAGGGCCTGATGTCCGTGGTCGATCGGGTCAGGCGCATTTTCGATTTGCGTGCCGATCCACTGCAAATCTCAAATCATCTAAGGCGCGATCCGCATTTGCAACCGCTGTTGGATGCGCATCCCGGCTTGCGTGTTCCGGGAGCGTGGGATCGCTTTGAATCCTGCGTCTGCGCCATTCTTGGCGATTCAATCGAGCCGAGCAGGAGCACTCGGAGATTGGTCGGACGATTCGTCGAAACTTTCGGAAAGCCTGGTGCGTTCGCGGTTCATGGATTGACGCGCTTATTTCCCCGTCCCCACGAATTTTCGATTGCCGAACTTTCATCGATCGGCATACGTGGCGATCGTGCCGATGCCATTTGTGCGCTCGCCAGGGCAGTGGGAAGGGAGAAATTAACTTTCGACGCGTCGCGATCCTTGGAGGAATCAATTGCACGCTTGCTGGCTATTCCCGGGGTCGATAGAGCAACCGCCGAATATGTTGCTCTGCGCGTCTTTGGCGAGCCGGATGCGTTTCCTGTAAAGCCTTCGGTTTTGAAGGGATTCTTTTCAAGGAGTTTCATTGATCGGCGGGCGGAGGGCGACCTTCAAACCACCGATCAATGGCGGCCATGGCGCGCTTATGCAGCAATGTATCTGACTTCTTTTGCCCGTCAGTCTTAACTATGAACAATTTCCTGGAGGTTTGACTTTGGTGATCAAAATCGCAATTTTAGGCGTAGTCCTTCCATGAGAAGGCCGGTCGCTGTCAAGTTATTTGAGGTTTGGTAAGTTCATATCTGTTTTCCTTTGCCCGGATAGCGGGTAATCTTTTGGCTTGCTGCGGCGGCGGTCAAGGCCGAGCGTAGCGAGTTCATCTTGAGCCTTGACGGCCGCCGCAGCAAGCCATAGCAAGGCATACTCCGAGCGAAGGAAAATGGGTATTCTCCTTTCCCGACCTGTTTCTCACCGTCGCCATGCCGAGCTTAAGCTGTCGTCACCCTTCCATCCGCACTCGTTGTGAGCGACTTATGCGCTCGGTGCACATTGGGTGTTCTCGATACAGTCGGCGCTGCCATCTGTTGGGCGCCCTCTCGTTCCATCGTGTGATGGAGCGGGGGCCAGGCCAAGGGGGCGCAGTCGCCGGAACTCGGCGTTTGGCTGTGGTGCATTCAACCTTTCTGAACTAGGCCGCTACCAGTCTCCGCTTTCGCGTATTGTGGAGCGGCTCGTACTCCTCACAACTGATCCAGAGATGATGCAACAGAACTGCCAGTTTGCGGGCCACCGCGATGATCGCGCGTTTCTTTCCGCTTTTGCCTCCATGCTCGGCCAGCTTCAGTCCCCACCGCCGCAGATCGGAGTCCTCTCCGAACGGCCCGAGGATGTGTTGTGCCCCTTGCACCAGCACCATGCGCAGATAGGAGTCTCCCTCCCTGGTGATATGCAGTTGAGGTTCGCTCTGTCCGGAGTTTCTTCTGCCCGGCTGTAGTCCCACGTAACAGCCTGCATCACGACTTTTTCGAAAACGCCTCGGGTCTTCCAGAGTCAGGATGTACGTCAGGGCGATCAACGTCCCAACACCCTTGACCTGCTTGAGCAGAGCCACGTCCGGATAGCTCTCCTCAGCGAGCTTCTCGATCTGAGCGTCGTACTCGCGGATCCGCGCCGTGATCGTTTCAAGTGCGCTTAACAAGGGTCCGAGTGCAACCCGCAGTTGCGGACTCAGCGTGTCACCCATGGCCGGCTTAAAACCCCTTATGTATCGGCTGCGGATTCGCTCTCCGAATGACTTCGTCAGTCCCCGCGCCGCACAGATCAGAGCCGTCCTCGTGCGCACTAACGCATATCGAGCACGGATTACTGACAGGTCCGCCTGCGCCTGAGCGCTGCGATGTTGAATCGGGGAGAGCAACTGCGGATCGATTCTGGCCAGCCTGGCCAAGGCCTGCGCATCCAGCCGGTCGTCCTTTCGTCGGCTTTCCCCGATGAGACGGACATTGCGCGCGTGCGCCACGATTGCTTCGTGCCCCAGTTCGGAAAGAACCCGACTCACCCATGGCGAATGCGTACCCGTCTCCAGAGCGATTCGGCTCCGCGCCATCTTCCCGAAGGTTTTCTTCATAGCTTCCGGGTTGGTTGCCACCCTCTCCTCCAGAATCACCTCGCCCGCTCCATTGAGAACGCAATAGAAGCTCGAACGATCACCCAGATCGAGCCCGATGGTCAGCTGCTGATCCTGCAGTTTTCCTTTTCCACGTACTGTCTTAGTGCTAGGCTTCCTCATAGCCGGTCTCCTTGTCTCGTGCGCCTAGAGCGCGTCGATAACTTGGGAGCTTAACGCATCCCGCCGGAGACCGGCCTTCTCATCCCATCTGTTGTCGTCAGTCGGAGTTGGAATGAGACTCTTCGTACAGGTACGCGTCCCATTCAGTTCCCACATCACTAGCTCGGCTCACGGAACGCGCTTGAGCTCAACATCTTTCCCGCCCAGGTGCAGAACCAACGACTGTGCGACACCATCGTTCGATAGCCTGAAGCTGCACTCATCGCTCGAATTCACCGAGTAAAAATCCAGTGGGCTTTCCGCGAGCAATTCCTGCTTGGGTTCGTCGTTCTCCTGCACATATAAATGTCCACTATCGAGCGTTACGGCGAGCATGGCCTCCGGCGAAAGCGCAAAACGGCCGGTAAGCCTCTGCAACTGGTCCGTACTCAGGGCAACTTGCTTGTGCTCTTTCGGCTTCGGCAACGGAGGCAGCAGATTGTAAGGCGTGTAGCTCTCCCAGTCGAATGGGAATCCGGTTGGTCCAACCAACGAATCGATCAGCGGCTTGAACATTCCCTCGCCGTTTGAACTATTGGTCATGATCAGGATGCCGTCGCCATTCTGGCGAAAGCAGAGAGCAAGATGTCTCCATCCTTCGTCATGACCCTCCTTAAAGAAGGCTTTGCCGTAAGGAGAGGAATACAATCCCCAGCCGATTCCATAACGCAGACGAATGGCGTCATTGGCAGTTGTGGTCTCGGCCGCGAGCGAAGGAAACTGATGTGCCGAGTGGATGCTGATTTGGGAATCGAACATCTCCCCAGTTGTTCGTCTATCCAGAATCTTGCCGCTCATGAGCGAGCTCAGAAAGGTAGCATAGTCGCGGAGCGTGGTCTGCATTGATCCGGCTGCATTCGCGCTCCTCCGCTTTTCCGGTCCCAACGAACGGCCGTATTCGTCGTAACCATTGGCGAAATCGCTCTCGAACCCCGGCTCCCACACCATGCTTGTGCGCGTCATTTTCAGGGGGATGAAAAGCTCCTCCTGCATCAGCGCCTCGATCGGTTTGCCGGTAACCGCCTCCACAACGAGCTGCGCAAGAACGATGCCCTCGCCCGAGTACGCATATCGCGTCCCAGGCTCGAAATGAATCCTGAGCTTTCGGTCGTCCTCGAATGCGCGCCAGTTTGGAAATCCGCTGGTGTGGCTTAACAAAATGCGAAGGGTGAGTCGCTTCCAACGGTCGTCGCCCTGCAAATCGGCATATTGAGAATACGTGGGGAGCGGTTTTGGCAGATACTTGTCGATGGACTTGTCGAGGTCGAGAATGTGGGATTGCACCAGGCGCATGACAACCGTGGCAAACGCCGCCTTGCTCAGCGAAGCAGACGTCATGACCGAATCCGCGGTAAGTGGCGACCCTGTTTCCGCGTCCCGTGCTCCATAGGTCTTGAGGTATTCGATCTTGCCGCGATGAAAAATAGCAATCCCTGCTCCGGTCACATGGGCGCTTTGCATCAATCGATTGGCGCTTTGGTCAATCTGCGCGGCTGTTATCGCGCTCCCATCAGGCCGCACAACAGCAGTTTGGCCGGCGAAAGCCGAAGCCACTTCAACCGCGACGAAAAACGCTGCCAACCGCGCTACTCCGCGCATCTCGGTTCCTTTTCTCGGCTCCAAAAAATAACGGGCGAGCGACGGTCAATTCAATCTTTTGATTTTGAACTCCGCTATACAGACGATGATACGCAAATCGAATTGATTGGGTTCCTATGAAAGCCCTTGAATCGTCAACGAGCGGCAGCGCTGCTGGAAGAGTGCATCGGCCTGAAGTCAGCAATTGAGATTGAGACCCGAGAGTGCGCCAATCCTCTCCTCATCCCATCGCGGCAGATGTTGCCAAATTCTTCTGCCAGCAACGCTCGGAGTCTTGATCGGCCGGGAAGAAGGTTTCGATTCGCAGTTCCTGCAACGTGACGTCGTGCGGCGTGCAGAAAGTCATGACAGCGCTGAACAGGCGCATATCGAGACCCCCTTTGCGTATGTGAATCGGAAGCAAAAGGTCGTCGAGACGCAGCGCCGGGAGCGAATCGGCCACTGTGGATGCGCCGGCGTAGCTCCTGATCTCAGCTAGCAAAGCAGAGCCGACCGGGTCATCCCCTGAGCTCAATTCCAGTTCTGCGCGGCTCAACAAGTGGCGTTCCACCTCGGGCCAGTTCACTATCCAGCGGCGGGTACCCTCCGGGTGGAAAGTGGCGCGCAGGATGTTATGATTCCCGGCGCTGAGCGTTGGCGAGACCAATGTTGTGAAAAACTGAATGGCTGCATGATTCCCCAACAGCAAATCCCAATGACGGTCCAATGCGACCGCGGCATAGGGCAGATGCCGATCGAGAATGAACTGCACCATGCCCCGCATGTGAGCCATCTGATCCGCCGATAGAGCTGTTTCGCGAAAGATGTGGGCGAAGCCGGCGGATTCAAGCAGGTGATTGCGCTCGCGAAGGGACAGGTCGAGCACCTCGCCCAAAGCAAGCACCGCCTCACGGCTGGGCTGGGCCCGACCCGTTTCAATAAAACTGACATGCCGCACGGAGAACCCAGCCCGGCTGGCCAACTCGAATTGGCTCAACCCGCGGGTTTGCCTCCAGGCGCGAATCCGCGGCCCAACCGATATCGCTGCATCTGCCATCCAGGTATCCTATCTCGCCGCACAGAAATTGAACATTACCTCGCAGGTAATTGTGGGTGCCCCTCCAGTCGGTCTACGATCTCGGCATGAAAAGACGATCTGCATTGAAATCGATGATGGCGGCCTTTGCGGGCGCAAGCTTCTTTACGGGCGAAAGCTTCACAATGGCGGCCGAGCAGCCCTCCAGAGTCGTCTCGCGCTCCAGCACGATGATCGAGACCCGCGATAGAACCAGAATTCATTTTCGGGATTGGGGCGCCGGCCGACCGATAGTTTTCGTGGCGCCATGGGGGCTCTGCTCCGACTGGTGGGACATCCCAGTGACCACACTGTCGGAGCGAGGTTGGCGTTGCGTGACATTCGACCGGCGCGGTCATGGACGTTCCGATGATCCCTGCCGGGGTTACGATTTCGACACTCTCGCCGCCGATATCGCCGCCGTTCTTGAAGGACTTGATGTACAGAATGCCGTCCTGGTCGGCCACTCCATGGGAGGGGCGGAGGTGGTTCGCTATCTGACGCGCTACCGCAGCCGGCGTGTCACTCACGCCGTTCTGATTGCGCCCACGACACCGTTCACCATGAAGACCGACGACAATCCAGGCGGCGCGCCCCGAGAGGCCCTCGAGAAGTTTCGCGAATCGTTTAAGGACGACCTTCCGCGCCGCGCGGCAGAGGCAGCACCGGATTTTTTCGGCGTTCCCAAAAACTCCGTCTCGACCGAGACCATGGACTGGTGGTGCCGGATGTTCCTGGACCGGGTCTCAATCAAGGTGCTCACGGAGATGAACAAGGTACAGACGGAAACCGATTTCCGCCCTGAGCTTCGAACGATCCGAACACCTACGCTGATCCTGCACGGCGACATTGACAAAGCGGCCCTGTTGGAGTTGACCGGGCGCCCGACTCACGAACTCATCGCCGGCAGTCGGTTGTTGGTGTATGAGAATGCCGCACACGCCCTGCCGTTCACGCACACGAATCGCATGCTGGCGGATATCATCGCATTTGCGGGAGCATAGGGGTATCTTGATCGTCGGGCGCCAGGTCCCGATCACACTAGTGGAATTCGCCACAAGCGCCTGATTCTAAGTAGGTTGACTATCCTTTGCATGCCGATGTAAAGATGAAAGAAGACGAGGGTGGCGCAGGGACAATCGGAGGCCGTTGCGAATCGCATTCTGGCTTATTATGACCTCGCTGCTGCTGGGCTGTTTGGCAGGTCGCTTTAACAGGACCCTTGTCGAAATGCCGGCATGGCGCCAATTGGGGCCTGAAGCCTGGGCTGCATTTAGCCGGCTCGGGGAACGCTCCTGACTTTTGCAGCCGCAGTCGCTTTCCGGTTCAGTCCGAGGAGGCCTGTGTGGGCAGCAGTTCCCGTCTATGGAGCTGCACTTATGTATATCTGCGTCTTGCTCTTGACAACGCAGGCGGCGCCAATCATGCTGGGCCTGCAACACGGAGGAACGAGTCCAGTGTTGCTGCAAAAGGCCTTTGAAGGCTTCTATCGATGGGATTCGATTCGGGCGGTTTTTGGAACTCTTGGCGACTGCGCGGCAATTTGGTCGCTGGTCGCTGTGAGTGTTGCATCCGTCAAGGGTGGTAATCATGCCGCAGAAAGAGATCAAATCGAGCGAAATGCTGAATAGTGTAGAGACACCTCGGTCGACGTAGTATTGCCAACTATCGAATCGAGCCGGATGAGCCTGGAAATGCGCTACCGCCTCAAAAAGTCGATCACAAAGATGGTTCTAGTCCTGTCCTGCGACGACGCCTGCTCGTCAAAGAGGCCCTCCCCCAGATGCCGCAGAACCTTATCGTAGACATCCCCATCCGAGCTATCCGACAGCGCAATGCGAGAACGCGACATTGGCATGGAAGACTGTTCAGGTGCTGCGAACGCGAACTTCTTGGCTTCCGTTTCTTTGAGAAAGAACAAGAGATATGTTCCTTCCCTAAGCACGTTCATCAGCGGCCCACTTTCCCAGTTGGAGTTCTGGAGATAGTCCACCTGAATGGTGCTATTCGCCGGTTCTCCTTTCAGAACCTCATCGACCCGGATAAATGCGGTCATGCTTGCGCATGTATACGGCTTTCCATCGGGCATGGGAACTTCTCGGTTGCCGATTTGAACCACTCTGAGAACCTCGCCTACAACGATCAAAGGGGAGGAATCTGTAAGCTTCGCGATGTTGGGAATTGAACTGATTCTGCAGTACGCAAACACGGAGCAGATAAGCGTTCCAATGAGCATAGGACCACATCGAAATGCCTGCCGAAGGAGCCGCATACAGTCGCCCTCCGCAACCCGAGGATTCAGATATCCAGTTTATTCGACCTGCACTGAGTCTAAACGGGAGCGAGTGACCGGCAACTCGGCAGTAACTCAGGAGTAAATGACGGTCAGCCGACCAACCGCTCACAAT
>JBEKVS010000136.1:0-14007 GCA_049513795.1 Occallatibacter sp. | reverse complement strand
TGGCGCGCCCTGGCGGAGATCGATCTCGCGAATGATCCGGCAGAGGCTTCGAATGACCTGCTTGAGGCCCTCAAGCTCTCCCCGGAGAAGCCGGCGGACACCCTGCTGGCCGCGAGAATCGCCGAGCGGTCGGGCGAATACGCCGCGGCCGAAGCCGCCTATCGCCGGGTGCTTGCCGACGATTCCAAGTCCGCTGCCGCCGCCGGCGGGCTGGCCCACGTTTTGATCGAGCAGAAAAAATATGCGGATGCGGAAACCGTTCTTCGCGCCGCTCTGGAGCAATCGCCCGACGACCCCGGCCTTTCGGCGCAGCTGGCCACGGTGCTGGCGGCGCAGGACAAAGCTGAAGCCCTGCCGCTGCTGCAGAAGCTCCACGAATCCCATCCCAGCGACGCGGCTATCACGCGTATGCTGGCGGCGGTACTGGCCGACGCAGGAGACTACGCCGGCTCGGATCACCTGTACGGCGGCTTGCTGGCCAAGTCGCCCAACGACGCAGCGCTGCTCCTCGGCCATGGCCAGAACCTGGTTCGCCTGCTTCGCTATCCTGAAGCATTTGCGGCCTTTAGCAAGGTTACGGAGATTGACCCGGGCAATGCCGACGGGTGGAGCGGCCTGGCCTTTTCCGCCTCGCGGACCAACCAGCCAGCGGTCACGCTTCACGCGCTTACGATGCGGTCAAAATTCCTTGACGAAGTCCCATCGACATATTTTTTGTGGGCAACCGCCTACGACAGTCTTCATCAGAGGGATCAAGCGGCTGCGTATTACCAACGCTTTTTGGAATCGTCGGCCGGCAAATTTCCAGATCAGGAATGGCAGGCTCGCCAGCGTCTCAAGTTACTGAAGGAAAAACCTTGAGCGGGGCGATGATGCCTTTAGTGGTTAATCTTTCATGTTCATGACACGATCGGGGTAGTGAGCGGCAACGATTCTGCTTGCACAATCTCACAAAAACTCCTATAGTCACGGCCTAAGGGGTTAACCAGCAGCTGCGGAGGTCCCTCATGCAGTCCAAGGTTTCGTTGGCCGTTCTCGTTCTTCTCGCCGTCAGCGTGATCCCCGCTCGCGCTACAAACTTCGACGACAAGGTTTTCGATCAAGACAGTATCAACGCGCTCGAGGCCAAGATTCTGCAGGCGCAACCGCGCGAGCAATGCTTCCTTTACGCCGAGCTTGTGCATCAGATGACCGAGTTCAGCGTTCGCCAGTATGCGTCGGGCGACGGCGACAAGGCGACCTCCCTGCTCAAACAGGTCCAGGAACTGGCGCACAAGATTCACCTCTCCATGTCGGAAGACAACAAGCGGCTCAAGAATGCGCAGATTCTGCTGCGGCATACCGCGTTCAGGCTCAATGAGATGCTGCACAACAGCAGCCTTGAAGACCGGCCGCTCCTGGCCCAAACCCTGGCCCAAGTCAATAAGGCGCAGGACGAAGCCATGCTCCAGGTCTTTCGAAAGTAGCCGAGCTCAAGCTGCACCCTTTTCCCTGCCTCCGTCATTCCAGAGCCTCTGCATCCTAGCCCCTATATTTCCTTCGCAGCCGTTCGAGTCCGGCGGTCAATTCGGCATGTCTTCAGTGCTTCATTTTCAATGGAGCTATGTGTTTCAATAGAGGCGCCGAGGTTTTGCCCGCCGATGCGTACCGCTCACCTAAGCGCCCCGATTCTGCTGTCTTTCTGTCTTGCCATTTCCTGGCTGGCGCAGCCGGTTCACGCTCAGAAGGACAAACCTGAGCCGCTGACCGAGGCGCAGATCGAGGAGATCCGCGAAGCCGGCATCAATCCCAATGAGCGCGTCAAGCTTTACACAAAGTATCTCGGCGAGCATGCGGAGACCATCAAGAGCCTGACCAACCGCTCAAAGTCGATTGGCCGCGGCAAACGCCTGGACGACGAGTTACAGGATCTGACCGCGCTGATGGACGAACTGGGCTCAAACCTCGACCTCTATGCGGACCGTCACGGGGATATACGCAAGGCCTTGAAACCGCTCTCGGAAGACGCCGATCATTGGCTGGGAATTCTGCGCGCGCTTCCCGGCGAGCCGGCCTTCGACCTGGCCCGCAAGGAGGCCATCGAGAGCGGCGAAGACCTGGCCGACCAGGCCAAGCGCCTGCTGGCCGAGCAGACCGACTACTTCAACCTGCATAAGGATGAACAGGGCCAGGATCGCGCTGAGCCGAAGTGAGGCACTCTCGAATGGGCGCTGCTGTAAAATGTCACCAGACGTGCCTCCCGATTTTGTTCCCATCTTTCAGCAGGAATACCGGGCCCTTCGCCCTCGCGCGCCCATGCCGCCGATCGCGGTCAGGCTGCGCAGATTTACATCGCTGAACACCACCATTCGCCTGCGTGAAGGACAGATTTTTGTGAGCCTTTCCGATCTGCTGGAGGGCGCGCCGGAGACAGTGGTACGGGCCATTGCGCATATCCTGCTGGCCAAACTCTATAGAAAGCCGATCGACGCGGCGCAGAACCTGCGCTACAAACGCTTCGCTTCATCGGCAGCCGTGACGCGGCAGACAGAACTTATTCGCCACACTCGCGGCAGCAAGCGTTTCGTGGGCCCTGAAGGTCGCTTCTACAATCTTGAAGAGGTCTTTGACTCGCTGAATACGCGCTTCTTCGGCGGGCTTTTGGGCCGGCCCGAGCTGACCTGGAGCGAGCACCACGCCAAGCGGTCGCTGGGCCACTATGACGCGGCGCACAACACGATTGTGGTCAGCCGCGTGTTTGACCGGCCATCGAGCCCACGATACGCAATCGAGTATTTGCTCTATCATGAGATGCTGCACTTGAAGCATCCGGTACGCATGCGCGGCCTGCGGCGCTGCGTTCATTCGCGCGACTTCAAAGCCGACGAGGCTCAGTTCCCGCAGCTTGCCGAAGCGCTGGCGTTCATCAAGCGGCTATAGGAAATTGCATGCCCGAAAAGGAGGCAGATGGCTAATAGCTTTGGCACAGACATCCTGATTCAGGCACCCGACCCTGCGGCGGCTGCCAAGTTCTACGTGGAGCAACTTGGCTTCATCATCACCGACCCTAACCCGGGGATGATCGGCCTGCACGGCAAGAACATCAACCTGTTCATTGAGCCTGGCCCGGCACTGGGACCGGTGCTTGAAGTCACGGTGAGCGATGTCGAGGAAGCGAAGCGCCGGCTGCAGAAGAATGGATGCAAGGTGGTGAAGGATGAGCCGGAATTCCCGCGAACCTACATCCAGGATCCGTTTGGATTGATCTACAACATCACGACGTGACTTGGGATTTTCTAGAAATCTCTGACCAAGCTTTTTGCTCGCCCAGGCATTCCCTCAGAGGCTAACGCCCGCCTCGATCTTGCTGGGCATTTGTACGGGCTGAAGCCCGTACCCTTCAAAACGCCGGGCTGTTCACAGTGCCTTTGGGTTGAAGGAAGGCCCATCCGACGAGCCTATGCTGTTTTCTCGACCGCAATGGCCGTTTTATCAGGATGCGGAGCGCGGTGCGTTGCTGCCCACCAGATGAGAGCCACACCCGCTACGACGGTGCCTGCACTGGCCAGTTGAGCATTCGATAAATTCCAGAGAATCTTCGGGTTGCGGCGCACAAATTCAACCAGAAAGCGAGCTGTCCCGGAGAGTACGAGATACTGGCCGACGATGGCCCCGGTTGCATGCGGCTTGCCTCCGCGACGCCATAGCCATAAGCCGATGAGCAGGCCTGCCGCCAACTCGTAAAGCGGAGTCGGATGCACGCGTTGCAAGGTGGGCTCTATGCCATTGGGGAAGCTCATGCCCCAGGGCAGCGTGGTGGGAATGCCGTAGCAGCCGTCGCCGGAGAGGAAGCAGCCGATGCGCCCGATGCCGTAGCCGATAGCGGCGGCGGGGGCGGCGAGGTCGAGCGTGCGCAGGCTGCCGATGCGCGCCCACCAGCCCTGAAAGCACAGGGCCGAGATTCCGAATATCAATCCGCCGTACCAGGCGAAGCCGGCCGAATCCCACAGGACGCGCCAGCCGTATTCGCGAAACTCGATGGGGGTATCGATCACGTGCCAGAGCTTGGCGCCCACTATGCCCAGCAGAGCGGCGACGGCCACCATGCCCACGGCATCTGCGTCGATGCCGGCACGCTTGAAGCCACGGTCCATGACAAAGGCGCCGGCTACAGCGGCCAGCCAAAGCATCATGCCGAAGGTCGGCACCTGGAAGTGCCAGATGTGCAGATAAGGCAGCATATCTCCCTGAATTCCCGTCCTCTTCAGTATAGACGGGTTGGATCACGGGGATGTTGCGGCAGGCGTTGCGGCTGGCGGCTAGAAAGGGGTGCGCGGCTTGCATCGGATGGACCGAATCTAGTTGGGCAGGTTTCGGTTCCGCGATGATTACCGGCATGGCATTCCCTCCGGCGCTGAAGCCCGGCTATTTCGGCATGGCTTTTTTGTACGGGCTGAAGCCCGTACCCTTCATTCGGGGCTTGATTTGCACAGCCGGCCAGAGTCGCCGGCTTCCCTGCCGCGCGATACTGTCTGCATGTCTAGCCTCACTTATCAGGGTCACGAGATTTTGTATACGCGGCAGCAGATCGCTGAGCGAGTTGCGGCAATGGGCGCGCTGATTACCCACGACCTCGGCGGAGAAAAGCTGGTGATGATCGGCGTCCTCAAGGGAGCGGCGCCGTTCCTGTCGGACCTGGCGCGGGCCATCGAGGCCGACGCGACGTTTGATTTTGTCGCCGTCTCGAGCTACGGCAAAGGGCAGCGTTCGTCCGGAGCGGTGAAGCTCATCAAGGATCTCGACGAACCCATTGAAGGCAAGAACGTTTTGATCGTCGAAGATATTCTCGATACAGGACTGACGCTGGCCTATTTGCGCAAGCTGTTTCTGCAACAGCATCCAAAGACGCTGCGCATCGCGACGCTGCTGGACAAGCCTTCGCGCCGCATTGAAAACATCGAGGCCGACTACGTTGGATTCGCCATCCCCAACTTGTTTGTGATCGGCTATGGCATGGACTACGCCGAGCGCTATCGCAACCTGCCCGACATCTGCCTGATGTCAACCGACCATCCTTAGTGGATCCTTGAGAGTGAACGAATCATCCAGGCGAGCTTGGCATCTAAGCGATTTGGGCATCTGTACAATCGACAGCGCGAGTAGGAGGAAGGCATTCATGGCTCTGCCCCAGTCTGACGCATTGGTGGTCTTTGGCGTAACCGGCGACCTGGCCCACAAGATGATTTTTCCCGCGCTCTACGCAATGGTGAAGCGTGGCACGCTCAACGTTCCCGTGATCGGCGTGGCCTTCCCCAAGTGGAGCCTGACGCGCCTCCACAGTCGCGTGGCGAACAGCATCCGGCATGCGGGCGGCATCGACGACAAGCGCGCCTTCAAGCGCCTTTTGTCGCTGCTCAAATATGTGAGCGGGGACTACAACGACAGCGCCACGTTCGCGGCCATCCATGAGGCGCTGGGCGGGGCCAAGCGGCCTGCGTATTATCTGGCGATTCCGCCGGCGCTGTTCGGTACAGTGATCAAAGGGCTGGGCGCGGCAAAATTGAACGCCAACGCGCGGGTGGTTGTCGAGAAGCCTTTTGGGCGCGACCTGGCCTCGGCGCGGGCGCTCAACCAGGTGGCGCGGGCGGCATTCCCTGAGGACTCCATCTTTCGCATCGATCACTTCCTGGGCAAAGAATCGATCATGAACATTCTCTATTTCCGCTTCGCCAATTCTTTTCTGGAGCCGATCTGGAATCGGAATTACGTTGCCAGCGTGCAGATTACGCTGGCGGAGGATTTTGGCGTGGGAGACCGCGCGGCGTTTTACGAGACGGCAGGGTGCCTGCGCGATGTAATTCAGAATCACCTCTTCCAGATCGTGGCGCTGCTGGCCATGGAAGCACCTTCGGGCCGGGACTTTGGCGCGGTGCAATCGGAGAAAGCAAAAGTGTTCAAGGCCATGCGGGCTTTGCAAGCCGACGATATGGTGCGCGGCCAGTATGCCGGCTACCGCAGTGAACCGGATGTGGCCAAGCGATCGGATGTGGAAACCTATTGCGCACTGCGGCTGTTCATCGATTCATGGCGATGGGATGGCGTGCCGTGGTATCTGCGTTCGGGCAAATACCTGCCCGACACGGCCACGGAGATTATTGTGGAGCTGAAGCAGCCGCCACAGAAGCTTTTTGCCGATGCGACACGCAAGGGCGAGGCGGCCAATTACATCCGCTTTCGGCTTTCGCCCCATGCCGCCGTCGCCCTGGCAGCGCGGGTGAAGCTTGCCGGAGAGGAGTTCATTGGCGAGCAGCGAGAGCTTTTTCTCTCCGACGAGCAAACGGGGGAGGAGACTCCTTATGAACGGTTGCTGGGCGACGCCATGGCCGGCGACGGCGCGCTGTTTACGCGCGAGGATGCGGTAGAAGCGGCGTGGGAAGTGGTCGATCAGGTGCTCAAGCACCATCACCGGGTTCGTCCTTATGCACGCGGAACTTGGGGACCGAAGGCGGCGGACGCGCTGGTGGCTAAAGATGGCGGATGGTGGAATCCGACTCAGGATTGAAACGAGACTATTTAGATGAAGCCTAAATCCCAAGCGCTTTTAGGGCCGTGAGAAGCAGGTCCTTCGACTGCGTTTGGCGCAAAGACCGGCCAAACTCCGCTCAGGATGACAGTCCGGTTTGCTAAAAGAAGTTTTGGTCCCCCTTGGACTGACAACGGCGATGGCCAGAGGGGGTCAATATCTCCACGATTTGGTGTCGGCTCCGGTGGGTGCGGTCGCAACCATGTGCTCGGTCATCAAGGGCAGCACGCGCTGTATCCACTCGGCGTTGTTCTGTTGCATGGTGTACTCCGCTGGACCCCCGGTGTAGCAGTGCGGCATGCCGGGACCGTATTGGAAGGTCGCGTCGGAATGCGGATTGCGCGTTGAATCCAATTCTTTTTGCAGCAGGTGCACGGCGTTGTTGAGGAAGTAGGTGTCGCCATCGCCGACGGTGAGGTGCAACTTCCCTTCCAGTTTGGGCCCCAGCGTGGGCCAGTCGCGCTTCAGGATCGCGGTCAGATCGTAATGATCGTGCCAGTAGGCGAGAACGGTTTTGTCGATGTAGCCGGTGAGCGGGTCAATGATCTCGGCCGGGTAACCATCCGAGCCGGCGGGTGAAAATACGGCTTGCCAGATGTCCCACTGCTCGGTGGAGCGGCCATGCGTGCCGAGCACGTACTCGTAGGCAAACTCGCCGCCGGCGGTGGCGATGATGGTGCCATCGGGTTTGCGATCGGCGGCTACGGGAATCTCGGCGAAGTCTCCCTTGCGAACAAATGCGTTGGCATCGCTATAAAGATCGATGTTCTGGTAGGCGTGGAAGTCAACCGGATCGGGGCAGGCGGCCCATGTGCCGTTGTAGAAATCGGGATAGAAGATCTGCGTGGCCAGCGCTTCCCAGCCGCCGGTCGATCCGCCAAATGTGGCCCGCGCCCATCCCTGCCCAATGCCGCGATACTGCTTTTCGACGGCCGGAATCAGCTCATCGTTGATAGCCGAGCCGTAGGGACCGACGTTGGCTGAATCGACGTCATACGAATCGTCATTGTAGGGATTGGCGTTTTGCACGTAGAGCAGGATGACGCGCGGCAGGCGCCCTGCGGTCCAGTCCTGAAAGAACTTGTAGCCGTTGGCGAGGCGACGCGCATTGGGTGCTTTGGGATCAGGCGCTGTGGTGACGAACGGAACCGGACCAAGACCGGCGTGATAGTGGTCCTGGTAGACGACCAAGGGGAACTTCGCATCTGGATGCTCGTCGAAACCATCGGGCAACAAGATCCAGGCGCCGAGAAAGACATCCCGGCCCCAGAACGCGCTCAGCTTTTCGCTGCGGAAGCGCATGAATTTGAGCCACTTGGCGCCTGGGTCTTTGGCGGCCATCACCATGGGATCCTGGTCGGTTCCTTCGATCGGCGGGATCACCTGGTCGAGCGTCAGCTTGACGGTAGCTGGCGATTTTGGGTCGAAGTGGATCTTGACGGGCTTGCTATACGGATTGCCAGGCTTGCGGTTCCAGTGCTGACCTTCGCCTTTGTCGGGGGGAAGCCAGACGGTCTTTCCGGAAGCGAGATGAAACTGCTCGTAGACATTGAAGACGGCCTGGACAAAATAATCCCCGGCATCGAGATCGGTGAGCGAGCGGCGCGGATAGCCGAACGTCTTCGCATCCACAACAATCGGCTTCTCGGGCGCAAGACCATCCACATCCACGCCGAAGGCCTGTTCGGAGTGGTAATTCTCAGAGAGTTGCATGCGCGGCTCTTCTTTGTCGTTCATCGAGAAGACGAGAATCAGGTGGCCGTTGAGGGGCTTGGCGCCCGGCACGGTGACCTCGATGCGCTGAGCAAGGGAAAGATGGGTTGAGGCGGCAACCAGGGCGGCGATGAGAAAATGGGATGGACGCATGAGGTTTCTCATTGTTCTCGGGCAAGTCTAGCATCCGCCGGCGGACAGCCTTGGCAGGCTTACGCCTACCGGCCGGAGCCATGGATTTGGATTGCAGGTTTTAAAGCAACCTGGGACAAGAAATTCACGTCCATTGACTTGGCCGGGCGTTCCGCGAGGCACTATACTCATCTCCCGGATACCGTGTGCTGAGCCGGCCGGTTTGAGCAGGGCAAGGCAGCAAGGAGCACCACCGATGGCTTCGATCACTCCCATCAATGTAGCCGATCTTGAATTTGACAATGGCAGCTTCGACGCTGCCGCATTCGCAGCAGAGGCGGTTTCCAGCTGGCAGTCTCTGGCTGCCGTCATCGATCACACACTGCTCAAACCGGACGCGACACGCCACCAGGTGGAGAACCTCTGCGACGAGGCGATCCGCTACCGCTTTGCCTGCGCCATGATCAACCCGGTGTGGGCTTCAACGGCGGTGAATCTGCTTTCAGGCACGGGCGTAGCTGTCGGCGTTGTGATTGGCTTTCCCCTCGGCGCTTCGCTCGGTTCGACCCTGCGGCAGGAAGCAGCTGCGTTGACACGTCTTGGCGTTCGCGAGCTGGACATGGTGATTCCCATCGGTCAGCTCAAGAGCGGCAACCACCAGGCGGTTCACCACACCATCCATGCGGCGGCCAGCGTTGCCCATCATCATGGCGCGCTGCTCAAAGTGATTCTGGAAACGTGCCTGCTAACCGTCGAAGAGAAGCTGCGCGCGGCGGAGATTGCCATTCAGGCCGGCGCGGATTTCCTGAAGACATCGACGGGTTTCTCGACTGGCGGCGCAACCGCTGCCGATGTCGCGTTGCTGCGCGGCGTGGCCGGCGCGCGGTGCGGGGTCAAGGCTTCCGGCGGGATTCGCACGCTCGACGATGTGCGCACGCTGCTCGAAGCGGGGGCCAATCGCATCGGCGCTTCGGCTTCGGTGGCCATTGTGCGCGAACTCGGGGCCGACTGATGAACCCGGGCGCTCGAGCAGGTGACGAACAGATTCGGCGCGGCCCGACGGGACGCGGGAAAATAATGCGGGCGTCTGCCCATGGTTTCGCTGCGCTGCACCCTGGGCTACTCTCGAGCCTTCCCTCCGGGAAGAATGTGCGATTTGGAGGTTCCAGGAATCCATCGCAATCGTTCATATATGCAATTATCGCCAAGGAGCGCTCGATTGGGGGGGTGCCCAAGGCGCCTCTGGTAAGATGAGCCCGTTGCCGCACCCTTTGCCGCAATTGAACGGCCGCCATGCTTCCATTCTTCCCCGGCGACGGGTTTCGCTACATCGTTGCTGTCTTTCTATTCTGGCTGGTGATCATCCCCCCTGGCCTGGTGATCGGCTGGACGGCAAACCTGCTCGGGTTCCGCAGCCGGAGTTCGCTGTTTCGCCTGTACGCGGCAACGGCACTTGGCATTTCCGTTGTGCCCATCCTCATGTATCTTTGCTGGAGCCTTGGCTCGCTGCGCATTGTCTTCGTGCTCTGCCTGGTGTTCTGGGCGGCGTTCGTGTTGTTGCTCGCGCTGCGGGAGTTGCACTTCAAAGACCTGTGCCCGCCGCGCATCGAGCTTCTGCTTGGATTGGGCTGGGTGGCGTTTGCAGGTTTGCTCGTCCTTGACCTGCGCATAGGAAACGGTCTTTACATCAATTGGGCATCGATTGACTACTCCTTTCGAACTTCACTGATTCAGGCAATTCACCGCACGAGCGTTTTGCCCACCGGCAATCCATTCTTTTATCCCGGGCATCCAGTTCCCTTTCGCTATCACTACTTCTGGTTTATGCTGGCCGCGTTTGTGCAGGTTCTTGGGTGCGGATTCATCAGCGCACGCGATGCTCTCTTCGCCAGCGTAGCGTGGTCGGGGCTGGCAATTGTCGCTGTCGCCGCGCTTTTCATCGCCGGGCCGCTTGAGCCAGAGCGAGATGGAGGCAATCTCAAGACGTGGCGGCGGCGAACCTGGCTGGCCGCGGGGCTGATGGCCATCACCGGGCTCGATCTGATTCCCGATGGGATGATCACCTTGATTGTTTCTCTGGCGCGCCACCGGTTCTTCATTCCCTTTGGAGACTTCGAGTTTTGGAATGGCGATGGACAAGTCACGAGCTGGCTGGGCTCGTGCGTTTGGGTGCCCAACCATGTGGGTGGCCTGGTTTGCGGATGCACCGGCGTGCTCCTGCTGCTAGGAGCTTGGCGCGCCCCTCAGCGTTCGAGCCGCATTGCAGCCGGTTTGTTGAGCGGCCTGGCGTTCGCCTCGGCGGCAGGATGTTCGATCTATGTGGTCTTTGTGTTCGTCGTCGCATTGGCGGGATTGTTGGTCGTCTTTCTCGTTCGCAAGATGTGGGGCCCGGTGAGCGCAGTTGGTTTGGCCGGCGCGACGGCCTTTATCGCCGCACTGCCTTACCTGGCCGAGCTGCGAGAGGCGCAAGGCGGTGTACCGTTTGCAGTGCTTAGACCTAGAACATTCGGGCCGGTGTTCTGGTTCATGCACGGCACGCCAGGCACGCTCGACGTGAAAGGCTCGCTGGCCATGCTGCTCTGCCTGCCGCTCAACTACGCAATGGAATTGGGATTTTTTGCGGCAATCGGAATTTACAAATTGCGGAAAATGCGGCGCACCCCTCTCAACCCAACCGACAAAGTGTTGTTATTCCTGCTCGTGTCAGGGTTTCTGATTGGCAGCTTCCTGGCGTCCGTGGCGCTGCCGCACAACGACCTCGGCTGGCGCGCTATGCTCGTGCCTCAATTTGTGCTGTTGTTGTGGGCAGTTGAATGGGTTGAGGATGTCTTTGCGGCAGGTTTTTCGATGCGGACTTTGCTTCGAGGCCGCGTTGGAGCCATCGCTGTCCTCGGGGTGATCGGCATTGCCGGAACGGTTTGCGATGCCGCCTTGCTGCGCTTCTACGCCGTGGCCATTGACCAGAATCGTGGAACATCGGTAAATCCAAACCTATCCGCTGGGTTGGGAGAACGCACTGCCGAGTTGCGCACCATTTACAGCGAGGCGCTCAAGGGCTTGCCCGCATCCAGCCTGGTTCAAGAGTCGCCTGCGGTTCCGGACGCTGTGCAACAAGGGCTCTACTCCTCGTGGGCCTCTGCGGCTCGCGGCCGCGACTATGGGCCGTCGTATGGCGGAGACGCCAACAGCTACCTCAAGACGGAAAACATGCTGCGTCCGGTATTCGAGCAACCTGTGCAACTTGCTTACGTGGCCGATTTGTGCGCGACCTCACGCGTCGGAGCTTTCGTGGTGCGGGATTTGGATCCCGGTTGGCACGAACCAGGTTCGTGGATCTGGACGGCGCCCCCTGTATATGCGGGAAAACACGCCCGCGCGTTCATGTGCACGGATATCCTTCGATCCGCTTTGTCTGCTCCAGCGCCTGGAGACGTGGGCGCGTCGGCGAACTCCGTTCCCTAAGCCGATCTCCGTTCTGCCTCCTAGATCAGCCGCTGAGTTGAATCGCTCTCGCTTCCACAGCAACTGATTGATCGGCTGTTCCTCAACGGCGGCGCTCCATCCTTTATCATTCGATTCGACCCCATGACTGAGATCGTCCCACCGCCGTATGAGGAACCCGAGTTCGAGGGAGATTACCGCCCGCCGGACTCAGCAAACCCGTCGGCGCATCTTGATCCCGTGAATGCGCGCGTTGAAACCGCCGATCTCAACTACCTGGTTCGCCTGGCCGATGCCCTCAACACGACGCTCGATCTTGAGACTCTGCTCAACCGAACTTCGGAACTGGTGCGCGCCGTCATCGAATACCGCATCTTCGCCATCTTCCTGCTCAACGATCGCACGCACGAATTGCGCATGCGCTTCCAGATCGGTCATAGCGAGCAGACTGAGCGGGCACGCGTGCCGCTCGGCAAGGGCGTGGTGGGCCAGGTCGCGCTGACGCGCCAAGCAATCATGTTGAACGATGTTTCGAGCTCGGATATTTACCTGGCCGCGAATCCCGAGGTCCGCTCCGAGCTGGCAGTGCCGCTCATCGCCAAGAATCGCCTTATCGGCGTGATGGATATCGAAAGCGAGCACGCCGGCTACTTCCGCGAAGAACATCTGCACTTGCTCACGCTCACCGCTTCCCGGATCGCGCAGGCGATCGAAAACGCGCGGCTTTACACGCGTGTATCGCGGCAGGCGCAGGTGCTCTCCGTGCTCAACGAGATCGCCGTCGAACTCACGTCAATTCTCGATCTCGACAAGCTGCTCGAACGCGTGGGCCAATTACTGCGCCGCTTGATCGACTACCAGATGTTCACCATCATGCTGCTCGATGCAAAGGGCGAGGCGCTTATCACCCGCTACTCATGGCGATTCGGATATGCCCATGCTCCGATGCGCCGGATCTCGGTCAATAGCGGCCTGGTGGGCGCCGCAGTACGCGAGTGGCGCACGATCAACGTTGGCGACGTGCGCAAAGATCAGCGCTATCTGGAGATGAATGCGGAGACGCGCTCGGAGTTGATTGTGCCGCTGTTTTACAAAGGCCGCGTCATTGGGGTGCTGGACCTGGAACACACACGCACTCACTTTTTTAATGAAGATCACGAGCGCGTGTTGACCACGCTGGCCGCGCAGGTGGCCATCTCCATCGAGAATGCCCGCCTTTACCAGGCTGTTCACCGGCAGGAGCGGCAGCTTGAGAAGGACATAGCAATGGCGCGCGAAGTACAGCTTCGCCTCCTGCCTCCTGCCGCGCCTGAACATCCGCATGCTGAGATGGCTGTTCGTTTCCTACCCGCGCGCACCATCGGCGGCGACCTTTACGATTTTCTTGATTATGGGCCGGGCCGCACGGCAATTGTTCTGGGCGATGTCAGCGGCAAGGCCGCGCCTGCGGCTCTGTTCGCGGCTCTGGTCAGCGGCATCATGCGCTCCGCGGCCGTGCAGCAGCTTGAACCGGCGCCGATGCTGGCGCTGCTCAACGATGCGCTGCAGGAGCGCAAGCTCGACTCGCAATACGTCTCGCTGCTTTTTGCGTTGTGGAATGACGAAGACCTGACCCTGCGGGTGGCGAATTCCGGCGCTATTCAGCCGGTGCTTTGTCGCCAGGGACAGTCGATGACGGTAAAAGCGGAAGGCTTTCCACTTGGCCTTTTCGCCGATGTGACCTACGACGAGATCTCTGTGTACACGCAGCCCGGCGATGCGATTGTGTTTGTTTCCGACGGAATTCTCGATGCGGAAAATGCGCAAGGCGAAATGTACGGAGACGCGCGTCTCTCCAGCCTGCTTTGCGCGCATCGCAATCGGCCCGCGCATGAGATCGCCGAAGAGATTCTCGCCGACGTGACACGCTTTCAGGCGGGGCATGATCGCTTCGACGATGAAACCATTATTGTGTTGCGGGTGCGGTGAAACGGATCGAGCGACTCAGTCCCCTAGCGAAGAATATGAACCTCGGAGGATTTGTAGGTAATGGCGAAGTTTGCATCCGCAGGTGGAAAGCGTGCTTCCGATGGCTTATGGCGTCGGCGTTAAAGCAGATAAGTTCTCTCGAAGCGCGGGTTTCCGTATTCTACTTTCCAAGTTCCTGTTGGGATTAAGAA
>JBEKVS010000135.1:0-20768 GCA_049513795.1 Occallatibacter sp. | reverse complement strand
ATTGTTTCGGACTGCGAAATCCTGATCCCGGCCGCGACGGAGAATGTGATCACCAGCCGCAACGCAGACAAGATCAAGGCGCGCATTGTGGTGGAAGGGGCGAACGGGCCGACGACCGCTGTAGCCGATGAGATACTGGCCGACAAGCGCATCTTCATCGTGCCGGACATTCTGGCCAATGCCGGCGGAGTTACAGCGAGTTACTTCGAATGGGTGCAGGACCGGCAGGGGTACTTCTGGAAAGAAGCCATCGTCAACGAACAGCTGGAGACGATTCTGCGCGACAGCTTCGACGATGTGGTGCGCTATGCGGAGGCGCATAACGTGAACAATCGCATTGCCGCTTACATGCTGGCCATCGACCGCGTGGCTTTCACCATCAAGCAGCGGGGGATTTACGCCTAACTCTGAAGCGCCTGAGGCAGCGCCTAAGGCACGTCTCCTCTTGCTGTGTAGCGGTCCCACCCTAGGCGCAAAAACAAAGACGCGGCGAGGGTGGGGCACCCACACTTACTACCCGTAGGAGAGATGCTCTAGCCATCGAGCAATCACTAACTCGAAGTTACAAAGACAACGGGATGAGCTACTGGCTTATCCCGTTTTTTCTTGCCTGATGCTGACCGAAGTTACTATCCGGCCTCGAGATTTTTGCAGTTCTCAGGCCGGCAGGTCCAGCTCGATGGCATCGATGAGCGGCACCAGCCATGCCAGGAGCGCCTTGTGCATGGGATGTTGCACGTAGGCGTCGAGCGATGCCTGGTCTTTAAAGCGCATGATGCCGCCGAAGGTGTAGGTTTTGCCGCGCGGGGAGATGTTGGGGCCGACGTGTGTCTCGAGAAGTCCGGGGATCTGTCCCTGAAAGGCGGCGATGTCTTTGGCGGCGCGATCTTTTTCGGCCTGCGAGGCTTCCGGCTTCCACTGAAACACAAAGACGTGAAAGACGCTGCCTGCCTGGCCGTCTGCAGAAGATGCCTGCGCGGAGCGGGCCGAGACAATGGCGGCGGCTGAGGCTGCCAGAGCGGTGGTGCGCATGAGAGTGCGTCGAGTGATTCCGTGTGGCATGTTGGGTTTCCTTTCCCTTCCCTCGCTGGAATTGGCAAGACGGACGGCGGCAGACCGCGCCACTCAAGATTACTTCAGCCGGTCAGTTATGGGTGTTGGCAGGGAAATATGATGGATTGCTTAGCCAGGGCGCGGTCTGATCTATCTTTTCGGGATTGCCGGGTATATTCTGTTCGCGTTGAGCCCAAGTGATTTGCTATTCCGGAGGGACTCATGAGGATTCGGCAACTTCATTTGCTGGCTTTGGCCGCTATGGCTGCGGCTTCAATCGCACTTGCTCAGACTCCACCAGCCCAGCAGCAGGTTATCCGTGGCCAGGACGGCGGTGCCGTAGGCCGCATGGAGAGCATCTTCATTCCGCCCAAGCCGGGCGCGCCGTTCAGCCTCACCCTCGACACTTAGTGGACCCGGCCCATGGCCGGTGGCGGCACAATCACATTGACCAATGAACGGCACATTGTGCGCGACAGCAAAGGACGCATCTACCAGGAGCGCTGGATTCTGGTGCCCAAGGGAGGCAAGATCGAGTCCCGCATGAACGTCTTCCAGATCACGGATCCCGAACAACACACCTGGTTCAACTGCGCCCCGGCAACCAAAGTTTGCGATCTATATCGCTACCACCTGACAACCCAGGACAAGTTCGAGCCGCCCATCGGCAAGTCCGGCCCATTGCCCGACGGCGACGGCGTTCGCCAGCACGAGGATCTGGGAGCGGGCAGCGTCGAAGGCGTCGACACCCACGGCTACCGCGAAACCACCACCATCAACACCGGAGTGATGGGCAACGATCAGCCCATGGTGACGGTTCGGGAGTTCTGGTATTCACCGCACCTGGCTGTCAATTTGAACTCGACGGTTGACGCTCCGCAAAGCGGCAAGCAGGTGTTTACGGCGAAGGACATTTCGACAGCGGAGCCCGATTCGAGCTTCTTCGAGATTCCCGCCGAGTACAAGATCGTCGACCGTTTGAATGGCAAGAACTGATTTTCCCGGCTGCTTCCGATGCATGGGTGCGAAGCAGGGCGCGCCCTTGCGCAGGGCAGAGATGTGATTTGCAACGCATCGCGGGATGAACGACACTGGATAGGCTTGACTTCGGGATAGGCTTGTTTTTCGAGGTGCCGGTCTTTGCGCGTTTCGCTCTTTATTACCTGCTACAACGACACACTGTTTCCCAATACCGGCAAAGCGGTGGTGCGCGTGCTTGAGCGGCTGGGGCACTCGGTCGAGTTTCGCACCGCGCAGACCTGCTGCGGACAGATGCACTGGAACACGGGCTATCTGAAAGAGGCTGTCCCGATCATTCGCCATTTTGTGGACGTGTATCGCGATGCGGAGATCGTGGTGGCTCCGTCGAGCTCATGCGTTTCCATGATGCGGGATCACTATTTGAAGGCCGCTGAGATGGTGCAGGACGCAAAACTTGCAGCCGCTGTGGAAGAGCTGCTGCCGCGAGTCTATGAGTTCACTGAGTTGCTGGTGAAGAAACTGGGTGTGGAAGATGTGGGTGCAACTTATGCGCATAAGGTGACGCTGCACACCAGTTGCCATTCGCAGCGCAGCCTGCACTTGGGGGATATTCCTGCGCGGTTGTTGAAGCGCGTGCGCAGCCTGGAGCTTTTGTCAATCGAGAATCCGCAGGAGTGTTGCGGATTTGGCGGGACGTTCTCGATCAAGAATGCCGATGTTTCCTCGGCCATGCTGGCGGACAAAGTGCGCGAAGTGCTCAATACGACCGCGGAGGTTTGCACGGCGGTTGATAACTCCTGCCTGATGCATATCTACGGATCGCTGCATCGGCAGCGTACGCTGGTGCGGACGGCGCAGATTGCGGAGATTCTTGCCTCGACGGCGGGCGATGAGTTTGGCGTGGCTGAAGTAGACGGAGGAGGGAATTGACCACGACTCCGCATCCTCAGGATGGGCATTCGCCATGGTCGGACCGCGATTTTCCTGACGCGGCGAAGGAGTTGCTCGCTGATTCGCAGATTCGCCGGAATGTTCGCCATGCGACCGACGTGATCCAGGCCAAGCGAAACCGCATGGTGGGAGAGCTGCCGGACTGGGAAGAGCTGCGCGACTCCGGCGCTGCGATTCGCGCGCATGCGCTGGCGCATCTGGATTATTACCTGGCGCAGTTTGAAGAAAATTGCACGCGCGCCGGCGGCCATGTGCACTGGGCGCGCGATGCTGCCGAGGCCAATCGGATTATTGTTGCGCTGATTGAGAAGCACCAGGCCAAAGAGGTAATCAAGATCAAGACCATGACCTCGGAAGAGATTGGCCTCAATCGCAACCTCGAGGCGCACGGCATCCAGCCGCACGAGACCGACCTGGCTGAGCTGATTATTCAATTGGGCCACGACAGGCCTTCGCACTTTGTGGTTCCCGCGCTGCACAAGAATCGCCAGCAGGTGCGCGAGATATTTCAACGCGAGATGCATCTGCCCGACCTGGGCGAGCGGCCCGAGGACCTGGCCTCGGCGGCGCGCACCTATTTGCGCGAGAAGTATCTGCGCATCAAGGTTGCTGTCTCCGGCGCGAACTTCATGGTGGCGGAGAACGGCGCGGTGTGCATTGTGGAGTCGGAAGGCAATGGGCGCATGTGCCTCACGCTGCCCGATGTGCTGATTTCGCTGGTGGGCATTGAGAAGGTGATTCCGCGATTCCAGGATCTGGAGATTTTTTTGCAGACGCTGCCGCGCTCGGCGACCGGCGAGCGGATGAATCCGTATAACTCGACGTGGACGGGTGTGCACGCCGGCGATGGGCCGAAAGAGTTTCACGTGGTGTTGCTTGATAACGGTCGCAGCCCCATTCTTGCGGACAAGGAGGCGCGGCAGACACTGCAGTGCATCCGCTGCGGCGCTTGCCTGAATGCCTGCCCGGTGTATCACCAGACGGGCGGCCATGCTTATGAATCGGCGTACCCGGGGCCGATTGGCGCCATTCTCACGCCGCAGCTTCATTCTATGGATGAGGGCCGGTCTTTGCCGTACGCCTCTTCATTATGTGGAGCGTGTTATGAAGTCTGTCCGGTGAAGATCAACATTCCGGAGGTGCTGATTCACTTGCGCGGGAAGATTGTCGAGCAGGACCAGAAGACGCTGAGCGGCAAATTTGGCCTGTGGAACATGGGCATGCAGGCGGCGGCATTCATCTTCGCTAGCTCGGGGCGACTGGCGCTGGCGCAGCATCTGGGGCAGATCGGGCAGAAGGTGGTTGTGTCGAAGAACGGCTTTATCGAGCACCTGCCTCTGATGCTTTCAGGATGGACGCAGACGCGCGATTTGGCGCCGCTGCCGAAGCAGACCTTTCGCGACTGGTGGGCGGAGCGCGAGAGGCATAAGCCGGGCGAAACGCAGTCTGCGAGCGAGGAGGCCAGCCATGCCGGATAGCTCGGCTGCGCGCGCGGCGATTCTTGACAGCATTCGCACCGCGCTGGGCAGGGAAGCGGAGATGGCGCCGGCCTTGATTGGCGCGGAGTATGCGGCGCTGCCGCGCAGCTACAAGAGCCGGGGCACACTTGATGGCGTAGAACGCCTGGAGCTTTTTACGCACCGGCTGATTGAATACGATGCGGGTGTTACGCGCTGCGCGGCGCCGCAGATCGGTGCGGAGATTGCTCGTATTTTGACGGGCCGCGGCCGCAGGCGCATCGCGATTCCCGACGGACTACCCGGGGAGTGGCTTCCTGCAGGTTTCGATTTTTCTATCGCAACCGAATTGGACGCCTACCAGCTCGACGCTCTCGACGGAGTGCTTACTGGATGCACGGTGGCCATTGCGGAGACCGGCTCCATTGTTCTGCAGAATGCGGCGGCGCAGGGGCCGCGCATTCTTTCGCTGGTGCCGGACTATCATCTCTGCGTGGTGTTGGCCGAACAGGTGGTCGAGACTGTGCCGGAGTCTTTTGCTCGCTTGAATGCAACCGCGGATCGGCCCACGACCTTCTTCTCCGGGCCCTCGGCAACGGCGGATATCGAAATGACGCGCATCAAGGGCGTGCACGGTCCGCGATTCCTCGACGTGCTGCTGGTTCAATAAACTGCTGGACGCGGTGTTCTGGCCATACCCAGCTTTACGGCTCCGAAATTGATACTCTTCGGCGAAATGCAGACCCCGCTCACTTCACTTGCAGCGATGCGGTCGCGTCGACGGTGGTGTAGTCGGCGGTCTTGGTCTGACCAATCGCCATTTATGAGACTTGTTGTAGTCTAAGGTTGGTTGGATGGGGCGGTTGGTCGCCATCTCGTCAGCGACTCGTGCGCTACTACGAAATTTGGGAATTGCGTTCCGCGTGGCGAGCAGAAAACTTCGGCGTTGCATCTTGTATTACCATGGTCATCTACCTACTCTGCCTGCGGTTTCGAGACAAACCAACACGCAGGTCGGTGATCCAGCGCGCTCTACGGAGAAGTCCGCAATTCGAGGCGCACCGCTCGGTGAAAACCTCGATTTCACTTGTTTTTACCTGGCATTAACCTTTGCAGAGCTTCATTGCGGGGTGTATGCTGAGCGCGGCTAGATTAGTTCGGTCGTCTCATCTGTTTAGAAATTTGGACACGATCCCTCATGTGTAGCCGCATCTCCCCCGCGTCATTTCCCGTAAGCTCAACCTGCGTATTACCCTGGAGGTTTTTCCCATGAAGTCGACTCTGTGCACACGATCGACCGTTGCCTTGTTTACCTTGCTTCTCTCTTCAGCAACAACACTGATCCCATGCAGAACCGCGGCTGCCCAGTCGCCCGTCGCCTATGTCTATGTGGCCGAGAATGGTCCAGTCAACTCTCAAAACGGCGGCCCGATTTCGATTTACGAAGCGTCGGCGGCGGGCAAGCTCACCCCGGTCAAAGGGTCGCCGTTCGCGCAGTCCAGTTTCTATATCGTGGGCGACACAGGCACCCATTTCGTCACGCTCGATAGCAACTCTGCGACCACGCATCAGTATCTGCGCACCTATGAGGTTACGTCGACCGGCGCGATCGGCGCAGCGGTCGCGAAGCAGGACCTGCATGAATGGTGCGGGCTTGACGCAGGTGCGACGCTCGATCACAGCGGCGAATATGTCTATGTGTTAGACAATATTAACTGCGGCGGTGCCATCCAGACCTTTGCCATCAGCAAGACGGGCGAGCTGACGTTCAAGGATTCAACAGATGTCAGTGGCGAGGCTACGCCTGTCGTTGCAGGGAATGAGACGTACGCTTACACAGTGAATACGGGGAATGATCAACCCTGCCCTACTGACGGGTTCGTCGGCCTGAAGCGGGAGAGTGATGGCGATCTAAACGGCGATACGATCTCTGTGGCCGGCCCGTCAGGAGTGCCGTCGGGGGAGGAGGCACTGAGTTATGGCGGCGCCTGGGTTTCACCCGACCCAACCAATCACCTTGCCGCCTTGGTCTACTACGGCGATTCAGGCTGCGGGGTCACATCCGAGCCACGCCTTGCCAGTTACACGATCGAGAGCGATGGCGACCTGGTGTCGACCAGTACCTGGTCAGATTTGCCTGCGCTTGACGGCAACCCAACCGGCGGCAATAACGGTCTGGGTCGACCGATGTCGCTCAACCCGGCCGGGAATATTCTGGCGATCGCCGTGGGTACGGGCACACAGTTTTTCCACTTCAACGGATCCAACCCGATGACCAAGCTGAGCGATAGCAAGGTCGAAGAGGTTTCGGGTTCCCCCTACACGGTTCCGTATTGCGGTCAGTATCACGGCAATGCGAACTGCCCGCAGTCGCTCATCGTGCACAGCGTGAATTAGCAAGGGATAACAGCACGCCTTCAGGCGCGCAACAGAAAAAGCCTTCGACTTCGATCAGAGGCTTTTTCTGTTGCCTGAACTGTCGCCAAAGGGCGCGTCTGATCATATTCAGATGGGCTACAACCGGTCTCATAAATAGCGAATGGTCAGAGGAGCCGACTGTGAGCCCCGCTCGTATGCGGGGCGCATGCTTCTTGTGAGTCAATGAAGATGGTTTATGAGACCGATTTTAGTGAAGTCGTGCGATTTGTCCATGAATAGAACGTTCATGTTCATCGTGCACGAATAGTTGGCCATGCGTACACGATCCCGATTTCAAGCTCGCCAAGGACCCCGGGAAGGCCGAAAGCGGGGCAGGGGAAGAGTAGCCCGTGATACATCCGGAATGGTCATGAATCGTCGTGGCGCTTTTCGACGGCCTGTCTTTCACTGATTTCATTTCGCAAAAATGACATACGAGCGGTTCCGAGAGATCGTCGACGATCCGGACATTACCCCCGTTCGCAAAATTCATACTTGACACTGACAGAAAATCCACTACCATATGGTTGTGGATAGGTTGGGTACAACATTTGCGGCTTTGTCTGATCCCACCCGCAGGGCGATGATCGAACGACTCTCCCATGGGCCGGCCTCTGTGCATGGGTTGACTAAACCGTTTGCACTCTCGCAGCAGATGATTTCAAAACATATTGCCTACCTGGTGCGAGCGCGGATTGTGATCAAGACGAAGCAGGGACGAGAGAGTGTGTGCACGCTTAGACCCCAGGCGATAAAGACAGTCAGCGACTGGGCGATTAGCTATCGCCGATTCTGGGAAGAGAGCTTCGACAAACTGGAAGTAGTTGTAAATCAAATGAAGAAAGAGGAGGTCAGAGATGACAAACAACACGGTTAGCGAAATTGAGCGGATGGTTGTCACAAGAGTTTTTGATGCCCCACGCGAATTGGTTTGGAAGGCGTGGACCGACCCGAAATACGTGATGCAGTGGTGGGGACCGAACGGCTTTACTGCGCCCGTTTGCCAGATGGATTTTCGCGTTGGAGGAAAATCTCTCTTCTGCATGAGAGCGCCGGACGGGCAGGAGTTCTGGAATGCGGTTGAATACCACGAGATTGTTCCGCACGAGAAGATCGTTTCTCTCATGTACTTTTCCGACGCGGAGGGAAACAAGGTTGACCCTGCGCAATTGGGAATTGAACATGAGGCCGTCGAGGGTGCTTACGACGTGACTCTTTTTGAGGATATTGGAAACGGCCAGACCAAACTCACCTTCATTGGAAATGAACCCGTGGAGAGCGCAAAGAATAGCGGGCAAATGGAGGGCTGGATCCAGATACTCGATAAAGTCGCCGCAGTTGTTGCGGAGCTAGCGCATGCAAAATAGGAAGTTGAAGTTTTGACTATCGCCATGCGCGAGATACAGCTAAGGGGTGACGGGAGGCGGCTTAGTTCGGGCTTCTCGTCACCAGACAGAATAGTCGCCGGTTCGGATAGGTTACCCATGGCTCAGCTGTTGCCCACTGACGAGTGGCCGGTGATGCACCCGGAACGTTGAGACCTCCTTCCCTGACGCTCAATTTGCGCCGAGCCTTTGCCTTCCAATCGGGTCTCGATTCGGCATCAATAACGCAGGGTCTATTGCACCGCCTCATGTGATTGGCGTCACAAACTCCAGAGGAAAGCCTCGATAAACTCAAGCAGAATTCGAGGAGTGCCGAGACTTTCCATGCAATCATTTCCCGCAGTCGATCCAATTCCATTGCCAGCTCCGATATGGCTGCTGAAGCTGCTGCATATCGTTACGTTGGCATTGCACTTTGTTGCCGTGGAGATGCTGCTGGGCGGCCTGCTGCTGGCTGTCGTGCTGAGTCTCTTCCGCGGCTCGCCTCTTTCGCTCACGACCGCGCGGGCGTTGGCGCGCAGGCTGACGGTGGTGATGACTTACGTGATTAACCTGGGTGTGCCGCCGCTCTTGTTCGCGCAAGTGCTCTACGGTCGCGCGCTGTACACATCGAGTGTGCTGATCGGTCTCTATTGGATCTCGATCATTGGCATTCTCACGCTCACGTATTGGCTGCTCTACCAGTTCAGTGCGCGGCTGGAGGCAGGAAAATCAGCCTGGTGGGCGGGCCTCGGCGCGTGGCTTCTGGCGGGATGGATCGCCCGGCTTCTCTCCACCAATATGACGCTGATGCTGCGGCCCGAGGTATGGCGGCAGATGTATTCCGCTTCTGGAGCGGGCGCCTATTTACCCGGCGGCGATCCCACCTTGACGCCGCGCTGGCTATTGATGATGGCCGGCGGGTTGTTTATCGGCGGGCTGTGGCTCGTGTATCTGGCTGGGCGCAGCACCTTCACCGCAGAGGAGAAAAGGTTTGTCGCTGGGCTGGGCGGCAAGGTGGCCGCGGCGTTCGGGTTGGTTTATCTGAGCGCGGGCCTGTGGGCGGCTGGCGTGCAACCTGCGGCCGTGAAGGCGGGCCTGGCTGGACATTCAGCTTATCCACTCTATAAATTCGCCGGCTTCGCGGGATACGGCTGGCTGGCTCTTGTTGCGGTTGCTGTGCTCGTTGCCGCATTCGCCGGCATCGCTAAGGTCACGGCCAGGTGGCTGGGCTGGGTTGGCGCGCTGCTGGCTGTGCTGGTCGAGATCATGTTTACCGTCTACCGCGACGGTGTGCGCGACATGACCCTGCTGAGCAAAGGCTACGACGTGTGGGATCGTGTGGTGGTGACGAACTGGAGCGTGGTGGGCTTGTTCCTCGTGCTCTTCGTTGCCGGCCTGGGTGTTATTGGTTGGCTCGTGTCCGTTGTGGCGCGCGCAACAAAAGTGATGGAGGGCGCAGCTACTCTATGAGCGATCATGTCGTATTAGTTGAAGACCTCAACCTCGCGGGCGCAAATGAAGACCCGGGAGAATTGCGCACGCGGCGCTTCTTTCTAGGCGCGGCTGGTGCGGCGGGGCTGTTGTATACGGCCGCCCTCGCGTATCCCATTTATCGCTATCTCGCATCGCCGGAAGAGATGGCTTTGAGCGCGACAGCCGTTTCCGAGGTCACGCTTAAAGATGCGCAGAAGCTGCCTGCCGGCTCGGTGCTGATGTTTAAGTTCGGAACTGCGCCGGCCATGCTCATCCATCATCTTGATGGACGTTGGATCGGGCTCAGCGCGGTGTGCACGCACTTGGGCTGCACGGTGCAATATGAGGCGCAGGCCGACCGCATTCATTGCGCGTGCCACGGCGGGGTCTACAACGCCTACACGGGCGCAAACGTCAGCGGTCCGCCTCCCAAACCGCTCAAGCTGTTCAAGGTCTCCGTTGGCGACGCCGGTGTAGAAGTCTCTCGTACATAGCAAAAAGGACAAGACATGACTTCAAAGACTCTTACGAATTCTGTGTACGGCTGGGTGGATGAGCGGCTCGGGCTCTCTGATCTGGCCGCCTTCGCGCGTCACAAGACGGTCCCCGTTCATGCGCAATCGTTCTGGTACTACTGGGGCGGAATTTCACTCTTCCTCTTCCTTGTGCAGTGCTTCACCGGTGTGTTGCTCCTGGTTTACTACCGCCCCGGTGCGGAGGCCTACGAATCCGTTCGCCAGATCACCTTTGTGATGCACTTCGGCTGGCTGATCCGCTCCGCGCACGCGTGGAGCGCCAACCTGATGATCTTCGCGATCCTGGTGCACATGTTCTCGGTGTACTTCATGAAGGCCTATCGCAAGCCGCGCGAGTTTGGCTGGCTGAGCGGAATGGCTCTGCTGGGCATCGCCTCGGTATTCGGCTTTTCAGGCTATTTGCTGCCAATGGATGAGCTCAGTTATTTCGCAACCAAGGTGGGTCTCGAGATTCCGGCAGCTATTCCCTTTGTCGGTCCGGCCATCGCCAACATGCTGCGCGGCGGACCGGAAGTGGGTGAGTTTACAGTTCAGCGTTTCTTTGCAATGCACGTGGTTGTGTTGCCCGCTTTGTTCCTTCCGCTTCTCGGTTTTCATCTTTGGCTGGTGCAGCGCCACGGCAACGCCGCGCCTCCTTCGGTTGAGGCCTTACCCGCAGCGGAGCGCAAGAGCATTCCCTTCATGCCCAACTTCATCCGCAAAGATCTGGCCATGTGGCTGATCTCGCTCAACGTGCTTGCGCTGCTGGCCTCGGTCTTTCCCTGGCCACTCGGCCACCAGGCAGATTCGCTGGTGCCCGCAATGGCGGGCATTCATCCCGAGTGGTACTTCATGAGCCCATTCGAAATGCTCAAGCTGCTGGGCAACGTGCTGCCAGGTGCGAGCGGTGAGATTGCTGGACTGGTGCTCTTCACGGCAGGCATTGCCTTGTGGATCGTGATCCCGTTTTATGACATCGGCAAACCTGCCGGCCAGCGTGGCCGGGCTGCGCACTACTTCGGATTGCTGGCTGTTTTTGCGCTGCTGGCTACCACCGTGATTGGCTACTGGACCATTCGGTAAGGAAGACAAAAGATGAACTATCCATTTTGGGATATACCGGTTCTCGGCTCGGGCTGGGTGATTGGCCTGATCGCAATCTTCCATGTCATGATCTCGCAGTTCGCGGTCGGCGGCGGCTTTTACCTGCCTCTCGCCGAGCGCAAGGCGCAGCGCATGGCCGACCCTCAAATGCGGTCCGCGTGGCTGGCCCAGCTTGTCAACCACTCCAAGTTCTTTTTGATCCTGACGGGCGTCTTCGGAACTGTCTCCGGAGTGGGCATCTGGTTCGCCATCGGCCTCACGCACCCTGAAGCCACCAGCACGCTGATTCATAACTTCGTTTTTGGCTGGGCCATGGAGTGGGTATTTTTCCTGGTGGAGCTAACCACTGCGGCTGTTTATTACTACACATGGAACCGGGTCGACGAGAAGCTGCACCTTACCGTGGGCTGGGTCTACGCCGGTGCATCGGCGGCGACGCTGATCATCATCAATGGCATTCTCACGTTCATGCTGACGCCTGGAGACACCTGGATTGGCGTTGCCGGCACCGGCCACGAAGCCTCGAAATTCTGGAACGCATTCTTCAACCCCACTTATTGGCCAAGCCTGCTATTGCGCACCTGCGTATGCATCTCGCTGGCCGGCATTTGGGCGCTCATCACCGCCAGCCGCATCGACGGCGATAAACAACCGGCACTCAAGACCTCGCTGGTCAAGTGGAGCGTGAAGTGGCTGGTGCCATCTTTCGTCTCTATTCCTTTCCTGATGATCTGGTACTACATGATGGTGCCCGCCTCGCAGCAGGCTCTGCTTTCGCTGGGCATCGACACCATCGGCGCGGGAACATTCTCGCAGGTCACGCGCATGGCGCTGGTGATTATCGTGACTTCGGCCACCATCGTAGGGGTTGCTTACTACCTGGCCTATCGCAATCCGGTGGAGTTCAATCTGTCTCACGCGCTGGCGGTCTTGCTGCTGGCGCTTATGGCTACAGGAGCCGGTGAATATTCGCGCGAGATGTTGCGCAAACCATTCGTGATTGGCCGTTGGATGTACTCCAACGGCGTGCGCGTTCCAAATGTCGCTCGCATCAATCAGCAGGGTTACCTTGCGCATTCCGCATGGACATGGAGCGGGGATCGCGCCACGACTGGCAGCGATTATTCAACAAGTAGCTATTCCCGAGGCGAGGCCATCTTTCGTGGCGAGTGCGGCTCATGCCACACCCTTTCCGGGTATCGCCCCTTGAAGGACCTGCTCGCCGGCCGCGACTACGCCAGCATTCGCAACTTCGTCACCATGCTGCACGACTACAGACCCGATTCTCCCTATCGGCGCTTCATGCCTCCGATGGCCGGCACGCAGCAGGACATCGACGACCTTTCGAACTTCCTGAATGCTCAAGTGAACCCGGCGGTAGCGGGGGCGAACAAGGCGCTCCTAACCGCGCGGAAATAGTCGATTGGAAAAACCAACCGAGCCGATGCTAAGTGTCTGCCGCGGCAGCTTGTGCAGTCCGAAGCTCGGAGCTTGTCACGGGTCTGGTGAACTAAGCGCTGAGCACTTCACGAGACTTAGCATGCGCCATCGATGAGGACCGCGCGCCAAGACTGCTTCCTTGCCGGCATCGCCGAAGCCCATGTTGGGGCCACCTGCCACACAGGCACGACGTTGGAGAACTTGGCGGTGTTGAACCACTGCCCCACATCTTTGGATGATTCATTCGACCGCCGATATTGGGCGGACGGAGTATTCGCCTCCTAGGCCGACCGGGTCATACGGGTTGCCACTACCAGCAAGAAGAAGAACGACAAGATCGATGCCGGCAAGATTACTGATTGCCTGCGCTGCGATTTCCTTCCCGAATGCCATATGGTCTCGACCGGGATCCGTGACCGGCGCCGCACTTTGCGCTACCGGAACCTGGTGCTGCGGCAGAAGTCACTGCCAACCAGATACCGGATGACGTGGGGCGGCGAGTACGACGAACTGGTGGCGGTATCTTGGGTACCGTAGGGAAATCGGGGTAGTTTAGGCGCTGCCGAGCAGCAGGCCCTCTTCTCCGAGAAGCCTCGAGTTTGTAGAGCCATCCAGCTCAACCAGCGCTTGTAAATCCTTGTCGTCGTCGGCGAGCTGACCTAGAACGCTGCCTGCCTGGCTATATTTTGATGGAATCAGGCGATGAGTGCCGTCGAACGAGCACTCTCGGGTGGGTGCGATCATTGTCCGCCGCGGCGAGCGTCTAACAGCTGCCGAACATACATCATCCCCGGCTGCCCGAGGCGCAAAACATACTCGAGCGGTGTGGAACCGTTAAACATGGGATTAGAATTCGGGAGCGTCATCCACGCGTCCGCAAGACGCTGGCTATAGAGGATGTTGAGCGCCTTGAATATGCCAATCAGAATAGAGATGCGCGTCAAAGTATCCTGATCGAGCGTTCGCCCCTTCGGCGCTTTCTTTAGGCTGTAGAATGTCCCCGAAGAGATTCCACCGAGAAGCTCCCGCGCGACACTCCATATTTGTAATCACAAGGATCCTCATTGCGGGTTGCCTTTCTTTGGGCACGCTGGCGGGTGTCGCGTGAACGGCGTTACAGTGAAGGTAGCGACCTCCGAGGTTCTGATGTTCACACCCTTTCAATTCGGCTCTCCATCTAGAAACCCGGGAAGGATGATGGCACACAAGTTCTGCATTTTTTCTGCAGCTTTCGCTATCTTGGATCAACCTATCTCGTCAGTGTTGAAAATAAAGGCTTTATCGTGAATTTGCCCAACTACATCACGCTGAGCCGCATCGCCATGATTCCGCTGCTGCTGTGGATGCTGTCTACGCACTTCCCGTGGCAGGCGCATGGCGAGCAGGAGATGCTGGCGTCGATCCTTTTTGTGCTGGCCTCCATTACCGACGGGCTGGACGGCTACCTGGCGCGCAAGTGGGCGCAGATCACCACCATGGGCATGCTGCTCGACCCCATCGCCGACAAGATCATGGTGACCGGCGCTCTGATCGCCCTGGTGGCTTACAACCCGCAGGTGGTCAAGGTGTGGATTGTGGTGGTCATCATCGGCAGGGAGTTCCTGATCTCGGGGCTGCGATCGATCGCGTCGTCGGAGGGGTTCACGATTCAGGCCAGCGACCTGGGCAAGCTCAAGACGGTTACGCAGATTGTCGCCGTAGTGGCGGCGATTCTGACGCACCACTGGAGCGAATGGATCTTCGGCTTCGTGGTCATCCCGATTCACTGGATCGCGGTCGGCGCGATTTACTTCACGGTTCTGGTTTCGGTGATTTCGGCGATCGACTACTTTGTGGGCTTCTGGAAGCAAATCGACCACGCGTCGAACGATCGGCGCAAGGCGTTTGTGCTGGGGCGGCGGAAGAGTCCGAGCATCTCCTGATGCTTTCATGTGACGGACGTTCGGGAGCCTATCCGAATGAAAACTTCCGCATAGCCGAAGATGCGACCAGAGGCTGAGATTCAAACCGAGCCTTCTCGGTAAAAGGGCGTACGCGCAGATGCTACAACGCTCCCCGGCATAAGGGTTATGACTGCGGTGCCGTGCGCCCGGCCGGGCTCCCTTTTTGCTCTCGCAATCGCGTTTGCGGTCCGTGGTTGCCGGAGTGTGCTCCAGGCCATAGGGCTCTGTCTGCGGGCTGGTCGAAAGGGTTACGACATCGCCGCTGGGAATGCAATTTCGAAATTCCGACACAAAATTTCTTCAGGCTGCGTCACAGATGCGATCGATGAACCACTCATTGGTGTGGCAGTCCCGAGGCTGCTGAGGTTGAGGTAGGAAGGATTGCGGACCTCGGGCAACACGGAATTGGCTTGGAGCGAATGCTAGATCAGATCTCCGATCCATATTCATTCGCACTATTAGATCGCAATGCAACGAAATCCACTGAAGAGGAATATTGAAATGAATTCACTGACTCGATTTGCCCTATATATGGTCGCCTTCACATGCGCTGGGGGAGCTTTGGCTCAAACCCCTGACGCCTCAACCGATGATGCTTTGATCGGCGGGCCAATCGCCGCGCCCGTCGCCTTTGTGTATTTACAGTCCGGATCGTCCAAAGTATATGGTTTCGCCGCCGCGGCAAACGGCGAGCTTCACGCGGTTCCCGGTTCGCCTTATAACTATGCCGTGTCACCGCAGGCGGTGAATGGCAAATATCTATTTGGCGTTAAGGCCGATGGCGCCACGATTGAATCCTATCTCATGGAGTCCACCGGAGCTCTTGAACCGGTTGATTCCATGAACACCAAGCCATACGATCCGCACGCTTGCGGCTATCCTGGCGCCATCCATGTGGATCACTCCGGACAGAATCTTTACAACACGATTCTTGAGGAGGACTGCAGCTATTATGACGTTTCAGCCGTGCAGTCCTTCAAAATCGATAGCGCAAACGGACAGCTTGCCTACATAGCCACGACTCCGGCAGATGCCGGTTACGGCGGCGTCGATGTTTTCCTTGGCAACAATAAATTTGCTTACGCCGTGGACACCTTCGGATTCGATTCTGAGTCAGACTGCGGGATCGATGTCTACAAGCGTCCGAGCAATGGAGACCTGGACTACCTGGGTTACGTCGACATGGAGACGCTCTCGCCGGCGACGAACCTGGGCTTTACATACTATTGCGCCAACGCACTTGCCGCCGACCCAACCAATCATATCGCGACGCTGATGGAGCAGAACGATGGCGAGGACGGCGTCTACGGTGTGTTGCAGATCGGCGTCTACACAGCCGACTCTCAAGGCAAACTCAGCACCACGAGCACCTATCAGAACATGCCCGAAGTGAAGACGATTGGTCTCTACGATCCCGGCTCGATGAGAATGTCTCCCTCAGGCAAGCTGCTTGCGGTCGGGGGACCCAAAGGTCTCGAGATCTTCCACTTCAACGGCGCCGATCCGGCAACGGAATTCGAAGTGCTGCTCTCGAACAAGGCGATCGGCGAGCTCTATTGGGACACCAGCAATCACCTCTATGCCGAGGTAGGCGGCAACAAGCTGTATGTCTACACCATCACCCCGACGAGCATTACAGAAGCACCCGGCTCGCCCTACAGCATCCCTCAGCTGTCATCTCTGATCGTGCAGTCCAAGTAGCAGGTCCTTGTGCTGACACGCTCGCAGATTGGCCCCGGTGCAACGCAGTGGGCCGGCCCCAGGTCTCAGATGCGAGGCCTGGGGCACCCATTTTGCGCGGGGTCGATATTGCGGGAACCTGTTTTAGTTGCTCCCTTGAGGCGTTGCTGTCCTCCGAAGAGCCGACACCACGCCTCCCAGCGCGCCGCCGACCAGCTTCAGGCCGTGGGCGATCTTGTAGAGCAGCGGCTCGGGTTGGCCGTGGGCCACGATCAGATAGACAAGAGCGGCAACTGCGCCGACCAGCAGGCCATGCAGCAGAAGGTGGGACTTGACGCGCCGGTTCACCCAGAGCGCAAGCAAGAAGGGCAGGGCAGCCGAGGCGACCACGATGGACGCGAGAAATGCGGTTTGCCCAAAGAAGTGCAGAACCGGAAAGACAATCGCGAAGACCGCCAGCTCGGCACAGATGCCTCCGACAATCGCTCTTCCCCAATGAATGCGTCGCAACGAACCTGGCGGGAAGCGGAACTCGTCGGACCATTGCAGCTGATTCATTCCCTCATAGCCCTCGCATGGAAATGGGCTCCCAGCCTGCGAATTCGGAAATCAACAAAAACTCCCGGTCAGCCGGGAGTTTTTGACCAACATAGCGAGCCCTTCGATCAGGCCATTGCCGGGACTGCCCCAGGCATGCCCACCAATGGAGACGTCACAGGCGCTGCCGCAACTGCCGAGGCCGCGGCAACCGGTTGGGCAGGTGTGTGCGCTCCGCGGGTGAGGCGCTGCACGAAGTGATAGGGCGGCCAGGGGCCGGAGACCTGCATCTGGCACTCGCGCATCATGGCGCTGGTGGAGGCGAACTTGTTCTGGTAACGCTCCACATGCTTGCGCTCGATGAGGTGGGCTACATCCAGTATCATTTTGCCGCTTTCGGTGAGGCGGCAGCTCACGTCTTCGTCAAGCGGCATGAAGAGGCGATGCATCTGGAAGCTCACGGCTCTCGCACGCGTCTGGCGCTCGCGGGTGCGGGCGGCATTCTCGCGCAGGTTGCCGAGGAATTCGCGGCCTACGCCTTCGGCGGGCATGTGCCGCTCAAGCGCATTGGCGCAACAGTCGTCGACGAAGATCTTGAGGTGCATCTCCGTCTTGCCGCGCAGCTTCTCGATGTTGCCGAGGAATTGACGCTGGTTGGAGCGGATGGACTTGCGCAGGCTTTCATCGTCGCTGAAGACGGTGCCGAAGCGGAAAGGCAGCACGGTGGAATGCTGGAAGCAGTCGGCGATGACCCGTGCGTGGTCTACGCCGGATTTCTGATTGAGGGTTTCTGCGGGGTTGTGTTCACTGACGACGATGGCGAGATCGCTTGCGGGGTAGAGAAATACCTGATTGCCGCTCACTCCGACTACGGATTCCATCGGAACTGGTTTGCGATGACGGGCTAATTCTGGGAAAGCTTGTTTTTCACCAATGCAGTAGGCATACCATGCCATGACGAAACACTCCGTCTGCGTGCGCCGGTAAGCGCCGCGTGTTGGTAAAGCTCTGTGAACTGGGGGAACAACTGCATAGGGGCGAATAGCCGGGACTCAAATTGCACAACTCCCGGTGAACTATGCGAATACTAGCCCCATGAAAATACGACTGGCAACATCTCAAATCACAGGGACTGGCAAAGTTAGCGAAAACCGAGCAATTCGTATTCGTATAGTCAACATGTATTGTGCAGCATCAAAATTGCCTCTGGCTCTTGCACTGTCGTGGCAAAGGCGGGGCGAAAAGGGAGTCTTGGCGGAAGGCTCGGTTTCTCCCCAAGCAGCGGGTAGCGGTTCGTTAGGGCGCTTGCGAGCTCAAGCGCACACTTTCGCGCAGTTTCTGGTTTCCTATTTACTGTCGAGACGAGCTTCTGTGGTCTCCCACCCTTTGCGCAAAGGACGCACAAAGGATAGGCACCCGGCGCTGGCCGCGAACTCTAAGGCAGTACGCGCAGGATATGGAGATAAAGCACGATGTTGACCAGTACCGAAATGGCCAGCAGACCAAGGGCGATAATGGCGAACAGATTCACCTTGTTGCCCACCACCTTGAGGTCTTCCATGAGTTCCTGCTGCTCAAGGGTGTTGCGATCGGTGGCTTCGCGAACCATATCCAATTGGTCTTCGACGCGCTTCAGAGAAGAGTTTTGCTCCACCATCTGGGTGCGGAGATCGCGATGCTGGGTTTGCAATTCGACCAGGCTGTTCTGAAGGGGCTCCAGATCTACGGGCGGCGCGGGTGGATGATGGGGCTGCGCGGTGTGTTGCGGAACAAGCATGTTTGAGACGGCGGTGCCGATGTTGCCATCGAGCAAAGGCAATATCCTCTGCACCCAGGGCAATGCCGAACGCAATGCACTTACCGCTTTTTGAACACTTGAAGGCATATCGAAGGGACCAGCGGTGGAGGGATTTGGAATTGCGCGCCCGGGCGGCGGTGCAGTGATGGCTCGCCCCGGATCGCCCTGCCCGGACGGCGCGGTTAACCTGCCGCCCATCGGCAGTGGAGACCCAATGGCGCGCGGATGCGGCTCCGGGGTCGACGCCTTCTCGCTTTCTTCAATGGGCGCATTGACCCCTGACTCGTGTGGATCGCTCATGAACTCCCTTCCTCATCCACTATAGAACGAATCCGCGCCGTTTCAGCGACTTCGGGAATGTGGGCCTCAACTCGCTCCTGGGTCAATCGCGGTGGGCGCGATGGACGGCGCGACTTTAATCGACACACGTCGCTACGCAAATCGACAAGCCTGGCTAAACGTCGGATTCAAAGGCTTCCGCCGGTCGCGTTGCGGTGAAATCCTGACCTGTTGCGTCTTCGCCCGCGTGTTCGCTTTCGACGGTGATCTTGCGCAGACTCACATGTTCAAACCGGGCCCAGATCAGGCCCACGGGAATGATGCTGAGGAAAGTGACCAGGAGCAGCGTAGCGGCACACGCTGTGGCCGCTTCGGCTTGCGCGCCGAGCACCAGCGACAAAGCCACGACGACGAGTCCAATTTGCGAGAACCAGCCGAGGACGGGGAGCTGAATGATGCTGGCGCCTCCGCTGGCGATCATCACCAGGACGCACTTGGGCAGGCTGATGGCCGCCAGCTGCGGGCTGGCCACAAAGGCCTTGCAGGTTTCAAGGTAGGCGAAGGCGATGAGCAGCCACATGCCCACGGAAAGCGACGCGGTGGTGGCGAAGTCGGCGAATGAACGCATCGTATCCAGGCCGGAGCGAAAGGCGCGAATCTTACTTCCGAGAGCCTGCGCCATGCCTTTCGAGATTGGGCCTAGAGCGCCCTCGAAGAAAGCTGCGACGGCTCCGCCGGAGACGCGAATCAGGAATAAAAAGAAGGCTCCAAGCAAAGTTGCCGCCAGGCCGCCGTAGCGAGCGATCAACAGCGCCAGTTCGCGGTGATTGAGAGCCAGGGCGGCCAGAGGGCCGGAGTGAGCGGTCGCCTTGATGATGTCGTCGGTCGGCACCCAGATCATGGCTACGGAAAAGATAAGCGCCATAGAGCCGGCATCGAAGAGCCGCTCCACAATATAGACCGCGATTTGAGAACTGATGGGCAGGCGAGTCTTTTTGGCGACGAGATAGGGGCGCACCAGGTCGGCGACGCGGCCAATCAACGCTACCGCCGTAAAGCCGATGACCTGGGTGCCGAGCAGCGACAGCGGAGAGACTTTTTTGTTATGGCGCAGAAGCAGCGCCCAGCGAACAGAACGCACGCTGTAAGCGAGGTAAATGGCGCCCACGCCCATGCCGATCCTGCGCCAGTCGGCCAGCGCGAGCTGGGTGCGGAGAAGCCGGAAGTCGAAGTGAACCCGGTTCCATCCCCAGACGATCAGCGCGGCAAGCGCGGCCAGCACCACCAAGCCCAGGATCAATTGCTTCTTCTTCAAGCTCTCTCCGTTTCGCGGTCAAGTGGAGCGGTTGATTGAATTCTATAGGGAGGTGCTGACGGACGGCTGAATGCCGGGTTCCGAATACCGAGGAATTGATCGTTCAACGAATAGCGCGGTGTCCCCGAATTTCATTGCATTAGTGAAGGCTTCGAACCCCGGGTCCTTCGACGGCGTTTGGCGCAAAAAACGCGCCAAACTCCGCTCGGGATGACAGGGCTTTTATAAGGTTAAATTTAGGGACAGGACACTTGGGCCAAAACGACAATGACTGTTGCGACTGAAGTGACGTAGATCACAGCAAACTTTTGCTCAGGCATTCATTCTTTGAGAATGAACTCATAACTTTGGGGCACCACTATAGGAGGCCGGCCAATGTCATTTTCATTCTTAATGTTGAAACTTAATAAGTTGAAAGCCCATCAGCTGGATCAGTTGGGGAAGTTAGAAATCCGAC
>JBEKVS010000134.1:0-14038 GCA_049513795.1 Occallatibacter sp. | reverse complement strand
GGTGCGCGCCGATCCGCTCTTGCTTTGCCAGCCAACGCCTAAGTGGCGATCGTAGAGGCGGCACATCTGGGGCGCGAGCCACGAAGGAACGTGTACGCCGTTGGTGATGTGGCCGATGGGCACGGCGTCTTCGCTTTTGCCGGGATAAAGCACGCGCCACATCGATCGCGAAACTTCGCCGTGCAGAGACGAGACGGCATTGGCGCGACGGGAAAGCTTGAGGCCGAGAACCGTCATACAGAATTGCTCATGATGGTTGCCGGGGTTTTCGCGTCCGAAGCCCATGAGCGCATCCTGCGAAAGGCCGACTTCGTCGCGCAGGCAGCCGAGGTGTTCTTCAATCAAGTCGGCGTTGAAGCGATCATGGCCGGCGGGCACGGGCGTGTGGGTAGTGAAGACGACCTCGCGCGCAACCAGGCTTGCAGCGGTGTTGAAATCGATACCCTCTTCCTGCATGCGGTCGCGAATGGCCTCGAAGACCGCGAAGCCGCTATGGCCTTCGTTGAGATGCAAGACGCCCGCAGTCACGCCCATTGCCTTGAGAGCGCGGAAGCCACCGACGCCCAGCAGCAGTTCCTGACGAATGCGCGTTCGCCCGTCGCCACCATACAAGCGGGAAGTCAGCTCGAGATCTTCCGGCGCGTTGCCGGCCACGTTCGAGTCGAGCAGCAGCAGGTCGCATCGGCCCACTTTGACCTGCCAGACCTTGGCGCGAAGAAAGCCGCTGCGGGTGCGGATTTCGACAATGACTGGCTCGCCATTCTTGCCGATCGCGGGTTGCATGGCGAGTTGATTCACGTCGGTTTGCAGGTACTCTTCGCGTTGCCATCCAGTCTGATCGAGGCGCTGCATGAAGTAGCCCTGGCCGTAGAAGAGGCCTATGCCGATTAGGGGAATGTCGAGGTCCGACGCGCTCTTGATGTGGTCGCCGGCGAGGATGCCCAGGCCGCCGGAGTAAATGGGGAGCGATTCGTGCAAGCCGAACTCCGCTGAAAAATAGGCCACGGGACGCGGGCGCAAGACGCCCACGTTGCCGGCGCCCCAGGTTCGATCGGCGTGCAGGTATTCCTGCTGACGGCGGTAAACATAGTTGATGCGGCTATGCAAGACCAATTCGGTGGCGCGGCGTTCAATTTCCTCAAGCGGAATTTCGCTGAGCAGGGAGATGGGATTCTGATTGAGCTGACGCCAGCGCGTCGGATTGAGATCGCGAAACAGGCTGATGCAGTCGTGGTCCCAGCTCCACCAGATGTTTCTGGCCAGCGCCCAAAGGCGCTCCTGTGCGGGACCAATGAAGCGGTCGAGGGTGCGCGCCTCGCTTACCACCGGCGCCACTTGGCCGGCCGCATCAACCAGGGTGCGAATCTCGCTTTCGCGGAAGATGCGCGGGTCTTTTGTTTGGACAACCAGAACGCCTTGCAGAATTCCGCGGTCGATGAGCGGGACGCCAAGGAAGGAGTGATAGTCCTCTTCCCCGGAGTCTTTGAAGTACTTGTAGCGGGAGTGCTTGGTGACGTCGTCGACGGCAACGGGCAGAACCTGCTCCGCCACCAGCCCGGTGAGGCCCTCGTTGAGCGGCATGCGCAGGCTCCCGATGCAGCGGGGATGCAGACCGAGGGACGCGGCGAGCACCAGATTGGAGCGATCAGGCTCAAGCAGGTAGGCCGAGCAAACATCGGTTCGGAAGCGTTTTGCGATCAAGGCCACCACGTTCATCAGTGTGTCAGCGGGCTTGCCCCCGGCTTCGGTCAGGTGCTTGACGTCTTCGGTGGTCAGAACATGATCGTTTTCAGAGACTTCAATCGAATTGCTCATGCATTCCCCCCTGGTGTTCCATGCCGCTGCGACGGAAAAAGATCGAAGAGTCCAGCAGGTCTTTATTGCTACCTGGCCCGGTCGAATCCGGTCGGTGAGTGGGCCCAGGGGTCGAACGATCATGCGAAGGAGAACAAGACAAGCAGCGGAGCGGATATTCCCTGCGCGTATTTTGAGCCACGAGAGATAAAGATCCCATCAGTTCGGCAAAAGTTAATGGCTGGCGCAGGGTAGGGGAGATTTGAGGCCCAGGCCGCCCAACGCATTCACCGCATTCTGAGATGAGTGACGCAGGTCACTTGAAGTCGGACTAAATTTGTCGTATATTATAACTATTGCGAATGAGTCGCAACTAGAGATCGCACTTTGAAACGATTTGAATTGCTGAACGAAGTGGAATCCAAGGGTGTGCGCCTGACTGCGCAGCGCCGGGCATTGATCGAAACGATTCAGGAAGCAACCAACCACCTGGACGCGGCAAGCCTGCTTGAACAGGCGCGCAAGCGGGACACGCGGATTGACCGGGCGACGGTGTACCGGACACTGGAACTGCTGAAGAAGTTGGGGCTGATCGACGAGCTCGACCTGATGCACCTGAACGGCGAGAAGCACTACTACGAAGTTCGCACGCAGAAGGACCACCTGCACCTGGCGTGTTTTGGGTGCGGCTCGGTCGTGGAGTTTGAGACAGCGACGTTCGAGCGGCTCAAGCGCGAGATTGCGCGGGAAAACAATTTTGACATTCAGGTAATGCGCCTGGAAGTCGGGGGACTTTGTGGCGCTTGCTTAGCAAAGAAGAAAGGGACAGCTCCCGCGATGAGCGCTTGACGCTGGCTGTTCACGACTGAGTTATGCCCGGTCCGGGACGACTTGGCTAACCACAACTCGTCACAATGCGGGCTCCCCACTGGAGGATCCTGCCCCAAAAAACGACTGCATGGCTGGACGGCCGAGGACTGTTCTCTGTTGTCCTAAATGCCGAAGGGATACTTCTGTGAGGCAGAGTCGATGACTGTTGGTTTGGTACGGATAAGCCGGGTTGCGAGCAAGTTGGCTGCGCTATGCCTTGCCGGCTTGCTTTCAGCCGGTTTGAGCTGGGCAAGTGTCGGGGGAAGCATCTCCGGGACGGTGGAGGATTCATCGGGGAATGTTGTTCCGGGTGCGACATTGGCTCTGAGCGAGTTGAAAACGGGGCTCACCTATCATGCGCAGACGAATAGTCAGGGCTCCTACAATTTTCCCGTCTTGCCCGTTGGCGGGTACACGCTGAAAGTCGAGGCAACAGGTTTCCAAGGATACGAGCGCAACAATATCGTGCTCGACACAGACGCGGCGCTGACCATCAATGCAGTGCTGGCGGTGGGAAGCGTGACTCAGACGGTAAGCGTGACCGACAATGCGCTGCATGTGGAGGCAGGCAGCACGCAGCTTGGACAGGTGATCAGCGCGCGGCAAATGCTGGCTGTGCCGCTGGATGGGCGCAGCTTCACGGATCTTCTCTCGCTGCAACCGGGCGTGGCTCCGTCGACAACCATTACGGCGTACACGGTGCAGGATGTGGGTGCGACAGTGCTCAACCCGTCCGGTACGCTCAACCCGGGAACCCTTTCTGTGAACGGTCAGCGTGAGTTCGCCAATTTCTTCAGTATCAACGGGAGCGACGCGGAAGAGGATGTGAATGCCGGCACGGCCATTATTCCCAACCTGGATGCGATTGCCGAGTTTCGCATTGTGACCAGTAACTTCGACGCGGAGTATGGGGAGTTCAGCGGCGGGCAGATCAATGTGATCACTAAGTCGGGTGAGAATGAGTTTCACGGAGATGGCTTTGAGTTTCTGCGCAACACTGATTTGGACGCGCGGAATTATTTCTCGCCGACGCGCGGCGCCTTCCGCCAGAACCAATATGGTGGTACGGTGGGCGGACCGCTTCGCCATGACAAAGCATTCTTTTTTCTGGACTATCAAGGGACCAGGCAGACGCAGGGTGTGGATACAGGTAACATCAGCGTGCCGTCGGATGCGGATCGCGGCGGAAATCTGATGGATCAGGCTGCTCTGTTTGATCCGGTGGAAGATGTCGGCGGACTCGAGACGCAGGTCCCGAATGTAGTGAGCGGACCCTACGTCGCTTCCCTGCTCGCGCAGAAGCTCGGCTATCCGGTCGCTGCGGGCGAGGCCTATTACACCGACGGCTGCGTGTCATCGGCGCAATGCGTCTTCCCCGGCGCGGTGATTCCACAGAGCGCGTGGTCGACACCGGCGCAGCGCATGCTTCAGTACATTCCGGCGCCGAATACGGCGAGCGGCACCTTTGCGACGTCCGCATACAACCAGACGGTACGCGATGACAAGGCAGGAATCCGCCTGGATGGAAACACGCGCTGGGGATTGCTCTCGGCCTATTACTTTTTCGATGACTTCGACCTTGATAATCCCTATCCAACGGCGCAGAGCGGAGCAAGCGTTCCGGGGTTCGATGCACTGACCACCGGGCGTGCACAGCTGCTCTCGCTGAGCGACACCAAGGCGATCAATGCTTCGGCGGTGAATGAACTGCACGTGAGTTACTTGCGCGACTTCACTAACCTCGGCCAGCCGCGAGGCGGCCGCGGAGTAAGTTTGATTTCTCAAGGGTTCGAGAATGCCGATGGAAGCGCGAGCATTGTGGCTCTCGATCCAAACGGACAGAGCGTCGAGAATCTCAATTTCAACGGCTACTCGACGGGCGCAGCTGCAAACCAACTTATTCAGGCCAACAACACTTACCAGGCGACCGAAGCTCTTACCAAGGTAATTGCGAATCACACGCTGAAATTCGGGAGTGAGTTTCATGTCGACCAGGTAAATGGACGACCAATCGCGCAATTCAATGGCAGCTTCGTCTTCTCTGGAACGGAGACGGGCGTGGACTTTGCTGACTTCCTCATTGGCGTGCCCAGCCAATACAACCAGAGCCAGCTGAATCCGTTTTATGCGCGCAACAAGTATGTGGGAGCGTTTGCGCAGGATAGCTGGCGCGTGCAGCCGAATCTAACTCTGAATTATGGCGTTCGCTGGGACCGTATTGCACCCTGGACGGAAAAATACAATCAGATTTCGACGTTTGTGGCCGGCGCGCAGTCGGTGGTGTTTCCCGGTGCGCCGGCAGGCATTCTCTATCCCGGCGACCCCGGCGTCCCCACCACGCTGGCTCCAACGGGCGAGTTGAGCCTTTCGCCCCGCTTGGGTCTAGCCTGGTCTCCGCAGGCGCGCGGGGGCTTGCTCGGCAAGGTTCTGGGGACGCCCGGGACCACAAGCGTGCGGGCGAGCGTGGGCAACTTCTACACGGCGATTGATGCGCTTTCAATCAGCGTGCTTGCGGCCAACGCTCCCTATGGCACGACTTACACCAGCCCCGCGCCGCCCTTGTTTGCTACGCCCTTCGTCACGGCGGCGAGCGGACAGGACAACGGCAAGCCATTTCCATATACCTTCGCGCCATTGAATTCCTCGCCGAGCCATCCGGATGCCGATATCGATTGGAGCACGTATGAACCGATCAGCGGCATTCCCGGCTACGACATACACAACCGCACGCCCTATACCGAGGAATGGATGTTCTCGGTGGAGCGCGAGGCTGGTTCGGGGACGGTCTTCAGTGCGAGTTATGTGGGTACATCGAGCCATCGCCAGCGCGTTTTGATCGAGGCGAACGCAGGAAACCCGGCGCTGTGCCTTAGCCTAAGCCAGCCGAGCGAAGTACAACCCGGCACGCTCACATGCGGCCCGGGCGGCGAAGACACCACTTATTTCCCCATTGCGGGCGCACAGGTGAATGGAACGCGCGGGCCGCTGGGATCTAACTTCGGCAGCAATGCGCTGCAATCGACCATTGGCCGTGCGAACTACAATGCGCTGGAGTTAAGCGCGCGGCACGAAGGCCGGGGCCTGGGATTATCGGCTTCTTATACATATGGAAAGTCGCTTGACCAATCTTCGAACGTTGGCGAAGAGGTGAATCCGTTCAATCCGAACCTGAGCTACGCGATCTCTTCATTCGATGTGAAGCATAACTTTGTGGCGAGTTATGATTATCAGGTGCCGTTTGACCGTTTTTGGCATGCGAGCAGGCTCACTCGCGGGTGGTCGGTTAGCGGCATTACCCGCTTCGCGAGCGGTTTTCCCGTCGCGATGGTCAATAACGGCGACAACTCGCTGATCGGGACCAATCCCAATGGAGTGAATAACAGCAGCATTGATGAGCCGGATTACGATGGCAGCCCGCTCCGGTTGAATCACAACCCGCGAACCAATTCCGGGAGCTACTTCAACGCGGCAGACTTCAGCATGAATGCGCTGGGCTCGCCGGGAACTTCGAAGCGCCGCTTCTTTTACGGGCCCGGTGCGGATAACTACGATATGGCCGTCGCCAAGAAGCTGGCCCTTACTGAATCGACTTCGCTGCTCTTCCGTGTGGAGGCGTTCAACATCTTCAATCACACGCAATTCAATGGGCCCACTTCAGTCGACGGAAACATCGGCAGCTCGACGTTTGGCAGCGCGATCAGCGCGGCGGCTCCGAGGATTATGCAAGGGGCATTAAAGTTTTACTTTTGAGCGTACCCAGGCTCGCGGGAGTGGCATGTCATGCCGTCGAATTTATATACTTACGACCGGCGGTGACGCGAACTCTTGATGGGCCTCAATTTATACAGAACAACATTGCATGCGAAGAGCGCGGCAAGCCGTGGAGGTGGGGGTTGCGCCCGGACTTTGCTGCGGGTCAGAACCGATAGATACAAGATTGCAGCGGTGCGCTGGCTGAGTCTTGGGACAATGCTCCTGGCGCATTTTTTGGCTTCCGCGATTGCGATCAGCCAGGAGGTGCAGACCGGAGATCAGAATAGCGCGCGGCCGCAGGTGAGCTATCAGAATATGACGCCGGAGCAGCGGGCTGAGGCGACACGCGCGTTTCTGGGACTGGGCCCTGAGCCGGACAAAACGGCCGCGGCGCGAGGGGCGCCATTGTTCCAGCAGAACTGTGCGTTCTGCCATGGGCCGCAGGCGCGGGGCGCGACGGGATCGAGCCTGATTACTTCGGATGTAGTCCTGGGCGACGATCATGGGGAGCATTTGGCGCCTTTTCTCAAGAAGGGACTTCCGGAGAAGGGCATGCCGGCGTTTGCCACCATGTCTGACAGCGAGCTAACGGACATTGCTGAGTTTGTGCATCTGCAGGTGGAAGAGGTTGCCAATCGCGGGACCTATCATGTGCTGAATATCCTGGTGGGGGACGCAGGCAAGGGGCAAGCTTATGTGGCGGCGCGCTGCATGAAGTGCCACACGACCGAGACATTTGCGCACATGGGCAGCAGGTTTCGCTCGCCCGAGCAACTGCAGAGAGCTTGGATCTGGCCGGCGCGAACCGCGGACACCGACAATAACTTTTTGGCGATCGCCGCGACTGTGAAGGCGGCTGATGGATCTGTTGTCGCCGGGCGAGTTAGCCAGGTGAGCGATTTTCGCATCACGATTATCGATGCGATGGGAAAGATTCATACGATTGAACGAAAGCCTGGTATAGACGTGCAGATGAAAGATCCACTATCGGCGCACCAGGAGTGGATTGGAACGCTGACCAATCACGACATGCATAACGTGACCGCTTACCTTGAGACGCTGCAGTGAGAACGGACGCAACCGAATGAGGCTGGACTCGCCGAGATGAGATTGCTTCGAGTTGCGTGCGCGTTGGTTGGAGTTGCAGCGCTGCGAATCGCCGCGCCGCAAACCACAAGCGTCTCAGTGGACCCGAGCGCCATTGGCAATGCACCGACAACAAGCTGGAACACGTTCAACGGCGACTACACCGGCCAGCGCTACAGCACGCTCACGCAAATCAAGCCCAGCAATTTGAGCAAGCTGACCCAGCGATGGGATTACAAAATTCGAGACGTTGGAGCGCAGCGCGGTGCGCCGGTTCCGGTGATCAAATGCACGCCACTGATGGTGAATGGCGTTATCTACATCACGATCCCGGATCATGTGTGGGCGCTCAATGCGCGGAGCGGAAAGCCGCTGTGGCACTACGATTGGGTGGATCACGGCGGACACCTTGTGGGGCAGCGCGGCGTGGCGATCTGGAAGTCGACTATCTATTTCCTCACGCCGGATAACTGGCTGATTGCGCTGGATGCGAACAGCGGCCGGGAACTGTGGCGCAAGAATTATGCCGACGCGCGCAAGCAGTATTTCTCGACTTCGGCGCCGCTGATTGTGAAGAACCACGTGATTGTGGGGGTGGGCGGCGATGCGATGGATATGCCCGGCTTCCTCGATTCGTTCGATCCAGTCACAGGCGAGTTGCAATGGACGTGGTGGTCGACTCCGCGCAAGGGCGATGAGGCGCTGAGTACGTGGCCGAATGAGGCTGCGTCGGAACATGGTGGTGGCATGACGTGGATGCCAGCTACCTTCGATGCAGAGCTGAACCTGCTCTATCTGCCGACCGGAAATACGAATCCGGTATTTGCGGGACAGGGACGGCCGGGAGCCAACCTATGGACCGAATCGATTGTTGCGCTCGATGCAGATACGGGGAAGTTGAAATGGTATTTTCAAGTTTCGCCGCATGACACGCACGACTTTGATAACACAACGACCCCGATTTTGTTCGATCGCGTGGTGGACGGGAAGCCGCGCAAACTGCTCGCGCAAGCGGCGCGCAATGGATTCTTTGTCACGCTTGACCGGGTGACGGGAAAGCGCGTCGTTGTGAAACCGTATGTGCCGCTGGATTATGTGTCGGGGCTGTCGCCGGAGGGTGAGCCGATTCCGATTCCGGATAAAGATCCGACGGTCGGCGGCTCCATTAACATTGTGAGCGCGGCGAATTGGCCCTCTCCAGCGTACAACCCGAAGACAGGGCTATTCTATGTGAACTCGGTGGTCGGCAAGGCGATCTATTATTTGACGGACGACACCGAGAAGCCATCAGGCTACGGCGGCACGGGGGTGGGCATCGGACATGCGGAGCGGGTGCTGCAGGCGATTGATCCGCTCACCGGCGATGCGATGTGGAAGCACGTGTATCCGAACCTGAATAACCCGCCGACCACGCTTGGCCCGAGCCTCTTGACCACCGCGAGCAACCTGCTCATCACGGGTGACGACCAGAGGAATGCGGTTATCTTCAGTGCAGACAAAGGCGAGATTCTCTGGCACCACGAAATGGACGCCAATGAATCGAGCGGCGTAATTACTTACCTGTTGGATGGAAAGCAATACATCGTGTTCGGGGCGGGTGATAGCCTCTATGCCTGGAGCCGTCAGCGGTAGAATCGATGCGGCAAGCTGAGTGGCCGGGAAGGGTCTGGTTTCAAATGCGGCGAACTAACGAAGTGGCAGCCCATGAGGTTCGCCCATGAAGGCAAGCCGCACTCGTTATAGCGTTGTCGTCCTGGCCATTGCGCTGGCGATGCTCTCCTATGTGCAAAGGGTGGCCATCTCGCAGGCGGCCGGACCGATTGCGCACGACCTGCATTTCTCCAAGCAGCAAATGGGCCTGATCTTCGGCGCTTTTGGCTTGTCATACGCTTTGTTCGAGATTCCGATGGGCCTGCTTGGCGATCGACTCGGCGTCAAGCGGGTGCTGGCGCAGATTGTTCTTGCGTGGTCGGTCTGTACCGCGCTGACTGGGGCGGCGTGGAATGTCACTTCCCTGGCGGCCATTCGATTCCTGTTCGGGGCCGGTGAGGCGGGATGCTTTCCCAACCTGACGCGGATGTTGAGTGCGTGGCTGCCGGCTCGCGAGCGCGTCACGGCGCAGGCGCTGTTGTGGACATTCACGCGATGGGCCGGTGCAGCGACTCCCCCTCTGGCCTTGATTTGCATTACCTGGTTCGGATGGAGATGGGCGTTTGTTTGTTTTGCGGGGCTGGGCCTTGTGTGGTGCGCGGTGTTTCTGCTGTGGTTCAGAGACGACCCGGCACAGCACGGCAGCGTGAACGCCGCTGAATTGAAGATGCTGGAGGGCTCACGCGTCCTCACCACGCATCAGGTGGGGCAGGCGCATTGGATATCCCTGCTGCTCACACGGCAGGTTGCGTTGTTGGGCCTGCAGTATTTTTGTTTCTCCTGGGTGTGGTATTTCTACATCACCTGGCTGCCTACGTATTTGCGCGAAGGACGCGGACAGTCGCCGGAGCGCGCGGCTGCCCTTGCAGTGTTGCCGCTGCTGTTTGGCGGTTTCGGCTCGCTGGCGACGGGGCTTGGACCCGCGCGACTGCCGCGAAAGGCGATTGCCGTCTGCGGCTTTCTTGGAACGGCCGTCATGCTAATCGCGTTGACACATATACGGTCGGTGATTCCGGCCATGCTGGCCATGGGGATGGCCAGCTTCGCCAGCGATTTGTCGATGCCGATCTCGTGGGACGCGTGCGTGGAGATCGGTGGCCCATACACGGCGACGGTTGGGGCGACGATGAACATGCTGGGCAATCTTGCGGGGTTTATTGCACCGGTTGCGGGCGGCGTGATTCTGGAGCGGACCGGCGGCAACTGGAATGTGCTTATCGACACGATGGCGGCGGCAGCGGTGGTGTCGGCGGTGTGCTGGCTGTATCTGAATCCGGAGTCGGCGCGGCGCGAGCGGGAATTGAGTATTGCCGCCGCGAGTTCCTTGAGCACGGACGGGCTATTGCCCTAAAGCTTGAAGCAGGAGATGCAAACATGAACGTCGATCTCACGGGCAGGACGGCCGTCATTACCGGCGGGAGCCGCGGACTGGGCGAGGCAATGGCCAAGGCGCTCTCCGCGGCAGGTGCGAGGATCGCGCTGGTAGCGCGCGATTTGAAGCGGTTGGAATCGGTGCGCGATGGCCTTGTTGGCTCAGGCGGAGTTGCTGAGATTTTTGTAGCCGATGTAACGCGCGAAGAAGAAGTCGCCAAAGTGGTGGTAGACGTCGGTGAGCGGTTTGGGCATGCGCAGATTCTGATCAACAACGCGGGGACGAATATTCGCAAGAAAATCGTGGACTACTCAGTCGAGGAGTTTCGCAGCGTTCTGGACTCGAGTTTGATCTCAACATTCTTGATGTGCCGCGCATTCGTGCCCGGCATGAAAGATTCCGGTTATGGGCGCATTCTGAATATGACTTCGACCATGAGCCATGTTTCGCTGCCGGGACGCACGGCGTATTCGTCAGCCAAGGCGGGGCTGCTTGGGCTAACCAAGGCCCTGGCACTGGAGCTGGCCGGCGAAGGCATCACCGTGAACGGAATCAGCCCGGGGCCGATTGGAACGGATATGAATGCGGCGATCATGAGCAATCCTGAAGCCAATGCGCAGTTCCTGGCCAGCCTGCCGGTGGGGCGGTGGGGCAAGGTGGAAGAGGTTGGCGCGCTGGCTTGCTTTCTGTGTTCGGAGGCGGCAGGGTTCATTACGGGCACCGACATTCTGATCGACGGCGGGTGGACGGCAAGGTGAAGGCCTTCCCGAAAAGTCCTGGCCGCGGGCATGCGGAATTTTGGCCAAAGGAACAATGCCTGGATTTGTGAGTTTGGGAACACCTCCATGGTGGAGGGCTGTGTGCCGCAAAAGAGTTAGCCATTGAGCGGCTTTCGTGACGTTGATCACTCCTATTGTTTACAGCGAGGATTAACTTATAGAGAGGGACAAAAGAATCTCTTCGCTGTCTATGACTGTCGTCAACCAGGATAGCTCGCTCGAGTTGCTGGGGGGCTCGCGCTATGTGGCGCGGCAGCCGATTCTCGATCTGCATGGCCAGATATATGGCTACGAATTGCTCTATCGGGTGGGAACTGAAACGGAGTTCCGCGCCGATGGCGAACTGGCGTCGCGGACCATCCTGGATAACACAGTTATCTTTGGAGTGGAAAATTTTACGGGCGGGTCGCTGGCCTTCATCAATTGCACCTCGGAGACGCTTACCGAGGAGTTAGTGAGCGTATTGCCGACGAATATGACGGTCCTGGAAATCCTGGAGACCGTGGAACCGTTGCCCGACTTGATTGCGGCCTGTGGCAGACTGAAAGCGCTGGGATTCAAACTGGCACTGGATGATTTTGTGTGGGCGCCGGAGTTTGCGCCGCTGGTGGACCTAGCCGACTACATCAAGGTCGACTTCAAGCTGACCGGGGCTCAAAAGCGGCGGGAACTCATCAAGCGGCTCAAGGGAAAAAACATTCAGTTTCTGGCGGAAAAAGTGGAAACGCAACAGGAGTATGAGCAGGCTTGTGCGGAGGGGTTCACGCTTTTTCAAGGCTACTATTTTTGCCGCCCGGAGTTGGTGAAGAACCGCAAGGTTCCCTCGAATCGGCTTTGCCATTTTGAGATTTTGCGACTGCTCAACACTGATCCAATCGACCTGCTTGAGTTAAGCCGCACCGTGAAGCGGGATGAATCACTCACGTATCGGCTGCTGCGCCTGGTGAACTCGGCTGCCTACGCCGTTCGCGAGGAAGTGACTTCGGTTCAATCGGCGCTGATGATCCTGGGCGAAGACACCTTCCGGCGCGTCGCGATGCTGGCCATAGTAACCGAGCTGAATTCAGGCCGACCGCAGGAGATTCTCCGCATGTCGATGGTGCGTGGCCGATTCTGCGAACTGGCAAGCGCGCTCTGCGGGTTCAGCTACACCGAACAGTATCTTCTGGGTATGCTCAGTCTGCTTCCCGCCATGTTGTCCATTCCGATGGAAACACTGACCCCGTCGCTCCCGTTGCGTAAAGAGATCAAAGCGGCACTCGAGGGGGCCGTCAATCGGGAAGGCTGCTTGCTGGGATGGCTGCGGGCCAATGAAGCCGGTGACTGGGCGGCATGCGAATCAATCATCAAGATCAATAGGCTCAAGCAGCAGGATGTGAACAAATGCTATATCGATGCCATCCTCTGGGCTGAGAGTCAGTTCCTTCTCACGGAGTAAACTCAAGACTTTTATCCGCTGTTGCGGGCTGAAGGGCTCCGCTTATTTCGGCTGATTCTCATGTTTCACCGCGCGGCGACACTTGCCTTGCCCGTTATCGCGAACGCGATGAATGCAAAGACCGCTTCGCAACACAGCTGTCCATTTCACAACTTTGTGCGAGCCGAGTCCGGCGCCTGCGGATAGGATTGCCCATGCTGGAACTGCCGTCGCCGCATTCGGATGCCATTTGCGCAATCGGATTTCCGTGCGGAGGCAGGAGAATCACAATGGAAAACCAGCAAGGAGGACTCGATGGTCAACCGCACATGTCGGCTGCTGCTGTTTTGCTTCCTGGTCACAGCTAGCTTATGGGCAGCGAACGAACCGTTCCTCGGCAAGTGGACGGTGAACCCGGCGAAAAGCAAACTCAACGACGAAATGAAGGTTGAGGCCGCGGGCCCAAACAAGTACACCTTCACCTTTGCCCCTGGCGCAGTCGACACCGTGGTCGCTGATGGAACTGACCAGCCTGCGCTGCAGGGGACGACCCTGTCCGTCGCCATGAAGGGGCCGAACAGCTGGCTGGTGATCCGCAAGTTGAAGGGCCGGACGCTGCTCACGGGGTATTGGACGCTTTCCCCCGACGGCGAAACGCTCAACGACGACTATACCGAGTTCCCGCCCGACGGCTCTTCCTCGCACACGCCTTTTGTGTACGAGCGGACGGCGGGAAGCTCGGGTTTCACTGGCACCTGGGATAACGATAGCGAGAAAGTGAAGCCGGGGACCGAGCTTGAGATCAGCCCCTGGGAGGGAGACGGGCTTTGGTTCAATGGCGCCCACGCCGATTTGTCGATCAAGGTCAAGCTCGACGGGAAAGATTATCCGGACACCCATCCGCATGCGGCTCCAGGCTCTGCATTTTCAGGCCGTCGCGTGAACGAACGCAGCCTTGAATTGACGGAAAAATCGAAAGGCAAGATTACGGCCACCCGGCAGATTGAGCTTTCCGAAGATCTGAAGACCTTGACGGTGAGCACGCAACTGGTGGGGCAAAGCAGGCCAAGAAGTGTTCTTGTGTTCGATCGCAATTAGACGGCCCCTTCGCGCCGACTACCTGGCTGGGGCGGGTGCGCTCGTGCGTGGTGGCGTGGGTGGGATGTAGTCGACGAGCTCGTCGACCGGCTTTTTTGCGGCCCAGGCGATTCCACGTAATAACATCTGCTGGATTTGATAGTTGCTGAAGTTGGCGTACTCGTGGCCTTGCATCCAGACGAAGGCCCTTGCGGGCGAACCGCCCGGCAGGGTGTGTTC
>JBEKVS010000133.1:0-14170 GCA_049513795.1 Occallatibacter sp. | reverse complement strand
ATTGTCCGGTGCTCAGGTTAATCTCTTGATTGCCGATGATGTCGACCGGCACCGCAGTTCTGGCCTGAAGGCGAAAATCAAATCCCCAATCATCAAATAGACGTGTCATCGGGAAGGATGACCTCACTCGGGGTTGCAGATAGGTGATCGCCGCCTGAAGACTGTGCCGGACGTCAAAATCAGAACTGGCGCGAAGGAGATAGTAAATGCCGAAGTTATTGGAGGCATTATCGATTGAATGGGACCAAGTATAGGAAACGAGCACCTGTAGGTTCCGAGACAAATCTCTCTGGAATTTTGCTTGAAGTGAATTGTAGCTGGATGACGCTCGACCCTGGGTTAGCTGGAGAACTGTACTTGGCGCAAATGCCTGATTACCGAGAGCGCCCGGATATGTAAGAAACTGAGTGAGGAGCTTTCGTGTCCCCGATCCGACGTAACTCATTGTGAAACTGTCACGCGTGCCAAAGGCCTGTTCGAGCGCAGCGCTATATTCCAAAGAGTAAGGAAGCCTGAGATTCGGATCGAACCCGACGACTGCGGTGCTGTACGGGCTTGCAGCGCTCGGAGCGGGCACCGTTAACTGTTCCGACGTGAGTGGAAAGCTTGCGGATGAATACTGCAGGGAACTGGTGAAGCCGATTCCCGAGTACCCCAAGCTGCCTTCGGCGTTCCCGGTGTCATAGAACACCCCAAAGCCAGCCCGAAGAACCGTATTGCGTCGAGACGCCGGTCGAAGTTGGTAGGCGAGGCCAAATCGGGGAGCAAATCCGGCCCAGTCCGTTCTCCATAGCGGAGCCCCTCTTGGGGCTAGCTCGGTGGTAAGAAGATCGGTGACTTGTGTAACGGTGTAGGGAGTAGGTCCCTCGGCATCGGTTGGTGCCGGGTTAACGTCCCAGCGCAGTCCGAGCGAAAGAGCGAGCCTGGATGTCAGTTTCCAATCATCCTGAAGAAAACTCGAGAAATTGATATAAATCGGTTCAGCGTGATTCGTCACGATGGCGCTTGCCTGAGCCAGGGACGGTAGGTTCTGTTGCACCTGAGACTCGCTCGTGAAGGCAACCTCCTCGTCGGGGTTTGCTGCCGGCAACTTTGTCGCGAGCCTTTTCCAGTCAACCCCGGCCTTCATGTTGTGTCTTCCGAAGAGCCAAGTGTGGGTGTCCGTTGCATTGATTTGGTATTGGTTGGATGGTAGGTTCTCGAGACCAATGGACGTAAAGGATGCGAACGTGAAGACTGCGTTGAGCGAACTTCCGCTCTCAGGAAAAGGTGAATTGTTTGAGCCTGGCAACGTACTGAGATTCAGAGGTGTGGCCCCGCCCAGATTCGTTGATGCTTGTAATGCAATACCGGAAGGTTCGGTGAAGTTGAAGCGGAACTCGTTCGACTGGTGCGGGCCAAGGGAATATGTGCTTCCGAACGTCGCTGTCTGGGAGGTCATCTTGGTAAGCTGCTGCACGGACGCGGTATACATCGTGGTTGCGGACGGACTGTCGGCGTAGCGGCCAAAAATGGATAGCCTCCCGCCGATAGAGTGATCCACTCGGATGCTCGTGTTGTTTAAGTTGGAGGGATATGAGATCGACTGAATGTAGTATGCAAATCCATCGTCGAGCCCGTCGCTTCCGCCGTCTGGCACAGGGAAGGCATTGAGTAGAGGCTGAATTGCGATGGGTGCCTGCTGACGAAGCGTGTCATCCGGGACGAGAACGGGTATCGCAGCTTGCGGGCTATCGAGACGCAGTCCCTCATACGAGACAAAGAAGAAGGTCTTGTCCTTGCCGTTGTAGACCACCGGCAGGATCAGTGGCCCGCCGAGAGTTCCGCCAAAATCGTTTTGCCTCTCTTTCCCTTTCGGGTAACCATAGAAATCGTTAAACCAATTGTTTGCGTCCAGTGCGTCATTGCGCAGATAGTCGTAAACCCCTCCATGGAGGTCATTCGTTCCGGATCGTGTGCGGAACGAGAATTGTCCCCCTGGGCTTCGACCGTATTCGGCCGAGTACGTCGAAGTGCTACTGCGAAATTCCTGCAGTGCGTCTATGGAAGTCAAGCTTTGCGTCGTTCCCAATGCGGTAAGCGCCGGAACATTTCCCGACACTCCTGCGCCGTCCCCGAATCGACCGGGCATCGTCCCGGTATTGGCACTCACCCCATCCACCATATATTGGCTTTCTTCTGTTCGCTGGCCATTGACGACAATATCCCCGCTGTAGCCGGCGCCGTAACCCGGTGCGTATGAGTTCGCGACCTGAGAGACCCCTGGCGAGAGGGTTAGCAGGTCTTGAAAGCTTCGTCCATTCAGGGGTATATTCTCGACGAAAACGCGATCAATCACGGTGCTGACAGAGGCGTCGGTTGTATTGATTTCCGAGGTCCCAGCTTCAACCGTGATGCTTTCCGAAGCCGCGCCGAGAGGTAAAGTGAAGTTCAATGCAACAGCGCTCTGGAGGTTGAGAATGATGCCGGGCTTAATCAGGGTCTTGAAGCCGGCTTTCGATACCTGAAGGCGATATTGGCCTGGAGGGAGAATCGTGACCGAATAGATTCCGGTCTCGTTTGTCGCACTTGAATAATGCACACCGGTCGCATCATTCACAATCTCGATTGCGGCTCCGGGGATGACCCTGCCTGCGGGGTCAACGACTACGCCGCTGATGGTTGCGTCTGTGGATTGCGCAAGAGCCAATTTTGCTCCGCAGAGGATCAGTAGCAGGAGGGGAAGGGCACAAAAACGCTTCAAGTGGGATCTCCTCACGGGCATGCGTATGGAACTGATGATGGTTCATACGGGATACGGATGCCGCAGCTCAACTGTGTCAATGATTGTGACGGAGTGATCTTCGACCTGTGCGGCAGGCCGTTCTTATAGAGCAGACATTGAGATCGAAGGAAGTTCTCAGTATCTGCTTTCGGGTCGCGGTATGGACGAACATCGCTGGTCGCCCCTACCGCGACCACATCGCCCGACTCGGGATGCCGATTTTCTCGCCCATGGCGAAAACGATTTGAACCGCTTCGAATCCATCTTAAGCTCGATCTGCTCGCAGGCAGTGGCCGCAGACGGATCCAGCGCGAATGGATAGTTCGAAGAAATAGGTACTACTCTGAATTTGTCAAAGGGCTCTTTGAGTCGAGATAATGCGCCAAATGTACGATTGCCTCGCTTAGAGCTTGCGAATTGGACTCAAGGACTGGTTGACGTAAGTACTTCGACGCACGGCATGGAGTGGCATATTCGTGAAGCAGACGGCCACCGGGAACCGCTCAGCAAACGAATCAAGGACAACGGGAGTTAGCGCGAAGCTTTGTCGGCGCAAGTGTTCAGCTGGGATTTACAAAGCCTATCGGCAGCCTGGTTCTTGCAAGCCTTGAAGCGGAAGGTATCCATTATTGGCCGATCAGTTTGATGAATGTTGAGGAGCTTGGTTCAACCCACGCCTTGCAGAGGCCCAATTCGGGGTCATCACTCTTCAATCGGATATTTTTAACCCACCTAATGCTTGCCGCAATCGCCGCCTTGGTCTCTTCTGTTGCGACTCTACTTGTGATGGAGGCGAGTTGGCCCGAAGTCAGGCTCCAACTCAGGGGGGAAATGTTGTCTGTGCCGCTGGGAATAGTGAAGACAATATGATGGATCTCAACGTCGGGATGAGCCTCCTCGAAGACGCATAGCTCGCGGCGGTTGCGGCGGGCGATACTGACATGGCCCGCGTTCCAGAGGCCTTCGGCGATGCCAGTAAGCTGGGTAATGGGCGTCCAGGGTGGCGCTTGCAGCTCGTTGGTGTCATCCACATTTGCGTTCTGGTGGGCCAGGTCATCCGAGTCTGTGGTGACTTCTTTGCCGTCATCGTCGCGGATCTCGATTAGCAGCAGCTTGAGCTTCTTGCTCGGCTGGGGCGAAGCCACGAGGGCCGGCTTCGGCAGAGCGGACTTGAGGAACTCGATCACCGAAGCGGTCCCGTCGTTGTCGAAATAACCACCATCTAGGAAATGGTAGGCGTGGGCGGTATAAGCGGGCGGAATGCGAGTACCGGAGGACACGATCGGAAAGGTTGCGGAGAGTCGTGCTGCGGTAGCGAGAGGCAAATCAGCGTGAAGAAGAGGCCTGCCAGAGATGTTGCCATAGGGATGCCCGTCGCTGGCGTACGCTTGCAGGAAGGACTCGGCGGGAATGAAGTCATTTAGAGGATTTGGCCCATAACCGGGAGGTAAGTTGATACCGGTGGACGGATCTGGAACCCAATAGTCGGAGAGCAGGAAGCGGCTGCCGGTCTCGGCGGCTGTCGTGTTGAAGGTGAAGGCAGGGAGGGCACCCTTGGCAAGCAAATCCGCGCTGCTCTTGAGCGTGAGGCCATTGCCGTCGCTGATCGGCGGCAGTCCGGTGAATAGCTCGCGGTTGCTCTTGCAGTGTATGTCGTTCAGGTTTCGGTTGAAAGCAGCGGCCAGTGCCCAGCTTCGATCGGGCTCGGTGTCAACGTCGAGCCCGCCGGGTATGCGAATTGGGGTAATCAGGCGATATATGTCGTGGTAGGAAAGGCCCCAGCCCACGGCCTCAAGGCTGGAACAACCAGTGGGCGCGGTGATCCGGTCTGCCAGGCTGGGCTGGCTGGGAACCTGTGCGGGTGGTTGCGCGGGAAAAAACGTGGTGCCGGGATGCGCGTCGTCGCGGGCGGTGTATTCGAGGAGGAAGGGCATGAGGCCGACGCTGCCGCCGGAGACACCGCTCGCGAGGAGCAAGTGGTCGTGAAAAGTGTAGTGGGCCGATCGCAGTTGTGAATCTTCGGCAAAGTCAGCTTCAAGGGTTGCGAGAATCTGAGAGGTCCTCTCAGCGGCCTGAATGCCGCCCCCGGAGGCGGTAACGATGATATATGGCTGATCAGAGTCGGTCACCCGGAGTTGGAGAACACGGGCGGGGGTGGGTATTGAATTGAGGTCGACGGGCCTGTCGAGCTTCCGAACTGTGTCGTAGTGGTCGGAGTCGAATACCTGGGCCAGCCAAGGATAATTGTGACGCGCAAGGAGCTCGGAAACCGGCGGAGCAACGACCTTGGGAATGAAGATGACGGCAAGAACTGTCGTGAGGACGGGAATACGATAACGATCGAGGAAGAAGGCGGCTCCGCTGAAGAACCAAAGGAAAAAGTCGGCGAGGACGAGAATTGAGCCGAGGGTAGGAAATGCCATTTCCAGCCTGACGGTGTTGAGATGGTGATCGTAGATCAAAGCCCACAGGAAAAGGCCTGCAAGGCTCAGGGTGAGCACGACGAAAGTCCACCTTGACACTTGGAGCCCAGCGACAACGAACTCCGGGAATGGAGCTTTCGTAACCGGCGTCCGCGATCGCCGCCAGGAAAGCTCCCGCGATAAGTACACAAAAGGGCGATCTCCGCCCAGAAAGCTGTCGTCGAGCGTGGGACGGGCGCCGTAAGCGGATAGAGCAGCAGGTAAATAATGAAGATGCCAATAAGCGAAAGAGTGGAAAGGAAATGGAGTTCCCAGAGGGGGCCGCTCGGTGTCTTGGCATAACCGGGGCGGCTGACCCTGAGGAGGACTTTAGTGAAGCGCTCGATCAGACGGGCCAAGCGGGCGGGGGCTGCAGGATTCATGCTAAATCGTCAAGCTATTCATATACAAAGACATTGCCGTTAAGATTTTCATCGAGTACCCCCCAAATATAGCCCGACATACCGGCCGCTGAGCATTCATGCGGCGACGACGCTCCCTGTAAATTCGCGGATCGGGATCCAACCGGCAAAAGTCCCCACAGGCAAACCGGTTCAAGAGGTGAAAAACTCAATTCCTGCGACTCAAATTTGGATTTTCCTTCGAGGCGCTTTCCTCTGCCTTACTGCTATTTGTCGTTCACCGCGTGCACACAGTGTTTAACGTGGTCTAATGCAAGGGCAAGCCGGGATCGCCTGTTCGCTTCTCCGCCGGTGCAAAATGCCTGGAACATGAGCCTGAGTACTCGACCGGCTTGCGACTTGGGCTGTACGGCGCACTAGTGCAGTGCGTCACGCAGAGTGACCATTATCGAGGGCGCGGCGGGCGCGGCTGACCTTGGCCAAGGCATCGGATGCGGTTGCGGTCCAGATGAAGGGCCGTGGATTTTCGTTGTGGCGGTCGATGTGGTCGCCGATAGCCATGATCAACTGCTCCAGATCTCTAAAGACTCCGCGCCGAATGCGCTTCTCGGTCAGATCACGGAAGAAACGTTCAATCATGTTCAGCCAGGAGGCCGAGGTCGGCGTGAAATGCACATGAAAGCGCTTATGTTTGCTGAGCCAACCCCGGACTTTCGGGTGCTTGTGGGTGGCATAGTTGTCGCAGATGATGTGGATCTGTTTTTCCGCGTCTACGGCCTGATCGATCAGGCGCAGGAACTTCAGCCACTCCTGATGGCGATGCCTCTGCTGGCACAGGCCGTAGACCTCGCCGGTGGCGGTGTTCAGAGCGGCAAACAGCGTGGTGGTGCCATTGCGCTTATAGTCGTGGGTCATGGTCTGGCCGCGGCCCTTCTTCATCGGCAGCCCAGGCTGGGTACGGTCCAGTGCCTGAATCTGACTTTTTTCGTCGACCGACAGCACCAGAGCATGCTGGGGCGGGTTGAGGTAAAGGCCGACGATGTCTTCCAGCTTCTCGGCGAATGCCGGGTCGTTGCTGATCTTAAAGCTTCTGACCCGGTGCGGCTTCAGCCCGTGGCTGCGCCAGATGCGGCGCACGCTGGCCTCGCTGATGGCCACGGCCTTCGCCATCGTTCGTGTCGACCAGTGCGTGGCATGGGGCGGCTTTTGCTGGGTAGTCATGCGCACCACGCGCCGCACCGTGGCGGCGGCGATTGTGGTCGGACGGCCCGGTCGCACCGCATCGCGCTCCAGTCCGGCCATGCCTTGGGCGAGAAACCTTCCCCTCCACCGCGCCGCCTTCTTCTCTCGGTGATCTTCAACACCGCTGCGATCTCCTGGTTCTGCCGGCCTTCGGCAGCCAGCAGCACGATACGAGCACGCTCGACCACACGCGCCGCATGCGAGCGGCTCCGTGCGTGCTGTTGCAGCACCTCTCGCTGGTCCGGAGTCAAAAAGACGGCTGGCGCGATCCGCATTAGGGCCCCCTGACTATTGGACGGGAGCACGCTTACACTGGTCACTATTTATGACGCACTATCGATTTGCCGCTGATCAAATAGACTATCGCCAGCCTTCATACGAGGACTTATGACTACGCGCCGGGAATTTCTCTTGCGAACAACGGCTGCGGGTGTCGCAGCTGCGGCATCTTTACGTATCGCTCACGCTGCGAGAGCTAACGCCAGCAAAGACGGGCCCAATGTCGCGCACGCGGGTGTGGTCGAAACTGTGCTCGGTCCGATCGATGCGTCGAGGCTTGGCTTTACTCTCCCTCACGAGCATATTGCCGATGGGCCATACTATTTGAACAAATGGCCAAAGGCTTGGGGTGGCAGGGCAGAATTTGTCGCCAAAGCCGTCGAAAAACTTAAACTGGTACGAGCTGCAGGCGTCAACACCATCGTCGATCTGACCACCTATGATGTCTGGCGCGACATTCGCTTTCTCGAAGAGGTCTCGCGCAAATCTGGAATCAACATGATCGCATGCACTGGCCAGCGATTTTTCCCGCCGAAAGTTTCAGGTGTATCAATGCCGGCAGGCAAGATTGAAGGTCTTGCCGCGTTCTTCCTAAAGGAAATGGAACAGGGAATTGAGGACACCGGCATCAAAGCAGGCGTCATCAAGATAGGAGTCATAACCAATAACGTTAGCGCCCTTGAAGAAATAGGTTTGCGGGCGGCGGTGCGGGCTAGCAAGGCGACCGGGTTGCCAATTCGTATTCACACTGACGCAGCCCATCGCGCTGGCGAGAGTATTGCTGTCATCCTCGAGAACGAGGGTATGAATCCCGCAAGGGTGTCTTTTGACCACAGCGACGATAGCGGCAATATAGATTACTTCTTAGGCCTCGTGAGGCGTGGTTATTCATTAGGCATGGACCACGTTCATCGTGGAATCAGCGCAGATTTCAAGCCGTCATTTGAAAGACGCGCGGAATGTATCAAACTGCTTATCGACGCAGGCTTCGCTGACAGAATCTTCCTCTCACAAGATTCAGAGTTCGGGGGTTCGCTGCTACCGGAGGAAGCGAAAGAATGGAGGGACAAAATTGATCCTCCAGATGGAATGCTGTTCATCACTCGCAAGACGATTCCCTATCTTACGCAACTCGGCGTTTCCAAGCCGGAGATCCACGCGATCACCGTATGTAATCCCAAGCGCTTCTTTGCTCGCAGCTAAGCGTTCAGTATGCCGATTGACCTTATCCGCAGCCATCCCTCGGGTCGATCGGATTCAGGGCGGACGGGTTGCTCGAGTCGTTTCTGTCCCGTTGCCTATAACGATTATTAATTACGACGCACTACACTAGCTGTTGGGGTCTCACGAACGGCGGAGCTGGCTTCGAGAGCCTCATTGAAGATCTCTCGGGCGATGGTTGCGCTGACTGGTCTTGAGAACAGGAAACCCTGAACGGAATTGCAGCCCAGTTCACGAAGTTGACAGAGTTGTTCCTGAGTCTCGACTCCCTCGGCGATAACCTTCAATCTGAGCGAATGAGCCATTTCCACGATCGCCTTCACGATATCTGCGCTATCATTTCCGGCGCTCATTTCGTGCACAAAGGAACGGTCGATTTTGAGCGTATCGAAGGGAAGTTGCTGTAGGTAACTCAATGAAGAATAACCGGTGCCGAAGTCGTCAATTTCAAGCCGAACATTGATCGCTTTCAACCTTGCGAGCGTAGCCAGCGTTTGCTCGGTGTTCCCCATGAGAGACCCTTCTGTTACCTCCAGCGACAAGGCCTTCGGATCGAGCCCGGACTCGGCCAGTGCTAACTCGACATCCTCTACAAACCGAGAATCGGATAGCTGGCGCGTGGAGACATTGACATTGATCGTGACCATAGAGTCGGAGATCAGACTTTTGTGCCATTCGGCCATCTGCCGGCAAGATTCGTGTAGAACCCAGCGCCCAAGAAGAAGGATGAGATCGCTTTCCTCGGCAACAGGAATGAATTCTCCAGGGTAGATCAACCCGCGTTCCGGATGATTCCAACGGACAAGCGCCTCGAATCCACAGATGCGATCGTTACTGAGCGAGACGATCGGCTGGTAATGAAGGACAAGTTGATGATTGTCGATTGCCTTGCGCAAACCGGATTCGGTCTCAATTCGAGAAATGACCCGTTCACGCATCGCCTCGTTAAAGTACTCTGCCCGCCCTTTGCCGTTGGCTTTGGCCTGATACATCGCGGTGTCAGCATTGCGGAGTAGGTCTTCGGGTGTATTGCTGGTGTAACTAAGAGCGATCCCGATACTGGCCGAGACAAACATCCGTCTTCCCTCCAGTAAAAATGGCTCGCCGAGCCGCTCTAGAATTCGCGCCGAGACTGTAGCGGGGTCGGCCTCGCTGTGGATTTGGGCGAGAAGAATGGCAAATTCGTCTCCGCCAACGCGCGCAACAATTGACTTTCCCTGCCCGGCTCCGCGGGGGTTTGAGCGAATGCAGGAGCGCAGCCGTCCGGCAACATCAACGAGGAGTTCATCGCCCGCCGTGTGGCCCAAGCTATCGTTGACCAGTTTGAACTGGTCAAGATCGAGGAATAGAACGGCGAACAGAGTGCCCTGCTCCTCGGCACTATCTATTGCGGACTGAAGCCTGTCGATGAGGTAAAGGCGATTCGGAAGTTGGGTGAGCGGGTCAGAGATTTTGCCCTCCGTGATGTCCGTTTGCGACCCCGCCATGCGAATGGCTTTCCCCTCCGAATCCCGGAAAGCGATACCGCTACTGAGCATCCACACATAGTCGCCCGATCCGTGACGCATGCGATATTCACTGACAAATTCTCCAGTTTCACCGTTGCAATGTGCTTTAATCTCCGCAACCACCCGTTCAAGGTCGTGTGCATGAATTTTATGGAACCACTCTTCAGGGCTGGTCCAAACCCCGCTCACGGAATAGCCGAGCATGTTATCCCAGCGTGGAGAGAAATAAATCTCGCCCGAAACTAGGTCCCAGTCCCAGAGTCCGTCGTTCGCGCCCCGCGCGGCAAGGGCATACCGCTCCTCACTTGCCCGCAGCGACTTGAGTGCTTCGCTGAGTGCAAGCTCACGCGATTCGATCTGGGAGAGCATTTCATTGAACGAGCTAATCAAGAGCCCGGTTTCGCCGCCCGCGCCGCTTTTAGCGCGGATGGAGTAATCCTTCGTAGTCGAGACATGAGATGCGACGGCGGCTAGTTGAACGAGGGGAGCACCGATCGAAACAGCGAGACGCAATGAAGCCAGAAGGGTGACGAGAATCGAGAGTAGTAGGACGAGCGCGGCGATTTTCGCGTATTCAAAAAGTTTGAAGCGAAGGTCGCTGAGATCGAAAACCAGGGCGATCGATCCCAGCCGTTGGCCATTGAGTAGAACCCCGCGGAAGAGTACAAGGGAATTGCGGCTGAAATAGGGACCATCTGGGCGCAGGCCAGGAAGGATGAATCCATTCTGATCGCTATTGCGGCTGCGGTACTCTGCAAAGCTCTTTCCATCGTCATCGTAGAGGCAGGCAAAGAGGACGTGCGGCTCCGTGGCTAATGCTCCGAGCATTTCCTGGGCGGCCTTCTTATCTTCGAACGCCAGAGAAGCAGCAGAATTGGCGCCAAGCGTATCGGCCAGGGCAGTCAGTTCACGAACGGCGCTGGAACGGTAATTTGCGCGTTCGTAGATGCCGAAGCCAAAAGAGGCAAGCAACACTGCGAGTCCACTGGCGAAGAGGATCAGCAGCGTGAGATTGAAGCGGATGGATAAGTTTCTGACCAACATCACTTCATTGTCCGCCTTTCGGTTTGTCGCCAAGAGTTATTGAACTGGCGAGAAGAAGGAGCCGAGAGCTGATCTTGAGGTGGGATGAATCGGCAACGTCCACGTTGATATCGAAGCGGATCTTGTCCTTTTCAAGGCGCAGCCGAATGATCCCGCCCTGGGAGAGAAAGTCATCGGCTTCACCGACGGTTAGAACCGGTTGGCCGCGCAAGCTTCTAAGAACTGCGGCCTGACGCCAATCCTCATCCCGGGTTAGGAAGAGAATGCGGCAGCCTTGGGCAGATTGCGTCTGACTCAGCAAGCGCACATGCGCAACACGAGCGCCGATTTGTTTGCCCTCCACTGTGCTTCGCAGTTCTTGGACGTGCGGCTCATCGTCGAAGATGCACAGGTTGAAGGATTGGTCTCCGGAGTTGAAAGCATCAGACGGCCAGTCGACGAGCAGCGCGAAATGGAAGAGAAATGCAGCCTTGACCTTGTACTCATCGGTTGTAGTTTGAGCGCATGCTGGCTGCAGCCCTTGTAAAACGATCAGAACCGCCGAGATGACAATGGAGATCGAAGCCAAAGTCAGGGCTCGTTGAGTCGCCTTTACCGAGTTCTGAAATATAGAAAACAAAGCAGGCACCTTTTCAGAAAGACCACACAACTTTGGCGTACGCGGATCGACGTATCAAGTCGGTTTGTTCGGTAGAACTGGGGCCGGCATATTCAGGATGAACACTCTTGGCGAGATTCTGCCCAACAACGCTAAGCGAGACTCGTTCTCCGGCATTCCAGATCAAGTCCGTGTCGACGCGAGTGTACGACGGGATGGAAACGGCTGGGAGCCGGTTGACGAAGTATGCCGATGCATTCCATTCGAGATTGTGGGGGAGAGTTACGCCGGAACGCAACTGTGCCTGGTGGTCTGGAGTACCGCCCTCAGTTCCGGCAGCATCCGTGAAATCCTGGCTTCCTGCAAACGGGTGGAGATGCATGGAAAAAAATGAATAACCAGGGCTTAAAGTCCAGAAGCTTGCCGCTTTCCAGTTAGCGAAGAGCTCCAGTCCGTGGGTCTCTCCATGTAGTCCGTTGCTAAAGTAGCTGGGAACGAGCAGATGCGGCGGACCTGGATTCGTCTCAGGCCTCGGTGCTCCAGGCTCCACCGAAACGAGATCGCGGTAACGGTTGTAGAAAACGGTCGAGTCTATTGAGAGGGTGCTGGTCCATGAGTTCCGGTTTCCAACCTCGAACGCCGTAAGGTGCTCGTTTTTGAAGTCTGGATCACCGAACAGACTAACGAGCGTAGGCATATTCCCTGGACCAGGCAAGGCGGCGTAGTTAACCCGGATAGAGGTATCACTTAGGGAAGGAGTGCGGTCAGCACCAGAGATCGCGCCCCAGATCATATTTTTGTCGTCAGGGGTCCACGTCATCCGCGAAGAGGGTTGGAAGTCGAATCCTGTGTAGTCATTGTGTTCGACACGTGCTCCAAGGCTCACGTGAAGACGTTCTGGTCGGACTGTGAACTCATCCTGCACGAATGTACTGAAGAGCTGGGAATTGCGGTTCTGAGGAGTGAAGACGATGCGCAGGGTTGGGCTGGTGTGATCCGGATTAAAGCGGTAGCCGAGCCCCCACACCACATCCTGTCTCGTCCCCACGGCGACGTGGTGCTGAAAGTCGATATCAAAGGTATTAACGCCCAGAGCGTAGGTTGTGTCACCGCGATTGGTGCGATCGAAATAGACTTGGAGTGACGTCTGTGATTGCGGAGAGATCGTGTGAGTCCATTTGGAGAGCAGATTCCATCCGGAGTAGACGTCGCGCAGGGAGATGGTCTCGGTTTCCGGTGGTATCAGGGACATGGGAGCCGTGGCCATCTCTCCCGCTGCACCCTGGTACGCTTCTCCCTCGGTGGTCATCGAATCTTCCGCAGAGAGAGATGTATCAACCCGGAATCCACTGTGGACAAGGCGCCAATCATCCTTGCCGTCGAGTCCATTAAGTGCCGGGAGACTGTCGTAGTGGAAGCCTTCCGCAAAGACGCGATAGGTCCCGAACTCTGGGCTCTTGCCACCGTAACGAGCTGGTCTACTGTTCCTGCAACCAATCTTTGGCTGGTACATTACGAAGAATTCGTCGCGCTCGAGTGCGGATTCCAAATCTGCCTTTCTAGCTCCGGATTCTTCGGGGATCGCAGAGTTTGATTCCACGATCGCCGGCGGTCTGCGTTCACTTCCTTCACCAACCAGAAAATGCAATGCCCCTTTCGAAATTGGCTTTGAGAGGACCCCAACGATATCCAAGCCATGCTGCGCTGCAGATCGCTGAGCAGCTTCCAAGACCCTGCTACCCATTCCACTTGAGATGATGATCTTTGCTCGACATTTGCGCTCCGCCAGGAGCCGCATGATTTCGACTCCATCGAGCCCTGGCATAACTAAATCTAGAGTGATAAAGTCTGGACGCGATGTAGACAATTTCTCGAAGAATTCTTCAGGGTTGGTTACGAACTGCGCTTCCAAGCCGAGGCTCTCCGCCATCCATTGGATCGTCTGAGCAACGTCTGTGTGATCGTCGAGGATGAGAATCCGCTTGTTTGGCATTGTGTCGACACTCGTCAACTAGCAGTTAGCTTTCGTTGAGCGGTGAACGAGTTCTTTGAGGCTCAACTTCGCCTTTAATCTCTTCCTCCGGCGTCCTACGAATCGGCCTCTCGCGTGCTCGTATCTGAAACCATTCAAAGCCTCCGAGCGTTTGGCAGACGCCCCGTTGATTCAGCGAAACGAAAGATCAATCATTCGCGGACTGTTCAGATTTCCGACAATGCATGTCGAAAATCTAGACTTGCGACTTGCGGGGGCTTGCACATCTTGGAGGCAGAAGTCGCAACATATTCATAACCAGATGCTTACATACGGACAATATCAAGCATCGGAATGGTGCCCGGATTGCAATTCTAGAGGTCATTCAAGATTCGACTTGTCCATGGTGAAGCGGCGGATCCAAAGCCGAGCCACGAGAGTCGAAAGACGTCGACGAAAAGAAATCTGACAGCTTCAGCAATTGATTCCTATTGGGAAGTGATAAGAACATGGTCACAAATAAACAAGCAATCAAGATTGTCCTCGCCGATTCGAGGCTGCTGTTTCGCGAGCATATTGCCACGCTGCTTGGCATGGCTGAGGATTTCCGCATAGTTGCATATTGCTCTGCCCCAAATTCCATGTACCATGCGCTTGCTACATTTCCAGGCTCAATCGCTCTTTTTGCCGCGTCCCTCCAGCCCGAATTAGCCCGGCT